>NZ_VDEV01000027.1:0-163003 GCF_006151685.1 Arthrobacter sp. BB-1
CAGGTGCCGGACCGTCGTCGTGCGTTGCCCCCTTACCCGCGGGCAGGCATCCGGCCTGCTAGGACCGCAGGCCCGCGAAGACGTTCTTGGGGCGCTGCATCTCGCCGTGCTTCGCGCCCAAAATGACCACCAGTCCGGCAAACGCGGGGATGACCCACTGGAGCACCTTCAGCTGCTGCTGGGCAGCCTTCAGCTCGTCAGAGGCATCCGGCCGGGGCTCCGTGGCACCCTCGGAGCCCTCACCCGCGAGCTTTTCCACCTTCTTGCCAAGGATGCCGGAATACAGGGTCACAGCGGCGCCCGCCACCGTCACCGCCGTCTTGATCACGGTGTCCCGGGCCACGCCCTCCTGCTTGGCGATGCGCTCCTTGTTCTCCCAGGCGATGGCCAGGTCCGCCACCAGGTGCGAGGCGAAGGCCGCCGTCTGGAACGGCGCCCACTTCATCCAGCCGGCGCTGGAGAGCCGGGTGCGCTCGGACGGATCCTTTGCCGCAGCCGCTGCACCGTTGAGGCCGATGGCGCCCATGAGCGACCCGCCAAACCAGGCCGCTGCCGTCAGATCGTGAACTGACCGGGCAATGAGATTTCCTGCCATGATGTGGATTCCTAACGTCGAAATGGTTCCGGGATGCCGCTCGTGCGGACTTCGCTTGCCGCGTCCCGCCAGGGTCTTGGCCCGCCCATGGTAAGCACACTTACTAATGTTACGAAAGCCCGTCTTTCCAGAGCGGAACGCGTAATATCGTCGCCATGGGAAACACAGGGACATTGTTCGGCTGGGCATTTGGGGACCCGGCCCGTGAAGACGAGAACGCATACGTAAAAGGCCTGCAGAACGAGGCACTGGGCAACGCCCGGGAGACGGCCAAGGCCAAGGGTGTGTCCGTGGTGCCGGACTCGCAGGTGTTCACGGTCCTGAGTGCGGACGACTCCCTGGTGGAACTGGACAACGCCCCCGGGAAGCTCGTGGTCCGCTGCACCGTCCACGTCGAGGGGCCGGGCGCCGAAAAGCTGCGGGCCGAAGGACCTATGAACGGCTGAGCCATGTCTGACGGGGAATCCACCATCAGCCAGGCCGCGGACGCCGTCGAGGAGGCCTCAAACCACAAAGTCCTGGACGTCCTGGCGCGCACGGGCTTCGCCGTGATGGCCCTGCTGCATGTGATCATCGGCGCCATTGCCATCGCCGTGGCCTTCGGCCAGCCTGGCGAGGCGGAACCTACCGGCGCCATCGAGCAGCTCGCCGCCAACGCCTGGGGCCCGGCCGTCATGTGGGCATGCGTGCTGGCCTGCTTCGGCCTGGGGCTGTGGCAGGCCAGCGAGGCAACCCTGCGGGCCCGCCGGCTTCCCCGCAAGGAACGGGTGTCCAAGCTCATTTCGTCCGGCTTCCTTGCCATCGCGTACAGCAGCGTGGGGTTCAGCTTCGCCGGGTTCGCGGTGGGCTTGCGCGGTGATTCCAGTGACAGCACCCGGGACTTCAGCGCTTCGCTGATGGCTACGCCGCTGGGGCTATGGACGCTGGTGGCCCTCGGCCTGACGATTGTCGGGATCGGCATCTACTTTGTGGTGAAAGGCGTGCGCCGGGGGTTCAAGGAAGAGCTGTACTACTTCGACGGCAGGCGGCGCGGCAGGTTGATCGACGGCCTGGGCATCGGCGGCCACATCGCCAAAGGCGTAGCCCTGGTCCTCACCGGACTGCTCTTCGTCATCGCCGCCGCCAAGCACGATCCGGACGAATCCACCGGCCTGGACGGCAGCCTCAAGGCCCTCCAGGACCATCCGTTCGGGCCCTACCTGCTGGTGGCCATCGGCGCCGGATTCATTGCCTATGGGATTTTCGCCCTTGTCCGCTCGCGGTTCGGACGCATGTAGTTCCGCCTTTTCGGGGTAGGAAGGAAGCATGACGGACCACCTGTTGAAGGACCAGCCAGCCACCGGCGGCGCGTTAAGCACGACGGCGGGCGGCGCGTTCGCCGGCCTGTTCCGCCTCCTCAAACTTGCCCGGCCGGACCGGCCAATCCATCCGGACGGGGTGGGCCTGGCCGGATTCCTGGTCCGGTCCGGAAGCCCGGGCAGCCCCGGCGAGCCGAGCGGGCTGGACTGGCTGGACGCGCCCGGCACGGACACCGTCGAGGCACGGTTTTCCCGTTCGGCCGGCCTGCCACAGGGACTTCCGGACATCCTGGGGCTAGCGCTGCGTGTGACCTCCTCGGGCGGTGCTGACGGCGACAATACTCCCGGCGGCCGCCCTGGCGGCGGAGCTACCGGCCCTGCCGACGTCCTCTTCGCGTCCACCGGCTGGCGGCTGCCCGGCAGGTTCCTGCTCCAGCCCAAGCTCGACGCAGCAAGCGCCACCCTGACCACCCTCATGCCGTACCGCGGCCTGAAAGGGCCGGTGCTGCTGGGCCTGCGGACGAAGCAGCTGCCGGACGGGTCCCTGGCGTCCGGGGAATGGGTGCTTGGCCTGTACTGGGCCAAGCCAACGGGGCCGTGGCGGCGGTGCGGCGAGCTGCGACTGCGGGCCGCCCCGGAACCGCGGGACACTCCCCTGCGCTTCGACCCCCTGGCCAACCGGCCGCCCGGAGCACAAACATACGCCTGGACGCGCCGCCTCCGGGAACGCTCCTACCTGGCGGCACAGCGGCCGGCTCCTGCCGCCGTCGTGCCCTCTCCCACCGCGGTCCCCGCTGCGGCGGGAACTCCTGCCCGCTCCGCCACCACAGAAAGGAACACCATGTCCACCGTGTCCCAGCTGTTCAACTCCCCCGCCGCCGATATCTGGAAAGTCATTGCCGACGGCTGGCTGTACTCCGGCTGGGTGGTAGGTGCCTCCCGGATCAGGGCTGTGGATGACACCTGGCCGCAGGCCGGCTCACGCCTGCACCACTCGGTGGGCGCGTGGCCGCTGGTGATCAACGACAGCACCCAGGTGACCGGCGTCGAACCCGGAAAATCCTTGGAACTGGTGGCCCGCGGCTGGCCCATGGGCGAAGCGAAGGTGGCCATAACGCTTGAGGACCGGGGCGATCAGTGCCTCGTGACCATCGCCGAGGACGCCATCCGCGGACCCGGGAAGCGGGTGCCCAAGGCGCTGCGTGACCCCGCGATTTCCGTCCGCAACCGCGAAACCCTCAAGCGGCTGGAACTCATGGCGGCCGGCGGGGCAGGAAGGTAGCACGGCCGGGTTAAAGCAAAAGGGCCACGTGCCCGTCCACCCCTGTTGGGATCGTACGGGCGCGTGGCCCCGCTGTTGAGTGGAGGAAGCCTTAGACCTGCGCGGCCACGCCGTCGCGGGAAATGTCCACCATGTCCTCGCGCGGCACCACCTTGATGCGCTCACGCTTGACCTCGACACCGTGCGAGCCGCCGGCTTCGGTGGCGGCTGCACCGAGGGCGAGTTCGTGGGCGTCCAGCGCCAGCCAGCCTTCCCAGCTGGTGAACTTCACGCCGCGGGCGTCGAGGAGTTCGACGACGGCCTCTTCCTGGGGCGTCTGCGCCACGGGAAGGTTTTCGCGGTCTTCCAGCAGGTAGGTCACGGTCTCCAGGGCGTCGCCCTTAGTGTGGCCGATCAGGCCGACAGGGCCGCGCTTGATCCAGCCGGTGGCGTAGATGCCCGGCACGTGGGCGCCGGATGCGTCCAGGACACGGCCGCCGTCATTCGGGATGACGCCCTTCTTGTGGTCGAACTCGATCTCCGGCAGGGCCGAGCCGAAGTAGCCGATGGCGCGGTACACGGCCTGGACCGGGTAGTCCACGAACTCGCCGGTACCGCGGGCGTTGCCCGTACCGTTCAGCTCGGTGCGCTCGAACCGCATGCCGGCAACCTTGCCCGGCGTCTCGGCGTCGTCATAGATCTCCACCGGGCTGTGCAGGAAGTGCAGGTGCAGGCGGCGGGAAGCCTTGAGCTCGGAGAGGTCCTCGGGCTGCTCGGCGATCCAGTTGGTGAGCGTGCCCACCATGGTCTTGGTCTGGTTGTTGCTCTGGATCTGGCGGTCCGATTCCTCGTCGAACTCGAAGTCCTCCGGGTACAGGATGATGTCCACGTCCTTGGAGTGGGACAGCTCGCGCAGCTCCAGCGGGGTGAACTTGACCTGCGCGGGACCGCGGCGGCCGAAGACGTGGACGTCTGTGACGGGCGAGGCCTTCAGGCCGGCATAGACGTTGTCCGGGATCTCGGAGACCAGCAGGTCGTCGGCGTGCTTGGACAGGACGCGGGCCACGTCCAGGGCCACGTTGCCGTTGCCGATCACGGCGATTTCCTTGGCGTCCAGCGGCCATTCGCGCGGGACGTCCGGGTGGCCGTCGTACCAGGACACGAAGTCCGCGCCGCCGAAGGAGCCTTCCAGCTCGATGCCGGGAATGTTCAGGTCCGCGTCCTTGATGGCGCCGGTGGCGAAGATGACGGCGTCGTAGTGGGTGCGGAGGTCCTCGATGGTGAGGTCGGTGCCGTAGTCCACGTTGCCGAAGAAGCGGATGTCGCCGCGGTCCAGGACCTTGTGCAGGGCGTTGACGATGCCCTTGATACGGGGGTGGTCCGGGGCCACGCCGTAGCGGATCAGGCCGTAGGGTGCCGGGTAGCGGTCAAAGAGGTCGATGCTCACGGTCAGCTCGCCGTTCTTGACGGCTTCGCTCTTGGTGAGGATGTCCGCGGCGTAGACGCCGGCCGGGCCGGAGCCCACGACGGCGACGCGCAGCGGGCGTTCGGCAGAACCTACGGTGGTGCTTGATGACACGGCTGTGTTCCTTTTCTTCGTTCCCTCCCAACCAGGTAGCACAAAGTGTCGTTATGAGGGGTCAAAACGACACTTGGCGCTACCTGGTTGGGTGGGGGCTAGGTTGTGAGGACTCGGGGCTTGCTGGTGCGGGGGCTGTTCGGGGTGGTGGTGCTGTAGTCAGCGGTTTTGAAGTGCGACGGCGCGAAGGGGCTCACGCGCACCACGTCACCGATGACAATCACTGCGGGATTTGCGACGCCGGCAGCTTCCGCCTGGTCGGCAATGGAACCGAGCGTGCCAATCGTCACGCGCTGGTCCGGCAAATAGCCGTTTTCAACGATACCAACTGGAGTGTTTTCAGGCAGGCCGGCTTTGCCCAGGGCGGACGCCGACTCGCGCAACTGTCCCACACCCATAAGCAGGACGATCGTATGGTCGGGGCGGGCCGGGACCTCGGAGAGTTCCTCGTGGCCGGTGACCACGCTGAAGCCCTTGGCCAAACCGCGGTGCGTCACCGGAATGCCGGCGGCGGCGGGAACGGAGATCGCCGACGTGACGCCGGAAACCACTTCCACCTCGACGCCGTGCTGGCGGCAGTACTCGGCTTCCTCGCCGCCGCGGCCCAGGACGTAGGGGTCGCCGCCCTTGAGCCGGACCACGCGGTGGCCGTTTTGAGCTTCCTCTACCAGGATGCGGTTGATCTCCGCCTGCGGCACCGGGTGGTGGCCGGGGGTCTTGCCGACTTCGATGACGCGGACGTCCGGAGCCAGCTCGCTGAGGAGTTCGCGGGGGCCCAGGCGGTCTGCAACCACTACGTCGGCCTGGCCCAGGAGGCGGCGGCCACGGACGGTGATCAGGCCGGTATCGCCAGGGCCGCCGCCGACGAGGGCCACGGAACCGCGGTGGGCGCGGCGGCGGCGCAACGGGAGGTCGCCCGTTTCGAGGGCGGTAGCAACGGCGTCGCGCACTGCCATGGCGCGGCGCGGGTCTCCGCCGGCGTTCACGGCGATCTTGACATCGTCCACCTCGGCAACTGCGGGGGTCCAGGCTGCGGAGGCTTCATGGTCGGAGGCGTTGACGCACCAGATGCGCTGCGCCTCGGCGTCCTTTGAGACTTGGGCGTCCACGGTTGAGTCGCCGGTGGCGGTCTGGACGAACCAGGCGCCGTCGACGTCGGACGGACGGTAGGTTCGCTGCTCCCAGGTGAGGAGGCCGGCGTCGGCCAGTTCCCGGAGCGCGTCAGAGGCAACGGGAGCCACGACGGTGACTACTGCACCGGCGTCGAGCAGGCCCTTGGCGCGGCGGGCCGCAACGGGGCCGCCGCCCACCACCAGCACGGGGCGGCCAAGCAGCCGCAGCGCCGTGGGGTAGATATCCTGAATTGCCATGAATCAACGGTAGGGCCGCGTCACAATCGCCCACAAAGGCCGAGCAACACCAGTTCACGCAAGGTAACGCTGCGTCACAAAGGCGGGAGGCCGCCGTCGTCCGCCATTGTGGGGCACATTGCCGGGCTTCCGGGCCGGACCGGCCTCAGTCCCCGGCGCGTCCGTGTCAAAGTGCCCTGGTTCAGCTGCTGATGCTGGCGAGGAACCGGCCGCGGTCCCGGATGAGCCGCTGCAGATACGGACGCAGGACCAGCATCTCTGCGGCGCGGCCAAGGAGCCCGAACGGCGCGCTGAACTCCACCCTGTCCGTCATGATGCTGCCTCCGGGGGCGGGCTCGAACTCATGCACGTGGCGGAAGGACCTGAACGGGCCGCGGACTTGCTCATCCGTGAAACTCCGGGGGAAGTCGACGGCAGTGACGCGGCTGGTCATGGTCAAGGGCAGGCCGAAGTGGCGCGCTCGCCAGGTGACCTCCTGCCCTTGGCCGATCAGCCCGCTCGTCACACCGGCCACCGCCCGCTCCCGCGAGCCTTTCTGGGAATCCACATGGAGATCGATGCTGCGGGCCAGGTCGAACAGCCGCTCCGGCGGGAGGGTGCTTTGGGTGCGGCACACGAGGCTGGCGGTCATGGGGCCAGTCTTTCACTCAGTCCCGGCTTCCGGGGCCTGGGTTCCCGGGTGCTGGCGTAACTGCGTAACTTTTGAGCCTGGCACAGGACCTTGCCAGCGGAATCACGCGGCGTGCGTGGCGCCGGGCGGGTAAAAGTTACGCCTTTGGGTCGCCAAGGAACAGCAAAGCCCGACGGCGGGAGGTCGCCGTCGGGCTTAGCAAGAGTTGTGTGGGCTACCGGGTGCTGCCTGCCAGGAGTCCGCGGCTGCGGAGGAGCCGCTTCTCGATGGGCCCGAACACCAGCAGTTCAATCAGGATGCCGACGGCGAGGATCAGGAGGATTGCGGACATCACCACGGTCATGTCGGACAGGATGCGGCCCTGGTCCAGCAGCGAGCCCAGGCCGAATCCGATGGTGCCTCCCACGGCGATGATTTCCGCCGCCATGAGTGAACGCCAGGAGAAGGCCCAGCCCTGCTTCAGGCCGCCGAGGTATCCGGGAAGGGCGGCGGGAAGGATGATCTGCAGCGCCATCTCCAGCCGGGAGGCGCCCAAAACAGTCCCAACCCGCCGGTACTGCGGCGGGATCTGGTCCACGCCGGAGATCAGTCCGTTGATGATGGAGGGGATGGCGCCCATGAACACCACGAAGTACACGGTGGCGTCGGTGAGGCCGAACCAGATGATGGCTGCCGGTACCCATGCGACGGACGGCAGGACCTGCAGGCCGGAAATCAGCGGGCCGAACGCGCGGCGGAGCGGGGCCACCTGGGCCAGCAGCAGGCCCACCGGTGTGGCGATGGCCACGGAAATCAGGAAGCCCACCAGCCCCCGCTGCAGCGAGGTCCACACCGCTTCCTGGAGCTTGCCTTCACCCCAAAGGACACCCACCTGCGCTGCGACGTCCAGAGGGCCCGGCACAAGGTCGCGCCGTTTCAGGCCGAGCGAGACGTAGAACTGCCAGGCCAGCACCAGCACCACCAGGGCGGCGATGGGCAGCAGGATCCGGCTCCAGTCGATCCGGTGCTTGCGCGCGGCGTCGGACTGCAGCGAGTCCAGCCCGGACTCGAGTTCGCGCAGGTCCTCGGTGCCGGTGGAGGTCCTCGTCAGGGCGGCGTGGATGTGGCGCGGCTCGGCCGGTTCGGCGGACGCTTCGGCAAGAGGCGTGGGGTTATTTGGCATGGCGGCGAATCTCCTCACGCAGCCGGGCGGTGATGACGCCGGTCAGCTGGCCGGCGAGCCCGGCGTCGGTTCGGTGTTCCTCGGTGACGGCCCATTCCTGGACCACCCGGCCGGGGCGCGAGGACAGCAGCAGCACGCGCTGGCCCAGCCGGACGGCCTCGCGGACGTTGTGGGTCACGAAGACGATGGTGCGCCCGGTTTCCTTCCAGATCCGCTCCAGTTCGTCGTGCAGCAGGTCGCGGGTGATGGCGTCGAGGGCGGCGAAGGGCTCATCCATGAGCAGCAGCTGCCGGTCCTGGGCGAGCGACCGCGCCAGGGAAACGCGCTGCCGCATGCCGCCGGAGAGCTCGTGCGGTCGCTTGTCCCCCGCTGAACCCAGATGCACCAGTTCCAGGAGTTCCTGGGCCTTGGCCTTGCGCTCGGCCTTGCCCACGCCGCGGAGTTTCAGGGCCAGCTCGATGTTTTCCCGGGCGGTCAGCCAGGGGAACAGGGCGGCGTCCTGGAACATGAAGGCGGCGCCGTCGCTGGGCACTTCCAGGGCGCCCGACGACGGCGGCTCCAGTCCCGCGATGATGTTCAGCAGGGTGGATTTGCCGCAGCCGGACGCACCGAGGAGGGCAACGAACTCGCCCTTCCCGATGGTGGCGTTGACGTCGTCCAGTACCGGGGCGCCGTCGCCAAAGCGCTTGCCCAGGTGTTCCAGTACGACTGGCATGGTGCGTCCTTAGGTTGGTGGGTGGGATCAGTCCTGGCCGAGGCCGGCTGCTGAAATCTTGCTTGCTGAGACCCCGTTGAGCGGACGCAGGTCGAAGAGCCCGTTGATGTCGGCCTGCTTGGTGGTGCCGGCCTCGACGCCGTCCTGCAGCAGCCGCGGG
This sequence comes from Arthrobacter sp. BB-1, assembly GCF_006151685.1. Classification (NCBI taxonomy): domain Bacteria; kingdom Bacillati; phylum Actinomycetota; class Actinomycetes; order Micrococcales; family Micrococcaceae; genus Arthrobacter; species Arthrobacter sp. BB-1. The sequence goes on from NZ_VDEV01000027.1 coordinate 8,772, forward strand.
TAGCTTCCGGCCAGCGGGTCCAGCGTGTAGGTGATGTTGGCCAGGGACCGGGCCAGGACGTCCTCGGCCAGGGTTGCGCCCGCGGATTCCTGGAGGGCCGAGTTGATGACGGACGCCTTTTCCGCTGCCGGGGCCTCGTTCAGCCAGGCCACCGACTTCGCGTGGCCGGCCAGGAGTGCTTTGACGGTGTCCGGGTGGTCCGCGGCGAACTTCTGGTTCACAATCAGCACCGTGGTGGGGAACTCGCCCGGCTTCCCGGTGCCCGCCCCGTCCCACAGGTCCTTCTCGTCCACCAGCACCTTGGCTCCGGCCTGGAGCACCAGGCGTGACGCCCACGGCTCAGGCAACCACGCGCCGTCCAGCTTTCCGTCCTGGAAGAGCTTGAGTGTCTGCGCGTTTTCCGTGGGGTTGATGGCGACGTCGCCGCTGCCGTCCACGTTCGTCTTGTAGCCCTGGTCAGCAAGCCAGGCGCGGAGGGCCACGTCCTGGGTGCCGCCCAACTGCGGGGAGGCGAGGGTCTTGCCCTTGAGATCGGTGGAGGAGTTGATCTCCGGCTTGACCACCAGCTGGGCGCCGCCCGCGGCAGCGCCGGCGATGATCCTGACGGACTCGCCCCGGCTCTTGACGAAGGAGTTGATGGCCGGGTTGGGTCCGATGTAGGCGGCGTCGATGGCTCCGGCGTTCAACGCCTCGATGGCCGCCGGCCCGGCATTGAAGGTTTCGGTGCTGAGCGAGGTGCTGCCCAGGGCCTCGGCCAGGAACCCCTGCTTAATGCCCACCAGCGCCGGGGCGTGGGTGACATTGCCGAAGTAGCCCAGCTTCAGTTCAGCGGCGGGGCTCGGTTCAGTGGCCTGCGCCTCTGTGTTCCGCGAAACGGTGGACGCCACCACCGCCCCGACGGCGATCAGCAGGACCAGTCCGATGGCCAGGGCAGCCTCGACGGCACGCTTGCGCTGGGGTGCCGCGCTTTCGCCTGCCACGATGCGGGTCATCCCGGGCTTGGAACTAGTCATTGTTTCACCATAGGGAGTGGCCCAAACCCGTTCAATGAAGCCTAAACGGGGGGTCACGCAGGTTCATCTAGCGTCATATTCGAAACGCGCGGATGCTGCTGTTAAGCGTCAGCCCGTCTTGGGCCGCTCAGTTGCCCTTGACGTTGATGAGCTGCCGCAGTTTGTGCCGGACGGACACCAGGTCCGCCGCGTCCTGCATGACGACGTCGATGGGTTTGTAGGCTGCCGGAATCTCGTCGATGAAGGCCTCCGAGGCCCGGAACTCAATCCCGCGCATGGCCTTCTTCAGCTCCTCCAGGGAGAAGGCCTTGCGCGCGGCGTTGCGGGAGTACTCACGGCCGGCACCGTGCGGCGAGGAGTTCAGCGACTCGGGGTTGCCGCGGCCTGCCACAACGTACGACGCCGTCCCCATGGACCCCGGAATGAGTCCAGGATCGCCGGGCTCGGCTTTGATGGCGCCCTTGCGGGACACCCACACCGACTTGCCGTAGTGCGTCTCCCGCTGGGTGAAGTTGTGGTGGCAGTTGATCCGCTCCAGCTCGCGCACGCGTCCGCCCACCCAGTGGCCGAACTGGGTGGCAACGCGGTCCATCATCTCCTCGCGGTTCAGGAGGGCGAAGTGCTGGGCCCAGCGCAGCTCCGCAATGTACCTCTCGAACTGGGGCGTGCCCTCTTCAAGGTAGGCGAGGTCCGGATCAGGGAGGTGGATCCTGCTTTTCGTCGCCACGCGCTGGGCGACGCCGATGTGGTGCTGGGCGATCTTGTTGCCGACGCCGCGCGAGCCGGAGTGCAGGAAGAGCCAGACTGCGTCGGATTCGTCGGCGCAGACCTCGATGAAGTGGTTGCCGGAGCCCAGGGAACCCAGCTGCAGCTCCCATTTTTCGACGTACTGGCCGGGGTTGAAGCCGGCCTTCGCGGCCTGCCTCTTCAGCTCGGCGATCCGGGGTTCCGCTGTGGGGACGACGTTCCTGTTGTTGTGGCCGGCGGAGAGCGGGATGGCACGCTCGATGTCCTCACGCAGCTTCTTCCGGTCCTTCGGGAGATCCTTGAGGGCGTACTGGGTCCGGACGGCGATCATGCCGCACCCGATGTCCACCCCCACCGCCGCCGGGATGATGGCATGCAGCGTGGGGATGACCGAGCCCACCGTTGCGCCCTTGCCCAGGTGGGCGTCGGGCATCAGCGCGAGATGCGGATAGATGAAGGGGAGCTGCGAGGTCATCACGGCCTGCTCGCGGGTCTTCTCATCCAGGATGGACGCCCAGTTCAGGAGCTTCGGGCTGATGGCTTCCATGCTTCCCCTCCCGCTGCCGGATCCGGACTAACGTGGATTCAAGGCTACTCCCGCAATCAGACGAACCCGCCGCTGCAAGGAGACGCAACCATGGTGAATGTGCAGACCCAGATCCACATCAACAGGCCGCGGGCCGAGGTGGCGGAGTACGCCGCCAATCCGGACAACGCACCGCAATGGTATGTGAACATCCACAGTTCGCAGCGGCTGACCAGCGGCCCGGTAGCCGCCGGGTCCAGGGTGGCTTTCACCGCGAAGTTCCTGGGCCGGGAGCTGAGCTACACCTATGAGTTCGTGGACTATGTCCCCGGCGAGAAGCTGGTGATGCGGACAGCCCAGGGCCCCTTCCCCATGCAGACCACCTACACGTGGACGGACGACGACGGCGGCACGCGCATGAGCCTCGGCAACACCGGGAGCCCCTCAGGTTTCTCGCGGCTGGCAGCGCTCTTTATGGCGCCGATGATCCGGCGGGAGACCCGGAAGGACCTGCGGAAGCTCAAGTCGATCCTCGAGGGCGGGCACTAACGCAGCCGTTAACCACGAAATCGCCGGAACGCTGCGGGAACGCCGTATCTCTACGGCGGCCTCACGCTGTTCTGGCGATTCCGGCGAAAACTAGATGCTGTAGCGCTCGTCCTCGTGGTCGCCCGGGTGGTCCTTGACCAGTCCGGCGGCCAGCGTGTTGCCGTCCAGCGGATCGATCACCAGGAACGCGCCGGTGCGGCGGTGGTGCAGGTAGTTCTCCAGCGGCAGCGGCGCGGCGAGCCGGAGCTGCGCGTTGCCGATATCGTTCAGTTCCAGGGTGGACGCCGGTTCCAGCTTGAAGGAGGCAAGGTCCAGTTTGCCGCCAACGTTGCGGACCAGCGCCTGGACCGTGCGGGTGCCGTGCTTCACCAGCACCTTCTGGCCTTCGCGCAGCGGCTTCGGGGACAGCCAGCACAGCGACGCGTACAGGTCGGCCGAGGCTTCGCGGACGGTCCCGGCGGCGGCGATGGTGTCACCGCGGGCGACGTCGAATTCCTCAGCCAGGCGGATGGCCACGGACTGCGGGGCTGCGGCTTCCTCCAGCGAGGCGCCTGCGAAGTCGATGCCCACCACGGTGGTGGTGCGCGGGTCCTGGCCGGGGGTCAGGACGGAGACCTTGTCCCCCACCTTGACCGAGCCCTCGGTGATCTGGCCGGCGTACGCGCGGTAGTCACGGTAGGCCTCCACGTCCAGGCCGGCAGCCACGGCGTCCGTAGCCAGTGCGCCCTGCGGCCGGATGACCAGCTGGACGGGGAAGCGGAAGCTCTCCAGGTGGCTTTCCAGTTCGTCGGCTGCAGGGAGGGTTTCGAGGACCTCGAGGAGCGCAGGTCCGGTGTACCAAGGGGTGCGCTCGGAGCGCTCCACCACGTTGTCGCCGTCCAGCGCGGAAACGGGAACCACCAGCAGATCCGTAATCCCATCAGAACCGAGGCCCAATTCGCGGCCCACCTGCTGCACGTCGGCTTCGATCTCGCGGAACACGGACTCGCTGAAATCAACGAGGTCGATCTTGTTCACGGCCACGATCACGTGCGCCACGCGGAGCAGCTGCAGCACGGACAGGTGGCGGCGGGTCTGCTCCAGCACGCCCTTCCGGGCGTCAATGAGGACGACGACGGCGTCCGCAGTGGACGCGCCGGTCACCGTGTTCTTGGTGTACTGAACGTGCCCGGGGCAGTCGGCCAGAATGAAGCTGCGGCGGTCGGTGGCGAAGTAGCGGTAGGCCACGTCGATGGTAATGCCCTGCTCGCGCTCGGCACGCAGGCCGTCGGTCAGCAGGGCCAGGTCGATCCCGCCCTTCTCCCCGCCAAAGCCGCGGTCGGCCGAAGTCCGTGCAACGGCGTCGAGCGTGTCAGCCAGGATCGCCTTGGAATCGTGAAGGAGGCGGCCCACCAAAGTGGACTTGCCGTCGTCGACCGATCCTGCGGTGGCGAACCGGAACAAAGTGGTGGGCAGGGCTGTTTCCAGGTCCGCCGGGAGAACTGCTTCGGTGGTCATTAGAAATACCCGTCCTTCTTGCGGTCTTCCATGGCGGCCTCGGAGATGCGGTCATCCGCACGGGTGGCGCCACGCTCGGTGAGGGTGGAGGCGGCAACTTCAACCACGACGTCGGACACGGTGTATGCGTCCGACTCCACGGCGCCGGTGCAGGACATGTCCCCCACCGTGCGGTAGCGGACAGTCTTGGTAATGACTTCCTCGTGCGGCAGCGGCTGGGAGACTTCACCGACTGCGCGCCACATGCCGTCGCGGGCGAAGACCTCGCGCTCGTGGGCGTAGTACAGGCCGGGCAGCTCGATGTTCTCGCGTTCGATGTAGCGCCAGATGTCCAGCTCGGTCCAGTTGCTGATGGGGAACGCGCGGACGTGCTGGCCCACGGTGTGGCGGCCGTTGTAGAGGTTCCACAGCTCGGGGCGCTGGTTGCGCGGGTCCCACTGGCCGAACTCGTCGCGCAGGCTCAGGATGCGCTCCTTGGCGCGGGCCTTGTCCTCGTCGCGGCGTCCGCCGCCGAAGACGGCGTCGAACTTGTTCTGCTGGATGGCGTCCAGCAGCGGGACGGTCTGGAGCGGGTTGCGGGTGCCGTCGGCGCGCTCGGCGAGCTCACCGCGGTCGATGAACTCCTGCACGGAGCCCACCACAAGCTTCAGGCCCAGGCGCTCCACGGTGCGGTCGCGGAAGTCGATGACCTCGGGGAAGTTGTGGCCGGTGTCCACGTGGAGCACGGGGAACGGAACCTTGCCCGGCCAGAACGCCTTGGTGGCCAGGTGCAGCATCACCACGGAGTCCTTGCCGCCGGAGAACAGCAGCGCAGGCTTCTCAAACTCGGCAACAACCTCGCGGATGATGTGGATGGCCTCGGACTCGAGGGTGTCCAGGCTGGAGAGTCGGGTTGAGACGGCGGACTCAGTCACCTGGGTCTCCTCGGTTAGTGAAGTGCTCATACGTGTAGTCCGCATTCTGTCTTGTCGGTGCCTGCCCAGCGGCCGGCTCGGGGGTCGTCGCCGGGCGCTACCTTGCGGGTGCAGGGCTGGCAGCCGATGGAGGGGTAACCCTGGGAAAGCAGCGGGTTGACGGGCAGGAGGTTGTCGTCGGAGTACTGGACCAGCTGGTCGAACGTCCACGCGGCCATAGGGTTGACCTTGACCAGGCCGTTCTTCTCGTCCCAGCCCACCAGCGGGGTGTTGGTGCGGGTGGGCGCTTCGTCGCGGCGGACGCCGGTGAACCAGAGTTCGTAGCCGGCAAGGGTGCGCTGCAGCGGGGCCACCTTGCGGAGGGCGCAGCACTGGGCTGCGTCGCGGGCAAAGAGGTCCTTGCCCAGCAGCCGGTCCTGCTGCTCCACGGTGTTCTCCGGGAGCACGTCCACCACGTTCACGCGGAGGTTCGCGGCCACCTCGTCACGCGTGGCGTAGGTTTCCGGGAAGTGGTAGCCGGTCTCCAGGAACAGGACGTCGACGCCGGGCATCTGGTCAGCCACCAGCGCCGGCAGGACGGCGTCGGCCATGGAGCAGGCGACGGCGACGGCGGGGAGCTCGAAGTTGCGCTCCACCCAAGCGATCACGTCGCGGGCCGGGGCGTCCCAGCCGAGCTCGGCAGCGCCGGCCTCGGCCAGCGCCTTCAGTTCTTCCTTGGAGCGGAGTTTGGGGGCTGCAGGTTCAGCAACAGCGGTTGCCGCCGTGGCCTCCACCTGTGCAGCGGCTTCTGCCGGCGCAACTACCGGGTCCACTCCGAGTGCATGCTTGCTCATTACTGGAGTGCCTCCTCGTCTGCTGCGTGGGCCCATTCGGCGAAGGTCTGGCCTTCGGCACGCTGGGCCACGAAGGTGCGGACGACGCGCTCAACGTAGTCGGGCAGGTCATCGACGTAGACCTTGAGGCCGCGGACGGTGCGTCCCAGCCCTGCTTCCTCGCGTTCGTTGGAAGCCAGCCCGCCGCCCAGGTGGACCTGGAAGCCCGGGGAGGGATCGCCGTCGGGCGTTGGAAGCATCATGCCCTTCAGGCCGATGTCCGCCGTCTGGATGCGGGCGCAGGAGTTGGGGCAGCCGTTGATGTGCAGGGACAGCGCGTGCGGCAGTTCGCCGGACTCCGCCAGATCCGCCAGGCGTCGCTCCAGTTCGGCCACTGCCGTGGCGGCCGTGTGCTTGGTCTCCACGATGGCCAGCTTGCAGTACTCGATGCCGGTGCAGGCGATGGTGCCGCGGCGGAACACCGACGGACGGGCGGACAGGCCCAGCGCGTCCAGTTCGGCCACGAGCGGCTCAACCTGGTCCTTCTCGACGTCCAGCACAACGAGCTTCTGGTGCGGCGTGGTGCGCAGCCGGTAGGAGCCGCGGGCCTCGAGGGTGTCCGCGAGCTTCACCAGCGCGGCGCCGGACAGTCGGCCGGCCAGCGGCGTGGCGCCGATGAAGAACTTCCCGTCCTTCTGCTCGTGCACGCCGATGTGGTCACCGGGGGTGGTGGGCTTGGGCGCGGCAGGACCGTCGGCCAGCTTGTAGCCGAGGTATTCGTCCTCGAGGATCTGGCGGAACTTCTCCGGACCCCAGTCGGCCATCAGGAACTTCAGGCGGGCCTTGGTGCGCATGCGCCGGTAGCCGTAATCGCGGAAGATGCTGGTGACGCCGAGCCACACGTCCGCGGCCTGTTCCGGCTTCACGAAGGCGCCCAGGCGCTTGCCGAGCATCGGGTTGGTGGACAGCGCACCGCCGGCCCAGAGGTCATAGCCAATCCCGAGTTCCGGGTGGCGGACACCCACCAGCGCGAAGTCGTTGATCTCATGGACCACGTCCTGGCTGGGGTGTCCGGTGATTGCGGTCTTGTATTTGCGCGGCAGGTTGGACAGCAGCGGGTTCCCGATGAACCGCTCCCCCAGCTCCTCGATCAGCGGGGTGGGGTCGATGATCTCGTCCTTGGCGATGCCTGCCACGGGCGAACCCAGGATCACGCGGGGAACGTCGCCGCAGGCCTCGGTGGTGGACAGGCCGACACCTTCCAGGCGGGTCCAGATCTCGGGGATGTCCTCCACGCGGATCCAGTGGAGCTGGATGTTCTGGCGGTCGGTGAGGTCGGCGGAGTCGCGGGCGAAGTCAACGGAGATCTGGCCGATAACGCGCAGCTGCTCGGTGGTGAGGGCGCCGCCGTCGATGCGGACGCGCAGCATGAAATACTTGTCTTCGAGCTCGTGGGGCTCAAGGGTTGCGGTCTTGCCGCCGTCGATCCCGGGCTTGCGCTGGGTGTAGAGGCCCCACCAGCGGAACCGGCCGTGGAGGTCCTGGCCGGGGATGGCGTCGAAGCCTTCCTTGGAGTAGATGGTCTCGATACGCTCGCGCACGTTGAGGCCGTCGTCTTCCTGTTTCCAGGTTTCGTTGGCGTTAAGGGGCGTTTTGCCGTCCACTTTCCACTGCCCGTGCGGCTTCGCGGCGGGGCGGGACGTGCGGGCCGGGCGCTTGGAGGCAGCGGAGTCCGCGGACGCTCCGGCTAGAGCTGTATCAGTCATGCATCGACTGTAGGTCCCGCCCGAAGAGCGTCACAAAGGCCCGGAAACGCTAAGTCACCTAGGGAAATATTTCGTCACGAAACGCCGGACGGCCTTGAAGAAGCCACCCTCCTGTGTTTCGGGCTCCGGTCCTGCGGGGGCTGCGGCGGCGGGCGCTGCGCGTTCAACCTCAGGCGCTTTGGCAGGCGTTTCCTTCATTTTTGCGACGGCGGCGTCGTACCGTTCCAGCGCGATCTCGGCGAGCACGGGGGACGGCAGCAGGGGTTCGGTGACAACGTCGGCGCCGGCCTTGGCGAGCTGGTCGTGGAAGTAGCCCGGCGCCAGGAGGTAGGAGGCAATCACCACACGCCCGCCGACGTCGACAGCCCCGGCGGACTCCCCCGCGCCGGCACCGCCTTCCAGTTCCTCGCGAAGCATTGCGACGGCGTCGGGCACTGAAGGCTTGGCCGAGGCCCCGTAGGCGGCCACCATCCGGTTGGACCGGAGCTGCTGCAACTGGCCCAGGAGCTCCTCGACGCTCTTGGCCGCGTTGGGATTGGACGAGCCCGCGGCAGCCAGGACGATCACATCATTGTCCGTGACGCCGGCTTCCCGCAGCCGCTGGTCCAGCAGCTCTGCCAGGCGCGGATCCGGCCCCAGCGGGGCAGCCGCGGCACTTCCCGGCCGGCTCTTCACAGCCCTCGCGATGTCCACCTTCACGTGGTAGCCCACGCTGAGCAGCAGCGGAACCACGACGGCGGATTCCCCCTCGGGCAGGCCCGCCACCACGTCCACCAGATCCGGCTGCTGGACGTCCACATAGGCTTCCCGGACATCGAGGCCCGGGCGCAGCGCGGCAATGGCATCCCGGAGGGCGTTGACCTCCGCGGCACCTTGTGTGTTGGACGTCCCATGGGCGCAGGCGATCATGATGGGGCTGTTCATAGGGGCTAGCGTAACGTTGGAGCCGCTCTGTCCGCCCTCTTTAAACCGCCGGGACGCTCCATGACATTCCCTTTTGACATCGCCCTGGTATGGCTGGACCTGGCCGGCGTCTTCTTCTTCGCCGTGTCCGGGTCGTTGCTGGCGGCCCGGAAGCAGTTCGACATTGTGGGCTCGCTCCTGCTTGCCTCGCTGGTGTCCCTCGGCGGGGGCGTGATCAGGGACATCATCCTCGCCGTCATCCCGGCCGCGTTCACCAACCCCGCCTACCTGGTCCCGCCGGTGCTGGCCACGGTCCTGGTGTACTTCCTGTTCCCGGCTTTCCAGCGCTTCACGTCGCTGCTGGTCCTGTTCGACGCCGGCGGGCTGGCCCTCTTCTGCATCACCGGCACGCTGAAGGCGCTCAGCTTTGGCGTGAACCCCCTGGCCGCAGTCCTGCTGGGCGTCACCACTGCGGTGGGCGGCGGGCTGCTCCGGGACATCACGGCCAACGAGGTGCCGCAGCTGTTCAACCCTGCCGACCTGTACGCCGTACCCGCATTCTGTGGAGCCGCGCTGACCGGCGTGCTCTGGGTGACCGGGACCTTCAATGCGCTCACCGCCTGCGCCGTTGCCGCGGTCGTGTTTGCCTTCCGGGTGTTGGGCTGGCGGCGGTCCTGGCGCATCCCGCTGGCCGTCCACGGCTGGCACCGGACCGGGGCTGGCAGCGGCGAACCGCAGGGCCGCGATTAGCTAGGATATGAAGCATGACTGACATGTTCCTCGAGAAGTTCCGTGCGCTTGTTCCGAAGTATCTCGAGGATGAATGGCAGGAAGAGGACGGGCTGTCCCCCGAAGAGCTGGACAAGGCCCTGGCCGACCACCAGTTCCAGATTCCCCTGGTCCTCCGCGAGTTCTACCTGGCCCTTGGTGGCTGCGAGGACCTGATGGAGGCCTACCACTACTTCTGGGATCCGGACGAGCTCGAAGTCGACGACGAGGGCTTCCTGATGTTCCTCGAGGACGAGGAAGAGGAGTACACCTGGGGCTTCCGCGTAGGCGATCTCAGTGTCCCGGACCCCATCGTGTACCGGCGCAACAACGCCCGCGGCCAGTGGAAGTCCGAGGAAGGCACCTTCTCGGAGTTCGTGTTCGACATGTTCGAATGGGCCTTCGAGGACGACGAAGACTAGGGTTCCCCTGTTCATCTCGTTCCTTCTGCCCGGAATGCGTAGTTTTTAGGGCTGGATCCGCCTCGGGCCCTTGGATTCCCGAGGTCAGGCAGCTTTGACTCAGCCATAAGCTACGCAAATAGGCCAAAGTTGCCGACGGAATTGCCACGAAACTGACCGCTTTGCCATAGCTTCAGCACTGCCTGGACTTCAGCCACCATTGCTTCCGGCGAGTGAACGACGTCGTCATAGTAGTAACGCAGGACGAGATAGCCATCGACGATGCTCCGGTTGTTGCGCCGCTGGTCCCGCTTCACGGAACGCGGTTCAAAATGAGTGGACCCGTCGCGCTCGACCACAAGGCATTCCTCCACGAGGAAGTCCACTTCGCCCACTCCGGGAATGAAGACGTGCCTCCGCACCCGAAGCCCGGCTTTCGCGAAATGAGCGTTGGCCAGGACTTCAAGCACCGAGTCTGCTCTGGGAATCACCAAATCCAGTACCGACCGCGCTTTGCCGTTCCGGCGACCCTGGCATTTTGCGAACAGGAAGTCCAGGGAGATACTTCCGCTGCCCACGGCCGACTGCACCATGACCAGAGCATCGGGCCCAGGAAGGCAGTGAAGGGCGTGAAGCAGGACATCGGCCAGCCCAACAACGGGCAGCCACGCATGCTTTGGATGCCTGGGCCGGCCATGGTCCTTTACCCCTGCCGTCTTACTCGGGTGACTGCGGCAGACATGAACGGTTGTAACACTGTTGAGCGTCCAGAGCCCGTACACCGGCGCCGCGGAGAGGCAGGTCAGTCTGCCGCCAGCAGCCAGGGCCGTGGCCATGGCGTCCTGGCGAGGCAGCCCGTAGACGCCCCGCCGAACTTTGACAAGTACGCCCAACCCAACAACCTGGCTGACCATCGTGCGAGAGAAACCCGCCCTCTTCAGCTGCAGTGCACGGGCAGCTCCTCCGTGCCGAATCATGTAGTCATTGATGTCCACCAGAACAGCGTGTTGCCGCCTGGAACGCTCCGCGAGCCGCACTTACGACTATGTGGACAACATGTCAGCGGGTTTGATCCCCGGCCTGCACCGGAATGCGTGATTTTTGACCACCGCCGCCTGCGCCTGCCCCGCAGTCATCCGGGCCATCCGGAGCCCAACACTCATAAGTGGCGCATTCCGGTCACCGCCACGTCTTAGCCAGCGAAAAGTCTGTGACAGAAGAGGTAACAAGTTACTTGCGTTCTATGACAAAGCTGTCATAGACTATTCACGGATCCGCTAAACGCCTCCGGCGGGTCTGATGCGAACGGAGAGACAGCCTCGGTTCAAAGCAACGTATGACTCGTATCGTTGCCGAGAACCGGGGCTGTCCCGTTTAACGCCAACTCATCGATTGCTTCACACCGGTCGTTATGGCGGGCCAAAAGGGCAGGTGCGGAGCAATCGACGCAAAGAAGAAGCCCGGCACCGTGGGGCCGGGCTTCCGTGCAAGATCCAGGGCTAGCTGGCGCGGTCCACCACGGCCAGCGCGAAGTTGGACAGGGAGTCCTTGACTACGCCCTCGGGCAGGGGGGCGAGCGCGGCGATGGCTTCATCGGCCCACCGGCGGGCAACCACCCACGACTCTGCCGTGACGGGGTGTTCGCGCAGTCCGGCAACGGCCTCGGCGAGCGCCTCATCGGAGGTCAGGTCGCCGTCAATGAGCTGGAGAAGTCCGACGGCGGACTGGTCACCGTCCGCGGCAGCCTTGCGCAGGAGCAGGACCGGCAGGGTGGGCACGCCTTCGCGCAGATCAGTGCCCGGGGATTTGCCGGACTTGACCTTGATGCCGGTGACATCGATGACGTCATCGGCCAGCTGGAAGGCCACACCCACCTTTTCTCCGTACTCCACCAGGACGGGCTCGAAGGCGGGATCGGCTTCGGCGAAGATGGCGCCCAGCTGGCCGGACGCCGCCACCAGGGAACCGGTCTTGTCAGCAATGACGGAAAGGTAGTGCTCAATCGGATCTTCGTCCGGGCGCGGGCCCACGGTCTCATGCAGTTGGCCCAGGCACAGCCGTTCGAACGTGCGCGCCTGAATGCCAAGGGCACGGGAGCCAAGCTCGGACACCAGGATCGAGGCCCGGGCGAAGATCAGGTCCCCGGTGAGGACGGCCACCGAGTTGCCCCACACCTCGTGCGCCGTGGGCGCTCCGCGGCGGAATGGGGCGGAGTCCATGACGTCGTCGTGGTACAGGGTGGCCAGGTGCGTCAGTTCAACCACGACGGCGGCCTGCACCACCGCGGGCAGCGAAGCATCGCCAAGGTGGGCGCACAACAGGGTCAACAGGGGCCGGATCCGCTTGCCGCCGGCTTCCACCAGGTGCCGCGACGTCGCATCAGCCAGGGGGTCCGAGTTGGCGATCGCTTCGCGGAGCTTTTTCTCCACCCGGGCCAGGTTGGTGGTGATGGCCGGGCCAAGCTCGGGGTCCCCGGCGATGGCGGCGAAGCCCGCAGGCAGCTGCAAACCCGTTGCGATGGCGGTGGTGTTAAGGCTGGGTTCGGAGCCCGGCAGGCCGTGTCCGGCGTGCGTCCAGCTGTGGTCTGCGGCGTTGGTCACGGGTTAACCCTAACTTTTTGTAGCGGATACCGCTGATTGGAGTCTGCCGGGGCGGGCGATGTATTGGTTGTTGCCGGAACCAGCGATTCCAGGACGCGGATCACCCGGTCCTCAAAACCGCGCGCCGACGGGTCCGTGAGGTTGGCAAGGAGCCGCACCACGAACCGCATCAGCACCGGGATTGGCATGCCTGTCCGCAGCGCGAGCTTCATGACAGCGGGCTTGCCGATCAGCGCGGCAAAGGCCCTGCCGAGCGTGAAGTGCGAGCCCCACTGGTCCCGCACATAGTCCGCGTACCGCGCAAGGTGCGCGTCGGCGTCGTACGTTCCGCCCGAAGAAGCCGAGCGCGAGGAGGCGTCGACCAAGAACTCGGCGGCGAAGCGCGCGGACTCCATGGCGTAGGAGATGCCCTCGCCGTTGAATGGGGAGACCATGCCGCCGGCGTCGCCCAGGAGGAGCAGGCCGGGCGAGTAGTGCGGGGTGCGGTTGAAGCCCATGGGCAGGGCGGCGCCCCGGATTTCGCCCACCTGGTTCTCCGGTGTGAAGCCCCAGTCAGCGGGCATTCCGGCGGTCCATTCGCGCAGGACCTGCTTGTAGTCCAGCTTGCCGAATTCCTTCGAGGAGTTCAGGATGCCAAGGCCCACGTTCGAGGTGCCGTCCCCCACGCCGAACACCCAGCCGTAGCCGGGCAGGAGCTTGCCGTCGCGGCCGGGAAGCTCCAGCCAGCCTTCCATCCAGTCGTCGTCCGTGCGCGGCGAGCTGAAGTAGGTGCGGACGGCGACGCCGAGTGGGCGGTCGTCACGCTTTTGGATCCCCAGGGAAACGGCGGTGCGCGTGGAGTTGCCGTCGGCGGCGAGGACGACGTCGGCACTGAACTCAAGCGTCTCGCCCGTCCTGCGTCCGGACTCGTCCAGGAGCGCTGCGCGGACGCCGGTGACGCGGCCGTCGGCGTTCCGCAGCGCTTCGGTGACGCTGTGCCGCTCAAGGATGGCGGCGCCGGCGGCCTGGGCGTGCCGGGCCAGTTCCTCGTCAAAGCCAAGCCGGGTGCGGATCAGGCCGTACTGCGGGAAGTCGGACACCTCGGGCCAGGGCAGTTCGACGGTGCGCCCGCCGGCGATCAGGCGAAGCCCCTTGTTCCGGCGCCAGCCGTCGTTCTCAGGGTGCGGCAGGCCCAGCTTCTGGATTTCACGGACGGCGCGGGGGGTCAGGCCGTCGCCGCAAACCTTCTCGCGCGGGAAGCTCGTTTTCTCCAGGACGGTGACGTCGATCCCCGCCTTGGCAAGGTAGTACGCGGCGGTGGAGCCGGCTGGCCCCGCCCCGACAATCAGTACCTTCACAGGTCAGCGCGTGATGTTGCGGCGCAGCTTGGCCACAGGGCCCTTGTGCGCAGCAATGGCGGCAGCGCCGCCGTTGGACGGAGCCGGGTGGGCAGGTTTGAACGCCCGGTGGACGGCCACAATGCCGCCGGTCAGGTTGCGGTAGGTGACGTTTTCCCAGCCGGTATCCTGCAGCCAGGCGGCCAGGTGGTCCTGGTCCGGCCAGGCGCGGATGGACTCGGCGAGGTAGACGTAGGCGTCCGGGTTGGAGGCGACCTTGACGGCGATGGCGGGCAGTGCGCGCATGAGGTATTCGGTGTACATGGTGCGCCAGAGCGGAACCACGGGCTGGGAGAACTCGGCGATGACCAGGCGCCCGCCGGGCTTGGTGACGCGGAGCATCTCCTGCAGCGCCTTCTTGGGCTCGTTGACGTTGCGCAGGCCGAACGAGATGGTGCTGGCATCAAACGTGTTGTCCGCGAACGGCAGGTTGGTGGCGTCCCCGGCGATAAAGTCGATGTCCGGGCGGCGGCGCTTGCCCACCTTGAGCATGCCAAGGGAGAAGTCACAGGCCACCACGTCTATGCCCGCATCGGCATACGGCTCGCTGGATGTGCCCGTGCCGGCGGCCAGGTCAAGGACGCGCTGGCCCTTGGATACTTCCATGGCTTCCACCACGATCTTCCGCCACCGGCGGGTCTGCCCCATGGACAGGACATCGTTGACGACGTCGTATTTCGGTGCGACGTCGTCAAACATCGTGGCTACTTCGTCCGGACGCTTATCCAAGGATGCTCGGTTCACCCTGACATTGTCTCAAATGTTCAGGAGGGTCCGGACCAAGGGGCTGCGCGGCTCAGGATTGGGCGAGGAATGCCCTGGTGTCCGCGGCCACCAGCTCCGGGCATTCCCACAGGACCACGTGGCCGGTTCCGGCGTACGTCTTCAGGACTGAACCGGGAATACGGGCTGCGAGGGTTTCCTGCTGGCTGCGGGGCAGGAGGCCGTCCTGCTCTCCCCACAGGATCAGCGCGGGCGCGCGGATGGTTCCGGTTTCCGTGGGAGGCGCAGCCTGGCAGAGCCCGGCCAGCATGGACTTCCACACGTGCGCGGGCAACTTCAACCCGTCCGCCACCCGGTCATCCAGGTACCACTGTGGCACTGCCCGGCCCAGGGGAAACCACAGCAGCGACTGCCGCACCCAGTCCTCGTCGAGCGGGTCGGTGACGGCCTCCACTTCGTCAGCGAACGCGGGCCGCCCCTGAAGGGTCAAAGGCGAACCCGCCAAAACCAGGGCGTCAACACGTTCAGGCTGCATCACCGCCAACTGCTGGGCCACATAACCCCCGCTGGAGGAACCCAGGACGGCGGCCGACCTAAGTCCCAGGGCATCGAGGATGGCCGCCACGTCCCGGGCCTGGTCCTCGAGCGAGTAGCCGGTGGCAGGCTTGTCTGCCTCCCCATGGCCGCGCAGGTCCGGCACGAAGATCCGGAATCCCTCCAATAGCGGGGCCAGCCGGTCGAAGCTCCTGCGCGATTCGCCCCAGGCATGGAGCAGCAGCAGCGGCTGCGCCGGGGCGGCCCCCTGGACCAGGCACGGCACGTGGATGCCGGTGCTGAGGAACAGCCGGCGGACATCGGAGTCCATGGCAGGAGGCTACTCCCACCGGGCCCCAGCCGGTACCTCTTCCCGGGCTCCCGGGCCACTGCACACTCGGGAGTAGTGTTGTCTCATCATGACGAGCACGTTCCGCACCTTGACAGTCCCCCTGGATGGAAAAGAATTCCCCGGGGGGCTTCCTGCGTTTCTGGTCCGGGACGATGTCCTCTGCTGGACCCGCCGCGAGGCCGGACTGGCGGGATTCGGCGAAATCGCGCGTTTTACGGCAACCGGTCCCGAGCGGTTCCTTGAGGCCGACATCTGGTGGCGGCACCTGGTCCTCGAGGCCGACGTCACTGATTCCGTGGAGCTTCCCGGGACAGGACCGGTGGCCTTCGGTTCCTTTGCCTTCTCCAAGACCTCCGCGCACGAATCGCGGCTGATCGTGCCGGAGATCGTGGTGGGCGTGCGTGACGGGCAGGTTTGGCTCACGCACCTCACGTTCGACGACGGCCCCCTCACCGAGGCCGGCGCCCTCGCCGCCCTGGACCGCTGGCTTGCCGGTGGTTCCGCAGCTGCCGCGGCCGAATCTGCTGCAGCAGGCACGACGGCGGCGGCAGCGGGCCCTGCCGGGGACGGCACCCCAGGCGGAGGTTCCGCGAAGGCGGGCGGCGCCGTCGTACGTCCCCTTCCGCTCGCTGCGGCGGCAACGCTGCACACAGGCTCCTTGAGCGAGGAAGCCTGGATGGCCGCCGTGGAAGCGGGGGTGGCCGAAATCCGGACCGGTGCGCTGGAAAAACTGGTGCTCGCCAGGGACGTGGTGGCCACTATTCCCTCCGGCGTACATGCCTCCGCGGTACTGCGGGAGCTCGCCGCGCGGTACCGCGAGTGCTGGACGTACGGGGTGGACGGGCTGGTGGGGGCGACTCCCGAGATGCTGATCCAGGTTGAGGGCCGCACCGCCCAGGCCCGCGTGCTGGCGGGAACACTGGACCGCCGCGATGCGCACGGCGAGGACGGCCTCCCGATGGACTACGCCACCCGGGTACTGGCAGGGTCCGAAAAGCAGCGGCACGAACACGATATCGCCATCCAGTCGCTGACCTCGCAGCTGGCACCCTTCTCCGAAGCCATGAACGCGCACGACGAGCCGTTCATCCTGGAACTGCCCAACGTGTGGCACCTGGCGTCCGACGTAAAGGCCGAGCTGGCCGAGATCGAGGGCCATGTGCCCACCTGCCTTGCGCTGATCAACGCCCTGCACCCCACCGCCGCCGTCTGCGGAACCCCCACGCAGGTGGCCGGGGCGCTCATCCGCAAGCTGGAGCACCTGGACCGCGGACCGTACGCCGGACCGGTGGGCTGGCTTGACGCTGCGGGGAACGGTGAGTGGGGCATCGCTCTGCGCGGCGCCGTCATCGAGTCCCCCACCACCGTGCGGTTGTATGCCGGCTGCGGAATAGTGGACGGCTCGCAGCCTGAGGCCGAGCTCGCCGAGACGTGGGCCAAGTTCCGGCCGATGCTTGAGTCCCTTGGCATCAGCAGCTGACTCCCCCTGTCCGGGATAGGAGACATGTGCACCTCCGACGCGCTTGATTTCCATTGTGATTTAGTTATCCAATAGTGAAACTAAGTTTCCTGTGATGCACATCTCATAATCGGCGCTACACTATGAACCGATTTAGTACCGCATACTCCCCGCAACAAAAGGTAAGAAACATGCAGCTCAAGTCCCTGGCCACGGCCAAAATGACCGCCAAGGCAGCAGCAGTCTTCGCCGTCGGCGCCCTCACCCTCACGGCCTGCGGCGGCGGAAGCTCCACCCCGGCAGCGTCCGAAGGCGGCATCCAGCTCATCAACGCCGGCAAGCTCACGGTCTGCTCGGACATCCCCTACGAGCCGTTCGAATTCGAGAAGGACGGCCAGACCGTCGGCTTCGACATCGACATTGCCAAGGAGGTCGCCAAGGACCTCGGCGCCGAACTGAGCATCGTGGACAGCTCCTTCGAGGCCATCGAAACCGGCACCGCGCTGACCCAGTGCGACCTGGGCATCTCCTCGATCTCCATCACCGACACCCGCAAGTCCGTCATGGACTTCTCCACCCCATACCTGGATGACGACCTGGCCCTGGTTGCCAGCGAGGACTCCGGCATCAAGGGCCTGGACGACGCCAAGGGCAAGAAGGTGGGTGTCCAGCAGGCAACCACCGGCGCCGACTACGCCCAGGAAAAGGGCATCGACGCGCAGCAGTTCGAGGACACCGGCCTCCTGGTGCAGGCCCTCGAAGCCGGCACCATCGACGCAGCCCTGGGCAACCAGTCCGTCCTGGGCTACGCCATCAAGGACCAGCCCAAGTTCAAGAGCGTTGAGGACTTCGCCACCGGCGAGCAGCTGGGCATCTCCATCAAGAAGGGCAACACCGCCATGGCGGAGAAGGTCAACGGCACCCTCAAGCGCCTGGCCGACGACGGTTCCCTGGCAAAGTTCAAGACCACCTGGTTCGGCGAAACCGCCAAGTAGCCACGGCGCTGTAGTCGCCGTGCAGGTCCAGGGCCCCGCCCCTGGTTCCCTCACGGCCCCGAGAGCTACGCCGCCTTGAGAACTCCGCAGTTGGGGCCCCGGACGGGCTGTACGCAGTCCGTCCGGGGCCTCTGCCACGCACAACGAATGTGAGCACCCCATGGCAATGACCGCACGTCAACGAGCCAGAGTAAGCCTGTATGTCCAGGCAGGAATCTTTGTTGTGGCCATCGCCGCACTGATCCTGGCCACCGACTGGAAGACCATCGGCAACAGCGTCTTCAACTTCGCCAAGATCGGGCCGATGTTCCCGGGCATCTTTGTGACTGGCCTGGTCAACACCCTGATCTACACGTTCCTCGGCTTCATCGTGGGCCTTTCCGGCGGCCTGCTGCTGGCCCTGATGAAGCTCTCAAGCTTCCCGCTGTACCGCTGGATCGCCACCGGTTACATCGAGTTCTTCCGCGGCATCCCGGCGCTGCTGGTCTTCATCGCCTTCGGCTACGGTGTGCCGCTGGCGTTCGGTGTCTCGTGGAACATCACCGTGATCGTCATGGTCTCCCTGGGCATGGTGGCCTCGGCCTACATCGCAGAAACCCTCCGCGCCGGCCTGCAGGCAGTGCCGAAGGGCCAGCTGGAAGCCGCCCGGTCGCTGGGCATGCCGCAGTGGCGGGCCATGGTCACCATCGTCATCCCGCAGGCCTTCAAGATCGTCCTGCCGCCGCTGACCAACGAGGTCATCCTGCTGACCAAGGACTCCTCCCTGATCTATGTCCTGGGCCTCACCGCTTCCCAGTACGAGCTCACCAAGTTCGGTCGCGACGGCATCTCGAGCCTCGGTGCAGGCCTGACGCCGCTCCTGGTGGCCGGCGCCTTCTACCTGGTGATCACCATCCCCCTGAGCTTCCTGGCCCGGAAGTTCGAAAGCCGCACCGCGCGGAACAATCGATAGGCAGGGAAGACCATGAACGACGTCGTAAATTCCTCCGCCGGCACCGGCACCATCCACGCCGCCGGCGTCTCCATCAAGGACCTGCGCAAGTCCTACGGCTCCAACGAGGTCCTCAAGGGCATCAGCCTGGACGTGGCGCCGGGCGAAGTGGTGTGCCTGATCGGCCCCTCCGGCTCCGGCAAGTCCACCCTGCTCCGCTGCGTGAACCTGCTGGAACAGCCCAACCAGGGCAGCGTCCACGTGGGCGGCTTCGAGGCCACGGACCCGGACGTGGACATCGACAAAATGCGCCGCAAGGTAGGCATGGTGTTCCAGCAGTTCAACCTGTTCCCGCACCTGGACGCCAAGCGCAACTGCTCCATCGCCCAGACCAAGGTCCTCAAGCGTTCCCAGGCCGAGGCGGACAAGGTGTCCCTGCACAACCTGGAGCGCGTAGGCCTGGGACACCTCGCGGACCGTTTCCCCGACCAGCTCTCCGGCGGGCAGCAGCAGCGCGTGGCCATCGCCCGCGCCCTCAGCATGGACCCGGAGCTGATGCTCTTCGACGAGCCCACCTCCGCGCTGGACCCCGAAACCGTAGGCGATGTCCTCTCCGTCATGCGGAACCTCGCCAAGGAGGGCATGACCATGCTGGTGGTGACCCACGAAATGGGCTTCGCCCGCGAGGTGGCGGACCGCGTGGTGTTCATGGACGGCGGAGTTGTGGTGGAGGAGGGCGCGGCCGAGCAGGTCATTGGTGCTCCCACCCAGCCACGCACCAAGGAGTTCCTGCGCCGCGTCCTCGATCCGACGCACATCGGCCTCGAGGAGTAGCGAGTCCCCGAGGCGCCACGCGCGCTTCCCGGCGCGGCGCCGACGCCCGAATGCCCTGGCGCTACCGGAATTCCGGTAGCGCCAGGGCATTTGCGCATCCAAGGGCCTTTACTTCTGTCCATGCCGGAGCCGACAATGGACCCCACCACAGCCTCCACTGGCTCAGCAGCGCGCTGCCGTCCGGCTGCCGTCCCCTCCGGCCGCCCTATCCAGGAGTGCTGACGTGAACGATCCGACAGCTTCATTCCAGGCCACGTCGTCAGTATCTGCCCGCGCTGCGCAGCTGGCGTCGATCCCCTCCTTCCAGCGGGTGGATGCCTACATCACCCAGGCTGACGTCCGCCGGCAAGGGCAGGCGGACATCTGTGACTTCACGTTCGGCAACCCCCACCAGATGCCGCCGGACCGCTACGTCGATACGCTGCGGGATGCGCTGACACCCCGGAATGACCAGTGGTTTGCGTACAAGACCAACGGTGCCGGCGCCCGGGAAGCGGCAGCGGAATCCCTCCAGCGGCTGCTGGATGTGCCGTTCCGGGCGGAGGACATCTACCTGACCACGGGCGGTTTCGCCGCCATCGCCCTGGCCCTCAAGACCGTGGCGGATCCCGGTGACGAGGTTGTCTACAGCCTTCCGCCGTGGTTCCTGTACGAGCCCCTGATCCTTGAAGCCGGGCTCGTGCCGGTCAAGGTCAAGGCCAACATGGCAACGTTCGATCTGGACCTGGACGCGATCGGAGCTGCCATCACGGAGCGCACCAGGGTTGTGATCGTCAATTCGCCCAACAACCCGACGGGCCGGATCTACTCCCCCGAGCTCCTGCTTCGGCTGGCCCAACTGCTGGAGGCTGCCTCCGCGAGAATAGGACGCCGGATCTACCTCGTTTCGGACGAAGCCTACAACCGCATTGTGTTCGACGGGCTCCGTTTCCACAGCCCCGTGGAGTTCTACGCGCACACGCTCCTGGCATACTCCTACGGCAAGACCCACCTCTCCCCCGGCCAGCGCGTTGGCTACCTTGCACTGCCGCCCACCCTGCCGGACCGAGCTGAGATGCGCCCGGCCATCACCGGGCTGCAGGTGGCCATGGGCTGGGTGTACCCGAATGCCCTGCTGCAGCATGCGCTGCCCGAACTGGAGAAGTTTTCCATCGACGTCGGGCAGTTGCAGCGGCGCCGGGACCGCCTGGTTGATGCCCTGGGCGGCATGGGTTACCGCCTCCAGCCGCCGGAGGGCACGTTCTACCTGTATGTCACGTCCCCCGTCCCGGATGACGAAGCGTTCACCGAGTCGCTGGCCCGGAGGGACGTCTTCGTGTTCCCGGGCGTGCTGTTCGAAACGCCGGGGTTCTTCCGGATCTCCCTGACGGCCAACGAGGACATGATTGAACGCAGCCTCCCGGCCTTTCAAGCCGCAATCAAGGAAAGCAGCGCGTGACCCGGGAAGGAGCGCTGCCGTGAGGCGACGCCCACCGGCGAAGCGTTCACTGTCAGTTCAGGCCGACGTCCAGGTGAGCGGTCCTACGGGGCCAGTACTCCCCCGACGGCGGCGGCCACAGCTTCGTTGATCCGCCCATGCAGGGCGCGAAGGTTGTGCCGGTCCGTGCGGACCTCCACGATGGTGCGGCCTTCGATCGGCCTGGCAAGCGCCTCGGCGAGCCCCGCCGTCGTACTGACCGCTGAATGCCCGACGCCGTACGCTGCGGCGAGTGCCGAAAGGTCCACTGTGTGGGGGGTGCCGAAGAGGCGTTCGACGGCGTCACCGTACGTACCGGCCTCGCGCACCGCCCCGTGCTCCAGCAGGTCGAAGATGGCGCCGCCTGAGTCGTTGAGGACCACGATCCGGAGCTGCGGCTGCTCCTCCCCGGAACCGAGGAACAGCCCGCCGGCATCGTGCAGGAAAGTGACGTCGCCCAGCAGGACGGTGGTTTCCTGCCGGCCGCCGATCGCCAGGCCCGTGGCCGTGGAGATGGTGCCGTCGATGCCCGCAAGCCCGCGGTTGGCGTAGACGGTGGCGGCCGGCTCGGGGGCAGGCAGCCCGGCCAGGTCCACGTCCCGGATTCCGTTGGAGGAGCCCAGGAGCAGCTGGCCGCCGCTGTGCTTCCACACCAGCGAGGCCACGGATGGGCCGGTGGCTGCGGGGTCAGCGGAAAGTATTCCGTCCAGGGCATGTTGGGCGGCCGAGCCCGCCAGTAGCCAGGTATCCAGCCACTCCGGCGCCCCGCGGCCGGCGAATTCCGCGAGGTCTGCAAGGTTTTCCAGCGGCAGTTCGGTGCGGCGGCCCGGCTCGAACCAGGCCACGGGAACGGGCTGGTACAGGGCGGACGGAACATCTGCGCGGGCCAGCAGGGCCGCCACAGGACGGGAGAGTGTGGGCCGGCCAAACAGCACCACGCGCTCGACCGGCATGGCGGAACCCAGCCCGAAGTGCTCCAGCATCAGCCGGTACGGCCCCACGGCGTTCGGACCGAAACGCGCATTGGATGACGGCTCTGCCAGCAGTGGCAGGCCGTGGGCGCGGGCGAACGCTTCGGCGACCGGCCCGGCGTCGTGCCCTGCCAGGACCACCGTCCGCCGCTCGGGCAGCCCGGCTGAAGCGGGCGGCAGGTTCATGATGAGCGGCTCGGCGCCGATCCGGTAGCGCTGCCGGACGGCAGCCGCCGGGATCTCCTCTCCCGGTGACGGGACCAGCGGATCGCGGAAAGCCAGATTGAGCTGGACGGGGCCGGGCGGGAGGTCCGGGAACGCGCCCGTGGCGGCCGAAAGCCCTGTCCGGATGGCGCGCGAAGGGTCCGCCCCGGCAGGGACGTCGGCCGCGAAGCGCACCTGCTCGCCGAAGAGGTCCGGCTGGACAGTGGTCTGGTTGGCGCCGGTGCCGCGGAGCTCGTCCGGGCGGTCGGCGGACAGGACCACCAGCGGGACGGCGGCGTGGTTCGCCTCCATCACCGCCGGCAGCAGGTTTCCGACGGCGGTCCCGGACGTGGTCAGTACGGCCGCCGGCGAGCCTGTGGACAGTGCCAGGCCCAGCGCCGTGAACCCGGCCGAACGCTCGTCGATCCGCACCAGCAGTTCCACGCGGCCTTCAGCCGAGGCTTCGGCCAGAGCGTATGCCATGGGGGCGGAACGGGAACCGGGCGAAACCACCACGTGCTGCACGCCGCCGTCGACCAAAACCCCGACGGCGATCCTCGCCGCGGCCAAGGCGCTGAGGGAAGGGGCGGCGTCGGAAGCCTCTGAAGGGGAAGGAGCAGTGTGGGAGGCGTCGGGGGCAGGCTCGTTCAACGAAGTCACCAAACCAGTCTGCCACCCCCAAACGCTCTCCCACTTAACGTGCCTTAAACCCAAACGCTCTCTCACTAAACGTGCCTTAAACCCAAACGCTCTCTCACCTACCGGCCGGTGAAGGACCAAGGTGAGAGAGCGTTGACCCGAAACCCGCAGGAAATGAGAGAGGGTCGCAGGCTGGGGGTGGAAGGTCAGGCGTCGGTGCGGAACACCTGGATCACGGACGGGCGCGGTGCACGCACCTGGCCGGGAGCCGGGGCGGTGCCTGGCGCGACGTAGTCCGGGAAGAAGGAGAGCTGGTTCTCAAACGTACCGTCCTCGCCCGGGTGCTGCACGGCAACGAACACGGTGCGCTCCTCATCGTGGATGATGGGGCCGCAGGTCTCGGCGTCGCGCGGAACAGCCAGGAACTGCTCCACCTTGCCGCGCTCCGCGCCTTCCAGGGTGACCTTGAAGAGCCCGTCCGCACGGCCGATGCCGGAGGGGGCGCCGTCGGTGGAGATCCAGAGGTTGCCCACGGAGTCGAACGCGAGGTTGTCCGGGCAGGAAATGGGCGAGACCTGGTCCACCGGGAAGCCGGAGAAGTAGGTGACGTCGCCCTGTTTGGGATCGCCGCAGACCATAAGCAGGTTCCAGGTGAAGGTAGTGGAAGTCTGGTCGCCGGTCTCGGTGATTTCCACGATGTGGCCGTCACGGTTCTGGTTGCGGGGGTTGACCTCGGTGGCGCCTTCGTTCGTCCCGGTGCCGCGGTTGGAGTTGTTGGTGCACGCCACGTAAACCTTGCCCGTGTGGAGGCTGGGCTGTACGTCCTCGGCGCGGTCCATCTTGGTGGGGCCAACCTTGTCGGCCGCGAGGCGGGTGTACACCAGGACCTCTTCGACGGTCATATCCTTCACGGCGGACTTGCCGTCCACCACCAGGGGCAGCCATTCGCCGATACCGTCGAACGCTCCGTCGGCGGGAACGGCCCCGGTGCCGGTGATCTCAGCAGCCGGTGAGTTGCCAGTGAACTTGGCGACGTACAGGTTGCCGGCGGAGAGGAGGGTCATGTTGTGCTTACGGTCGCCCTCGACGTACTTGTCCTTGGAAACGAACTTGTACAGGTAGTCGAACCGCTCGTCGTCGCCGGAGTAAGCCACCACGTGGCCGGACCCGGCGATGATGACATTGGCGCCCTCGTGCTTGAAGCGGCCCAGGGAAGAGTGCTTCTTCGGGGTGGAAGTGGGGTCGAAGGGGTCCACTTCCACGATCCAGCCGAAGCGGTTGGCCTCGTTCTCGTAGCCGGGCTTACGGGTGTCCCAGCGGTCCTCGTCCAGTTCCCACTTGCGGGCGGTTGGCTTGCTGGTAATGCCGTAGCGCTTGTCTCCGGCGGAAGTGCCATTGCCGACGAAGTAGCCCTGGAAGTTCTCCTCACCGGAGAGGATGGTGCCCCACGGGGTGGTTCCGCCGGAGCAGTTGCCCAGCGTGCCCTTGATGAAGCGGCCGTCCTTGTCCTCAACGGTCTTGACCAGCGCAGATCCTGCAGCGGGGCCGGTCAGTTCATAGACCGTGCTGTTCAGGTAGCGGCGGTTCAGGCCTGCGCCCTTGACGTAGGTCCACGGCTGGTTCTTGTTGTGGCGCTCCAGCTCCACCACGGTCAGCCCGTGTGCGGCTGCTCCCACTTTGCGCTGCTGCTCAGCCGGCATGGTTGGCGGGAACATGATGGCGTCGTTGGTGTACTCGTGGTTGGAGAACAAAACGGCGCGGCGGCCCTTGCTGCCCGGAATCTCCAGGATGTCCGTGTAGTCGTTGTTGTAGCCGAACTGCTTTTCCTGGGCTGCAACCGTCTGGTTGTTCAGGTCCAGCTCCGGCGCGTCGTTGAAGATGGGGTCGCCCCAGCGGATGACCGGCTTCCAGGTGAAGCCTTCCGGAACCGTGACGGCATCCACCATGGCGTCAATCGACGGGATGGCTGTGAACTGCAGCTTGGACTTGCCGAAACCCTCCTTGGCGGCCTTGGACAGACCGGCTGCGCTTGCGGAATCAGGGGAGGTTACCGCGCTGCCGAGGACGACGGCGAGGGCACCGGCGGCGCCAAA
The DNA here is from genome assembly GCF_006151685.1 of Arthrobacter sp. BB-1. NCBI lineage: Bacteria > Bacillati > Actinomycetota > Actinomycetes > Micrococcales > Micrococcaceae > Arthrobacter > Arthrobacter sp. BB-1. The sequence continues at coordinate 33,835 of NZ_VDEV01000027.1, forward strand.
GCCCAGGGCGGCTCGGCGGGAGATGGTGGCGGAGGCGATGTCGCGGAAGTAGCTGTTGGAGCTGGTGTTGCAGACGTCGCCGGCGCAGGCATTGTCGCACTTCAGGGCGCAGGTGATGGCGCTGCGCTTGCCCTTGGTGTGGCCGAGCATCGGCAGCAGGGTGAACTTGCGGGCAGTCGTTTCAGACATGGGTGCCTTCCAAAAAATCGATGCGGTGCCCCCACCCTTTCAGCCGGTTCCTACGCGCAGCCGTCAGCGAGGTGAACCGCAGGTAAACCCGCCGGTAACCCCCGATGACCTGCGCAGATATGCAAGGGCGTTCGTTCGGAAGGCACGTTAAGTGAGCGAGGGTGGCCCGAAAAGCGACGTTAAGTGAGAGAGGGTGGCTGGGGGGTGAGGAGGGCGTGGACGCGGCAGAGCCGGGCCAGCCACCAGTCCCGCCGTTCCGCGGAAGCCGCGTACCGCTCCAGCAGCCCGGCGTCGGCGGCGGCGTCACGCAGGCGGATGGCGCCGTCGTCGGCCACCAGGGGATCCGTGGTGATGTCCGATTCGAACAGGGACACCGTCCCCAGACCGCACGCATACGGCAGGTCCGGCAGCGCGGCCGCCAGGGCGAGGCCCGCGCGGATGCCCACCGAGGTGTCCAGTGCGGAACTGACGACGGCGGGCAGTCCCGCCTGCGCCACGATGTCCAGGGCGCGCCGCACTCCCCCGAGCGGCGCCACCTTGACCACGATGAGGTCCGCCGCGCCGGCGCGGGCAACCCGCAGGGGGTCGGATTCCTTGCGGACGCTCTCGTCCGCGGCGATCAGCACCGGGGTGCCCGCCTCGCGGAGGGCGCGCCGCACCTCGGCCAGGCCGTCAATGGTGGGCACCGGCTGCTCGGCGTATTCAAGCCTGACGCCGGCGAGCCGGGTGAGTGCCTCGATGGCCGTGGGAACGTCCCAGCCGCCGTTGGCGTCCACACGGACGGCGGCCTCCGGGAGGGCGGAACGGACAGCAGCGAGGCGGGCGGCGTCGTCGTCCAGCGTTTGTCCCTGTTCCGCCACCTTGACCTTCACTGCGTCCACCCGGCCGAAGCGCGCCAACACTTCCGGCACGCGGTCCGCGGGAACGGCGGGCACCGTGGCATTGACGGGGACCACGGACCGCAGCGGAGCAGGGAAGCCGTGCCAGGCGGCCTCCACGGCGGAAGAGAGCCAGCGGGAAGCCTCCGCGTCGCCGTACTCGGGGAACGGGCAGAACTCGCCCCAGCCGGCGGGGCCGTGCAGCAGCAGCGACTCGCGCTCCATGATGCCGCGGAACTTCACCCGCATGGGCAGGCTCACCACGTGCGCGCCGGCCAGGAGTTCCTCAATCGGGGGCACAGTGGGCTGCGGCGTGGGCATGGACCCACTGTACAAGCGGGCGCTCTGTACAGGCGGGCGCTAGATCCACTTGTTGTGGCGGAACGTCCAGTAGAGCCCCAAGCCCATGGCAATCATCAGGCCGAGGGCAAACGGGTAGCCGAACACCCAGTCGAGCTCGGGCATGGAACGGAAGTTCATGCCGTAGATGGTGCCCACCAGCGTGGGGGCAAACAGGATGGCCGCCCAGGACGAGATCCGCTTGACCTGCTCGCTCTGCGCAATGCTGGATTCGGTGAGGCGTCGCATCTCGTCGTTCTGCCGCTGGGCCACGAGCGCGGCGTTCACGGCGAGCGCGTTCTGCAGCAACGCGCGGAAGGATGCCACGCGTTCAGTGAGCCGGAGCACGTGGTCCAGCACGTCCCGGAAGTGGTCCTGGAGTTCCGGATCGGGCTCCCGCTCCGGCGTCCCGGCCATCAGGACCTGCAGGATCCCCACCAGCGGGCTGGTGGCGCGCTGGAAGGTGATGACCTGGCGGGAAAGCTCGTAGATGCGCCGGGAAACTTCCGGGTCCGCCCCGAAAAGGTCGTCCTCGATCTCGTCGATGTCGTTCTCAAGGCCCGCCGCCACGGGCTCGTACTCGTCCACCACCTGGTCCAGGATGCCGTAGAGCACAGCATCGGGGCCCAGCGCCAGGAACTCCGGCATGCCTTCCATCCGCCGGCGCACCTTGGCCAGGTCCGGGGCTTCGGCATGCCGGACCGTCACCACGTAGTCGGCGCCGACAAAGACGTGGATCTCGCCGAAGTCCACCTTTTCCACGTCGTCCAGGTAGCGGGCCGGCCGCAGCACCAGGAAGACGCACTCGCCGTAGTGCTCCAGTTTGGCCCGCTGGTGTCCGGCCAGGGCGTCCTCGACGGCGAGCGCGTTGAGGTCGAACTCCTCGGCCACGGACTGCAGTTCCTCGGCGTCCGGCCGGTAGAGGCCGATCCATGCCATTCCCTCGCGCTGCCGGAGCACAAAATAGGTCTCGTCCAGGCTGCCGGGATCCTCTGTCCGGAGCCCGTCGACGTATACGGCGTTGTCGATGATGGTCACGGCCGGCCTCCTGTGTCTGTGTGCGTCCGGGTGGGTGCGTCCCTGTGTGTGTGCGTCCCGCCGTCAGGCCGTTCCGGTTTCAGGCCGTTCCGGTTTCGCGGCGCCGCATCGCTGCCGCGGCCAGAGCGGCGGTGGCCACGGCGATGGCGAGCATCCACCACGCGCCGCTCCAGTCCGTCGTCGGACCGCTGGGAACGGGGGTGTGGGAAAACGGCGAGAGGTCGCGGATGGCCTGGTCCAACCCCAGCATGCCGCCGAAGATGCCCAGCACCACTCCGGCGCCCAGGAGTCCCCAGCCCAGGGCGACGGCGGCCGACGGCCAGAGGACGAACACGAGCGCGGGCAGGGCGAGGTAAATCAACGCCGCGGGAAGCTGGGCCACAGCGGTCTCCCAAATGGCCCCCGCTTCCATCGAGGAATCACCGGCCGCCGCCAGCGATGCCCAGGCCCCGAACGCCGTCAGGAACATCACCAGCACCACCGACGCCGTGCCCAGCAGGAGGTAGCTGCCCAGCCACCGCATCCGGCTGACCGGGGCGGACAGCAGGAGTTCAGCCGTGCCGGCGGCCTCTTCCTGCCGCATCCGGATGATGGCCTGCAGCGCGCAGGCGGCGGCCAGGATTCCGGCGATCGAGAACATGGCCGAAACCATCAGCTGGGTCAGGGACACACCCTGCGCCTGGATCATGGCCCGCAGTGCGGAGGTGACGCTGCTGTTGATGGTGTCCGCGGCGGCGATGGCGCTGCCGAGGGAGCCGGCGAGCAGCCCCATCGTCAGCCCGCCGATGCTCCAGCCGACGATGGACCCTGCCTGCAGCCGCAGCGCCAGCGCGGCAGGGCTCCTCAGGCCAGGGCGTGCTGCCGTCCGGCCGGGCAGCGCGCCCCACACGCTCGCGCCGCTGTCGCGCCGGTCCAGGATGAGCCAGGCGGCACCCCCGCAGGCGATGGCGAGCGCCACCGGCAGGAGCAGCGGCCACCACCGGTCACCTGTGTACGCGTACGTCTGCTGGCCCCAGCCGATCGGGGAAACCCAGCTGGCGGGACCGGCTGTCACCACCGTTCCATCGGCGCTGGGCGTGCCGGTGGCGTCACCGATGCCCCGCAGGATGTAGGCCAGGACCACCAGCGCCGCCGAGATCCCGTTGGCACCACGGGAGGTCCCCATCAGCTGGGCCACCAGGAAGGCAACACCCAGGAAGGCCAGCCCCACGCCGCCCACCGCAGCCCCGGCCAGCAGCGAACCCGGCGCGTCGAGCCCCTGCACCGTGAAGCCGGCGAATACAGCCAACGCCACGAGTACGTTGGCCGCGGTGCCGTGGAGGAGGGTGGCCAGGGCCGGGACCAGGCGTCCGGCGGGAGTGGATGCCACCAGCTCGGCGGCGCCGGTTTCCTCGTCCGCCCGCGAGTGCCGCACGGCCAGGAAGGTGCTCATCAGGCCCGCCAGCAGGGCAAGGAAGGCGTAGATCTGGAAGAACGTGAAGGCGCCCAGGCTCGCCCCGCGCGCCAGGCCGCGGAGCATGAGGATGGCGGGCGTGGCAACGGCTATCTGGAGGATCTCCGCGCGGCTGGCTTCCTCCCCGTACGTCTGGTTGATGGCGGCGGCGGCGAACAGTGCAAGGGCACCGATGCCCAGCACCCAGACGGCGAGCTGCCAGCGGTCGCGCAGCAGCCGCTGGCGCCACAGGACGCCGAGCGCGCCCACTTAGCCTCGCCCCCTCGCGCCCAGCAGGTGCCGCCGGTGCGCGTGCCCGCCGCCGGCAGCCTCGCCGTCGTCCGCCCCTGCACCACGTCCGGATGCGCCACGTCCGGATGCGGTGCCCGCGGAGGTGTCGCCGTAGTGGCGCAGGAACAGCTCTTCCAGGGACGGCGGCGTGATGGTCAGGCCCTGCACGCCCAGGGCTCCCAGGGCCGGAAGCACCTCCGCGATCCGGTCCGAATCCGTGCCAAACCTGACCCTGCCGCCGTCGGCCGTCAGGTCATGGACGGCGCCCAACTGCGCCAAGGAAGCGGTGTCCACCCCGTCCGCCGCGAAGGAGACCTCGGTGCGCGTAAGGTGGCGCAGCGAGTCCAGCGTGCCGCCGTCCACGATTCGTCCGGCGCGGATGATGCTGACGCGGTGGCAGAGGACTTCCACCTCGGAGAGGATGTGGCTGGACAGGAGCACCGTTGCACCGCGTCCGACGGCGGCCAGCGCCTCACGCCGGAAGACCGCCTCCATAAGCGGGTCAAGGCCGCTCGTTGGCTCGTCGAAGAGGTACAGCTCGGCGTCCGTGGCCAGGGCTGCGATCAGCGCCACCTTTTGCCGGTTGCCCTTGGAGTAGGCGCGGCCCTTCTTGCCGGGGTCGAAATCGAAGGCTTCGCACAGGCTGTCCTTGCGCTGCCGGTAGGCGTGGGCGTCGGAGGTGCCGCCGCGGAGGCGTGAGAGGAGGTCGATGGTTTCGCCGCCGGACAGGTTGGGCCAAAGGCGCACGTCGCCGGGGACGTAGGCGAGGCGCCGGTGCAGCTGCACCGACTGGGTCCACGGATTGAGGCCCAGGACGGTGGCCGTGCCGGAAGTGGCCTTGGCCAGGCCCAGCAGGATGCGGAGGGTGGTTGACTTGCCCGCGCCGTTGGGGCCAAGGAACCCGTGGATTTCGCCGCGCCGGACCTCCAAATTGAGTCCGTCGAGGGCCCGCACCCGGCCAAAGTGCTTGTGCAGGTCAACAGTCTGGATGATGGTTTCCATATCCCGGACACTACTCAGATTCGGTGGTTTGTGAAGGGACGAAAGTCGGCGAAAGTCCGGGCAGTTTAGGGGCCGGGCTGCCCGTCTGCACCCCCGCCCGGAGCTGCACTTCTAGCCCTGTAACAGTTGTTACACTTCAATATGTGACTTCTCTTGAACAGGTGCCCTGGCTGGTGATGCTCGTGCAGGTGCCCTCGGAGCCTTCGCGGCACCGGGTGGCGGTCTGGCGTGAGCTCCGGCGCTTCGGCGCGGTTCCCGTCGGGCAGGGCGCCTGGACCGCCCCGGACGTTCCCGCCTGCCGCGAGGGCGCCGGGAAGGCCAAGGAGCTGGCCCGCGCCGGAAGCGGCGAAGTACTCCTGCTCACCACCGCTCCGGCCGACGACGCCGCCAGGCTGCGTGAACTGTTCACCGCTGCACGTGCGGACGAGTGGGCCGAATTCATGGCCGACTGCGGCAAGTTCACCGACGAAATCGCCAAGGAAACCGCCAAGCGGAAGTTCACCCTGGCCGAACTCGAGGAAGAGGAGCAGAGCCTGGACCGGCTGCGCCGCTGGTTCCGCGCCCTCCGGACCAAGGACGTTTTCGGCAGCCCGGCGTCGGCAGGTGCCGAGCAGAAGCTCGCCGGCTGCGCAGCCGCGCTGGATGGTTTTGCCGCCCTCGTCTACGGCGAGGTGCACTCGTGACTGCCGCCCGCACCGCATCCCGCGCCACCGCCGTCTCCGCTCCCCTGTACGCCGCCGGGTTCGTTACCGCATTCGGCGCCCACAGCATCGCGGCGGGCCTGGGCGCCCAGAGCGGGAACATTGGCCTGTCACTGCTTAACCTCGGCATCCTGCTCGCCCTGTACGACGTCTCCGAGGTGTTCCTCAAACCGGTCTTCGGCGCCCTCAGCGACCGCGTCGGCGCTAAACCCGTCATCGTCGGCGGGCTGCTCGCTTTTGCCGCACTGTCCCTGATCGGGCTCTGGGCGGCGGACCCGCTGATGTTGGCCCTGGCGCGGCTCGGCCAGGGCGCGGCGGCATCCGCGTTCTCGCCGGCGTCGTCCGCCATGGTGGCCCGGCTGGCACGGGGCAGGAATGCGGGCACGTACTTCGGCAGGTACGGCTCGTGGAAAAGCCTGGGCTACATCATCGGGCCGCTGCTGGGCGCGGGCCTGATCTGGGCCGGCGGCTTCGCCCTGCTTTTCGGCACCCTGTCCGTGCTCGCGGCGGCCACGGCCGTATGGGTTGCGCTGGCGGTGCCGCACCTTGAGCCACTCCCCCGCCAGCGTTACACGGTGGTGGACCTCGCCCGCCAGGTGGGCGAGCGGCGCTTCCTCGTCCCCACGCTGGTCCTGGCGGCATCGACGGCGGCGCTCGGGGCCGCCGTCGGATTCCTCCCCGCACTGGCCACCAGGCACGGCCTGGACGCCTTCGCCGGCACGGCCGCCGTGAGCCTCCTGGCCCTGGGCTCGGTGCTGGCCCAGCCGCGGGCCGGCAGGCTGAGGGACCGGAACCGCGTCACGGACAACGAGGGCACGACGGCGGGACTCCTCCTTATTGCCGCAGGCGTGGGGTTGCTGGCGCTCGCCCCCGGACCGGTCACCATATTCGTCGCGGCGGCGGCCATCGGCACCGGCACAGGCGTGGCGACACCCCTTGGTTTCGCCCACCTTGCAGACACCACCCCGCCCGAGCGCATGGGCCGCACCATGGGCTCCGCCGAACTCGGGCGCGAACTTGGGGATGCCGGCGGGCCGCTGCTGGTAGGTGGCGTGGCCACCCTGACCGCCCTGCCGTTAGGCCTCGGAGCCCTGGCGTTGCTGATAGCGGCGGCCAGCATTCCCCGCCTCGCCCCGATCAATCCACACCCGCCCAACTAGGTAGCGCCAAGTGTCGTTATGAACCCTGGAAACGACACTTAGCGCTACCCAGTTGGGTGAACCGGGCTCCCAGCTTTCTGTGACACCCTTAAACCGATGACTTTCCAACGGCAGGCACCCAGCAGGACAGCCGCCCGACCCGCACCGGGGTCGGGCTTCCTGTTCGTGCTTGCCACCCTGGCCTGCGTGGCCGGACTGATCGCCACCTACTACTACTTCGTGCAGACCACCACCGGCCAGTTCATCGACGAGTCGGCGCTGGTGGAGGCCGTGGACATCCACGGGCCGGCGGGCAAGGCGACCACAAAGTTCCTGGATCTGCTGCCCACCATCTCACTGGTGATGGCCGCCGTCGTGGTTTTGTTTGTCACGGTGATCCGGAAGCACTGGACGGAGGCCGGGATTGCGGTGGCCGCGTGCGTCGGGGCAAACATAGCCACCCAGGTGCTGAAGGACCTGCTCCCGGCCCGCCCGGACAAAGGTGTGGTGACGCTGGAGCTGAACTCGCTGCCGTCCGGGCACACCACGCTGGCGGCGTCGGCTGCGGCCGCGGTCTTCCTGATGGCCTCCCCCCGGTGGCGTCCGATGGCGGGTTTTGTGGGCGGCTCCTTCGCCATCGCGTCCGGCGTCTCCACCCTGATCAACCAGTGGCACCGGCCGGCCGACGTGGTTGCCGCGTTCCTCCTGGTGGGCGCCTTCATGATTCCCGCGGGCTGGCTCATCATCCGGCGCGGGTCCTGGAATGAGTGGGAGGGGTTCGGCGGGCACATCGGTTCGGCGCGGATCTGGCTGACGCTGCCGGTTGTGATCGGGCTGGTGTCCGCGGTGGTGGCGGTGTATTCGCTGGCCCGGATCGCTCCGGGTCCGTGGCAGGAGGCCAGCACCACGAACTATTTCTGGGCGGGGATCGCGCTGATTGTGATCGCGGGGTACCTCGCCACCGTCGCCACCACCTCACTGTTCGCATTCGCCGCACGACGGCGGGACTCACCCAGGCGCTGACGGTCACCTTGGCCCCCGCCCGCCCAACTAGGTAGCGCCAAGTGTCGTTTTGGAGCCTCAAAACGACACTTAGCGCTACCTAGTTGGGAGGGGAGCGGGAGGGCCGCCGCCAGCCTCCTGTCCGGGCCACCCACCCACCCGGCTTGGCTGCCACCCGGCGTGGCCTGGTCCATGGCGCGGACCTTGCTGAAGGTTGATCGTTTCTTGAGGCATTACCGCCCCGTATTTTGATACAGCCCGTGAATACTTGCTGGTGCTTGGCCGGGGCTTTGACCGAACTGATGTTCGCTGACCCCGCCCACCAGTCTCCTGGCGGCGTTTTGAAGTGGGCGCCGCCAGGTATCCTGCGTCCCGGCGCCGCCCATCCCCCCACGGCGGCGCCGGGACTTCCAAAAGGAGCACCGGGTGTGGTGCAGCCCAACCGCGGTCAGGGATACTGTCGGTATGAACCGTGAGGCGCGGTCATGAGGGTTTTGATGGTCGACGACGAGGTCGTGCTGGCCGAAACGGTCCGCCGCGGGCTGCGCAACGAGGGATTCGTTGTGGACCTGGCCCACGACGGCGTCAGCGGCATGCGGGCCGCGGTGGAGAACCCCTATGACGTGATCCTCCTGGACCTGATGCTGCCCCTGAAGAACGGCTACGACGTGCTCAAGGGAATCCGGGAGCACCGGATCTGGACGCCGGTCCTGATGCTGACGGCAAAAGACGGAGAATACGACCAGACCGACGCCTTCGACCTTGGCGCCGACGACTACCTCACCAAGCCCTTCAGCTTCCTGGTGCTGGTGGCCCGGATCCGGGCCCTGGCGCGCCGCGGTGCACCGGAGCGTCCGGTGGTCCTGGCCCTCGGAAGCCTGCATCTGGATTCTGTGAGCCGCAGCGTCCGCCGGGGAGACACCCCGATCGGGCTCACCGCCAAGGAATACGCTCTGCTGTACTACCTGATGCGCAGGCACGAGCAGGTGGTTTCCAAGTCCGAAATCCTGGACAACGTCTGGGGCTCCGACTTCGAGGGAGGGGGCAACGTGGTCGAGGTGTACATGGGTTACCTGAGGCGGAAAATCGACACGCCTTTCGGGCTCCACACCCTGACCACCGTCCGGGGCATGGGGTACATGCTCACCCCCGACCGCCCTGGTGCACCGGCTTCCCCGGCGCCGGCGGCGGAGTAAGCGGCTGCACCCGAGCCTTCCCGGCGGACTCTGCAGGGCCGGACTCTCCCGGCGCTGCCGGTGGCGCTGGTGGCGCTGGTGGCGCTGGTGGCGCCGGTGCGGACGTTGCCGCGGCAGACTCTGCCGGGGCGGCCTGGGCGGGGAATGCCAGCTCAAACCGGCAGCCGCCGCCCGGGGCTTCCGTGCACCGGATCCGGCCGCCGTGGGCGCTGACGATCGCGGACGTGATGGCCAGCCCCAGGCCGCTGCCGCCGCTGTCGCGCGACCTGCTTTCGTCAAGCCGGACAAACCGTTCAAAAATCCGCTCCCGGTCGGCGGCAGGCACGGGCGGCCCGTCATCGTCGATGGTGAGCAGAACGTCGTCGAGCGAGTTGTGCACCCGGATGCTGATCCGCGTGCGGGCGTACCGCTCCGCGTTGTCCAGGACGTTCCGGATGGCCCGGCCAAGGCTCCGGACGTCGCCGGTAATCCGCGCCGGTTCAAGCTCCGCCTGGATCTCGTGCCTGCTGGTGCAGCGGAGGCGGCCGACCTCGTCATTGAGGACATCGTCCAGGTCCACGTCGGCGGCGTCCAGGCGCAGGCCCTGGTCGTCGGCCTTGGCCAGGGTCAGCAGGTCCTGGACCAGGTAGCGCATCCGAGCCGTTTCCCCGGCCACAACCTCCTTTGACTCCTCCCACGTGACCCCGGACGGATCGGCGGCCGCGATCTCCACCGCTGCGCTGAGCGTTGCCAGGGGGCTGCGCAGTTCGTGGCTTGCATCGGAGACGAAGCGCCGCTGTTCCTGGTCCGAGGCCTCCAGCCGGTCCAGCATCATGTTCATCGTCTGCGCCAGGGCCTGGATCTCGTCCGATGTCTGGGGCACCCCCACCCGGCCGTCCAGGCTCTTGGCGTTAATGCCCGCAACCTGGTCCCGGATCTGCTCAACCTGGCGCAGGGACCGTCCCACGAGCATCCAGACCCCGACGCCGACCCCTGCCAGGAGGAGCGGCGCGGCGCCCAGGACGAACCATGCCACGGTGGCCACCGTCTCGGACTGCACTGAAACGGTGGCGGCAACGGCGACGGTGTAGACCTTATCGTCCTCGCCGACGCCCGTGGCCGCAACGAGCAGCTCGTCGTCGAACAGGCTCTGCTGCACCGAGACGCGCTCGAACAGCGTCTGCTTGGCTGCCGGCCGCAGCGCCGTGATGGGCTCCGTGGCGGCGGCCGGTACGGACGCGGCCAAGACGGCCCCCTTGGGGTCCAGGATCTGGATGTACTGGCCGGGCCGCGCCGCGGACCTGACGTAATTGGCGGCTTCCTCAAGGTCCTGTTCCGCGATGTGGGCAACCACGTCCTCGGCCTGGAGCCTGGTGAGCCGCTCGGTGGATGACACCAGGGCCCTCTGGAGCAGCAGCAGGAGGGTCAGCCCGCCAACCAGCAGGGCAGCCGCCACAAAGGCGACCGCAGTGGCCGTTGCCCGCTTGCGCACACCCCAGCGGCGGGTGCGCGTCTTCCCGAAGGGGGTGCGCATTTTCCCGAAGCGCGGGCGCCGCTTTTCGGCCTCCATGAACCAAGGATGCGTCCCGTTGCCGCCTGTGACAAACCCTCCTGCCAACTGTTTTTGATTCTTTTGTCCATGCTGTGCCCCGGCTGAGGCAAACTGAGCCCTGGCTGAGATTTGCGGGCCTGAATTTGTGGGCGGAGAAGCGTTGGGAGCACACTGGTTTCACTATCAGGATCTGCTGGGGGCCATACAACAGGAGACCGTCATGGGCAGGAAAATTCTTTTGATCACAGGCGTTGCTGCCGCGGCAGCCGCCATCAGCGGAGCGTCCATTGCCACGGCCAGCACCACCCCGGGCGATGACCAGCCGTTGAACGGAACCGCCCTTCAGCAGGCCAGCGATGCCGCCATTGCCCGCACGGGTCCCGGCACCGTCATCAGTGCCGAGTCTGAGAACGACCCCAACACCCCTTATGAAGTGAACGTCCAGTTGAACAACGGCACGCGCGTGGAAGTGGAGCTGGACAGCTCGTTCCAGGTGGTGTCGGAGGGGCAGGACGACGGCGAATCAGGGCCGCCGCTGAGCGCTGCGGACCGCGACAGGGCAGGGCAGGCCGCGCTGGCGAACGTGGGCAAGGGCCGGATAGGGGACGTGGAACGGGAGAATGAGGGCGGCGCCGCCTACGAGGCGGAAGTCATTCTTGACGACGGTTCGGAAGTCGACGTTGAACTGGGGGCAGACTTCCAGGTCCTGCGCACGGGCGCGCCGGAACGCGACTGATCCGCGGGCCAGCCAAGCGGGCCGGGAGCCGTCCGATGAGGATGCTACCCAAGTTTCACATCCTCGCACTGGCAACGGACAGCGGGGTCCTGGCCGTGGGGCTGCTGGCCGGGCCCGAGGCCACAGGCACTACCTTCATCCTGGTGTCGATAGGACTCGGCGCGTATGCAAGGTTCGGGCACGGCACACCCGCAGTCAGGCAGAACCAACCGGCCGCCCCGGCTCGTACAGGTCAATGATCGGCAGGTGCCCGTCCGTGCGGATGGCATCGCCGCCACCGTTGCGGTGGTGGTAGCCGCTGGAGTAGTTGAGGATGACGTGCACAGACTGCACGGCCTCGGCTGCCTGCAGCGTGGCAATGATGAAGTCGCGTTCCTCGTCCGTGCGGTCGGCGATCTTATGCGTGATCTGGAACGTGAACAGGGACAGTCCCACGCTTCTGTCGTATGTGCCGGCCCCCACCCAATCCACGGACAGGCCCCCCGGCAGCATCCACCCGGGCGGGCACTTCCAGAACCGGACATGGTGGCGCTTGCGCGGGTTCCCGTCGATCTCGCGCTGGAACGCCAGGTCCTGTTTATTGCCGAACACGTACAGGGAACTGACCGGGGCGGCGGGATAGCTGCGGCCCAGGACGGTGGACGCCAGGGTGTGCCAGGCGGTCGCCGGGGTGATGGGATCCGCTTCCACCCAGCCGGCGGAGAGCATGGCCCGCCGCAGCTCTTCCTCCGTCCCCACTACGGCGAGGTTGACGGGATCGCCCAGCACGCCGTCGCCCGTCCTTGCCCGCCCGATGAAGTAGTCCGGGATGTACAGGCTGCTCAGGATCTTGTGGATGCGCGGCAGCAGGGCGTAGGCCAGGATCAGCCACACGGGCAGGAACACCCACGCCTGCTCGGGGCCGCGGGAGAGCCTGGAGAGCAGGAAATAGTACACAGCCCAGCCGACGGCGACAGTCACCACCAGGTACAGCAGCCGCTGCAGCACCGCCAGGACAGTGGCCCACCTGCTCTGCCGCCGCTCCACGGCGCTGCTTGAGCGTGAGTGGTCCGGCTCGTCCGGGGCAGGCCGCGAATCCGCCCGCGAGTCCCCCACGCGCGATTCACCCATAGCCGAGTCCCCCATATCCGCGTCCCCCACCTCCGGATCGTCCAACCCAGGCGTCACGGCTCGTCGGGGTTCAGCTGCTCAACGATGATCCGCGCCGTCTCAGGATCACCCAGAATCCGGAAGTGCCCGGCGGTGGGCAGCTCGATATTGGTGGCGCCGGGAAGGACGCTGCCCTCGGGAATGTGGGGATCGAACGGGCCGTAGATGGAGGTGATCCGGCTGTTGATCGCCTCCTCGCGGGCCAGCTCGAGGGTCAGCGGATGCCGGGGCGAAAAGATGCGCAGGCTCGGCAGCAGCATGTACCTGGCATAGCGGGATCCGGAGAACGGCGTGCATACAGTGACCATCCGGTCGATCCGCTGCTCGGGGTCCAGCATCAGCATGGCGTACTTCCCGATCAGCCCGCCCTTGCTGTGTGCCACGATCGCGGCGTCCCGCAGGCCCGCTTCCTCCAGGTGTTGCGCCACCATCCGGGCGGCCACCGGCACATCCAGCTGGTTCCGCTGCAGCACCGTGACTACGTGCACGGGATGGCCGGCGTCGTGGATGGCCTGGATCAGCGGCATCATGAACTGCCAGTTTTCGTACACTCCGGGAATGATCAGCACCGGCCGCCGGTGGCCCTGGTGGAAGGACCCGGGCTGGACGCGCGACAGCATGCCGCGGACCTGCCATCCCGCGGCGTAAAGGTAGTCCTGCAGCCACCAGGCACCTTTTTGCAGCACACTGATCCGGGTGGGCGTGCCCCGTTCACTCATCTGTCGAGGATATCCCCTACCCCCGGGTCAGTAGTTGCGGCGGTGCTTCAGGCGTGGAATTACGACGGCGAACACGGCCGCCGCCGCGAACCCCAGTACGCCCGTGGCTGAGATCCCCGCGCCCAGGGTGGCAAGGGCGGTCACCGCGGAGAGCAGCACGGGCCCGGCGGTGGACCCGGCGTCGGCCATGAACCGCCACAGGCCCAGGAACTGCCCGCGGCCGCGGTCCGGCGAGAAGTCGGCACCCAACGTCATCACCAGTCCCGAACTGATTCCGTTGCCGAACCCGATCAGCAGCGCCGCCAGCAGCAACCCCGCAAAGGACCCTGTCAGCGGAATCAGCAGCAGGGCCGTCCCCATCAGCAGCGTGGAAGGAACCGCCACGAACTGCCGGCCCTTCCGATCCATCAGCTTGCCCGCGGGATAGAACACCAGCATGTCGATCGCCCCGGAGAGCCCGTAAACCAGGGAGGCTGAGGTGGCGTCCATGCCCAGGTTGTCCGCCCAGAGCGGGATAACCACCTGGCGGGAAGAGCGGAGGGCGCTGAGCAGCAGGATCCCCACCCCCAGCGAAAGGAACACGCCCACGTGGGACACCGCGACGCTCCGGAGGGTGGGCTCCGGACCCTCGTGGCCGCCGTCGGGCGCCGGCGGAACGGCCAGGTCCGGGATGGTGAGGGACAGCAACGCGGCTCCCGCCATGGCCACCACGCCCACCCAGTAGGCACCGCTGATCCCGGCGAACTGCATCACCGCCGCGCCCAGGAACGGGCCGATGAACACGCCGATGCGGTTCACGCCCCCCAGCGTGGAGAGCGCCCGTGCCCGGAACTCCACGGGCACGGCCTCGGTGAGGTACTTCTGCCGGGCCAGCCCGAACACGGCCCCGGACATCCCGACGACGGCCATCGCCGCCGCGAGCAGCCACAGCCCGTCAGGTATCACGGAGGTCAGCCCCGCCGCCGCGAGCGCCAGTCCGGCGGCGGCGGCGGCACCCACGATGGACCAGCGCTCACCGAATTTGAGGGTCACCAGGGATGCGGGCAGGTTGAAGAACCAGGACCCCACCCCGATCAGCGTGACAATCAGGGCAGCGACGGCCACCGAAGCGCCAAGATCCCGGGCGGTGAGGGCCACCACCGGCAGGATGGCTCCCGTGCCGATCCCGTAGAGCAGCGTGGGCCCGAAAGCAGCCACTGCCATGCCGCGCAGGCTGAAGGGCTGGGGGTCGTCCGGGGAAGTCATCAGATTTATCCTATGGCCGCCCCCGGCACCCCCGGCGCCGGCCAGCTACTGGCGCGCCCGCTGCCCGAAGCCTGCCAGGGACCTGAACAGCGCCACGACTTCCACTACGGCACCGATGATTGAGCCCACGATGCCCAGCACCAGCAATATCCGCACCACCACGGGCCAGCCGGACCAGCTGTCCCCGAAGTCGAAGGGGAAGACCTCCAGCAGCCGGAGCACGGCAGCGAGCCCGATGCCCAGGACCACCAGGTTCCCCAAAGCCATGACGCCCCTGTTGCGGATCACCACGAAGACGAGGTTCGCGATGATGCCCGCGGTCAGGGAGGCGTTGATCAAGCCGAGCACACGGTCCATGTCCGCCGTCAGGAAGGGCACCACCTTCCAGCCCGGCCAGACATTGATCCCCCACAGCATCACGGCGTTAACCAGGACAGAGCCAAGATTGCCGCCGCGGGTGGGTACCGTCTTATCCGCCATACAGACTCCCAAAGCGTGTGGACGGGCGGAATGACTGGACCCGCCGCCTGCCAACATCGTGCCCGCAGGCCGTCCAGCCCGGAAGTGCCGAAAGGCCCGCAAATGAAGCAAATTCGGGGGTCACAAACGCCCCGCGGAGGAGTAGCGTTCGCTTTATGGGGCGCTTTTCCGCGCCCACACAAACGGGGAGGTCATTCGATGGGTGAAGTGTGGATCCGCACGCTCGGCAACGGGCTGGTCCGGGCAGACAGAGTCACCGAAATTTCATCCACCAGGGGGTCCTTGCATGAGGACCAAGGGTATTCACTAAAAGTCATTGTGGACGGCAAGGGCCATGTGCTGATTGACGACGCCGACCTGCAGGGCACGCTGGCCGAGCGGCTGGAGTACGCCCGGCACGTGGAGGACGCCCTGCTGCTCGCCATGGACGAGGCACGGGACAGCGACGCCGCCGTCGTCATCTCCTATGAGCCCGAGCGCGAGCGCTGGTCCTCCGCGCCGGTCACGGTGTTAGCCGGGAGGGTTGCCGAGCCGGTGGGCTGAGCGTGTTGCCGTCCGCCGCGCACGACGGCGGGCGGCGGCTGGGGTGCCGCCCGCTGCGGTTCCGCCGGGGGTGCCGCAGCCGCTGGCGCCTGCGCCGGCACAGCTCCAGCCACCGGCACGGGTCCGGTGCGCGCCGGCAGGCCGGTAATGCTCGTGCGCGTAAAGCACAGTGCCCAAAGCGCAACCACCAGCACCACTACGGCCACCCAGGGCAGGTCCGGCCACGCGAGCATAAACGGCACGGCCACGGCCACCGCGGTGACGATCAGGAGGTACCACGCGACGTACCACCACGGGCTGGCCGGCAGGTTCCGGGTGGGATCGCTGGACTGCCGGAAGGACGGCTTGCGCATCCGTTGCAGCCGGTCATGCAGCACTCCCCACACCGGCCCGTTCAGGAGTCCCACCAGCACGCCGGCGAACACGGCGGTTGTCACGGCCAGCACGCCCAGGTCCTGCCAGTGGGCCCAGTGGTACGTCGGGCCGGAGCACAGCCAGGCGGACCACCACGGGTCCCGGCCTGCCCCGGGCGGGCCGCACTGGACCAGGTTCCGCGTCCCGTCCAGGGAACCCAGCCACGCCAGCGCAGCCGGCGCGCTCAGCGCCGAGGTGATGACGGCGAGGAGCCGCGTCACGCCCAGGCTCTTCACCATGACGCGGTGCGGGCGGAGCCGCCTGTCGCCGTCGAGCATCCTGAACGCCAGCCCGGCAGGATCCGCAGGCGGCGGGTCCAGGACCAGCCGCGCCAGCGGGTCCAGCACCTCAACGCGGTTCCTGGAATAGACGATGTGGTCGTAGATCAGGGCGGAGCGGTTGTACACGGGATGTTCCTCGGGGCCCGGGCCGCCGTCGCCCTCCGTGTCCCGGGCGTAGATCTTCCCGAAGACGGGAAGCGGCCCGTTGGCGTGCGTGGAGATGGGCCCGGCGGGCACAAAGTCGAACTTCCCCCACACATTGATCCACCGGGGCCGCTGGGGGTTGGCCAACCAGTCCGTCACGGGGTCCTCCCCCGTCCCGCCGCCCCACTGCGCGTAACCCAGCAGGTCCAGCCCACTGCCAACGCTGACGAAGTTCGTGACGCGGGCCTGGTTCTGGAACAGGACCTGCCCGGCGATCGCGGCGCCCTGGCTGTGCGCCACCACGGTCACCTCCGTGCCCGAGCCCTGGTCCCAGCGCTGGAGCGTGTCCACCACCCGCTGCCGCATGGCCGCCGCCTGCAGGGGCTTGCGCTTCCACACCTGGGGATCGCCCAGGAAGTCCGCGAACAGGGACACGAGCTTCCCCACCCACCGGCCCGGCCCCGGAATCCAGGCCAGGACGATGATGAGCAGCAGCACCACCAGCACGGCCAGCAGGATGAAGAACCCGGCGAACGCGGCCAGCGAGGTGAGGACCAGCTGCCGCAGCCAGGCGCCGAGCCATGCCGGGCTGGCACGGCGCCGCCCGGGATGGAGGTTCCACTTGATCAGCTGCACGGACCGCATATACACGCGCAGGGCCGTGCGAAGCGCCCACGAGTAGGTAGACGCGGCTGACGCCGGCTCGAAGTCCCTGCCCCAGGACGCCTCCGTCATGAGCACGGTGAGGTAGTCCGGCTCGTGGCCTGCAACGCCGCGGAGGACCTTGACCAGCACCTCCGGCGCGTCACCCACGGCGTTTGCCTTGGTGATCACCAGGTGCGGATGCGTGGTTTGCGGCACCAGGTCCAGGGAGAGATCGTGCAGGCTCAGCATCAGCGGCTGGGCCCACTCCTGCAGGGTGCCGCCTTTGAGGGCCCGGCCCATGCCGTGGACGAACACCACCACGTGGTCCGGCCGCCCCGGCTGTCCTGGCATGTCCGCGGCTCCCGCGGCGTCCGCGGCATTCCCGCCCTCGGCGATGTCATCGCTGCCAGGGCTTGCGCGCTTGTCCATGGCTAATGATCCACCCGCGCCAATCGGAGGGGGAAGGGTAGGTTCTCCCCTCGCGCGTCCTGCGGGCCAGGCTCAGCCCGGAAGTCCGACGGCGGCGCTCACCTGTGGGCGGCACTCACCTGTTGCCGGGCTCACCCGTTGCCGGCGCTCACCTGTTGGCGGGGCTCACCCGTTGCCCTGGCCCTTGCCTTTGCCCTTCTCGGCTTCCTTCTTGGCGTCCTCCTGCTGCTTCTCGGCCTCTTTCTGGGCGTCGTCTTCCTGGTCGTTGTCGGCCGTGGGTTCAGCAGAGGGGGCAGGCTGCGGCTCCGCCGCCCGCTGCGCCGCCTCGAGTTCGGCCCTGATCTTGCTGATCGCAGCCTCGGCCCGGGCCTTCCGCTCCGCAGACATCAGGCCCTTCTCCCCAGCGGCCGCCACGTCCTGGCTGAGCTGCTGAAGCTCAGCGAGCGCCGCAGGGAAGTCCTGCTGCGCGGTGAGCTGTTTGGCCGAGGCCACGCGGGCCTGCAGGCCTGCCGCCGTTCCTGCATCCAGTTCCGGCGCTCCGCCGCAGGAGGTGAAGAGCACCAGCGCCAGGCCAGCGGCCCCGATCCGGGCTGCATGTTTTATGCGGTTCATGGCGTCACGCTTTCTTCCAGTTCCTTGAAGTGCTCGCCCAGCGGCCCCGTGATCACCGGCTGTGGTGTTTCCACCGGTGCCGGCGCGGGCCGCTGGATGGAGGCCAGCAGGACTGCCGCGAGGACCACTGCAAGAACCACAACGGCGCCGAGGATCCAGGGCCGCCGGCCTCCCAGCGTGCCGAATTTCCTCCAGGGACGCTGTTCCTTCGGCGGCCGCTGCGTTGTGGACGGCCGCTGGGTTGTGGACGGCTGCTGCGCGGTGGACGGCTTGTGGGCCGGCGCCTCAGGGATTCCTGCCCCGGGAGCCTGCAGCCATGACGTCGCGTTGGTGACATCGCTGCCGGAAAGGGCAGGAACCCTCGGCCCCTGGGCACTTGCAGCACCGGCGGCCCCGGGATCCCCTGCCTGTTCGGCGGCACTTGCGGGCCTTTCGGGGGAAAGGACGCGGGTGGGCTGCGGCAGGGCTTCGGTGGCGGCCGTCGCCCCGCCGGCGTCATGGAGCGTTCCGCCCCAGTTTCCAGCCGTGCCGAGTTCTTCGGAGATGGCCGACGCCTCCGGCCGGTCCCGGGGGTCCCGTGCAGTCATGGCGGCGAGCAGCCGCGTCCAGCGCGGGCCCAGGACGCCAGGAATGTCGGGGTCCTGGGAGAGCCGGGCCACTGCGGCCTCGAGCGGCGGCCCGGGAAATGCCACCTTCCCGGTAAGGGCCTCCAGCAGCACCAGCCCCAGTGAATAGATGTCCGCCGGCGGCCCAACCTGCCCTCCGCTGGCCTGCTCCGGACTCAAGTAGGCCGCTGTCCCCGGAACCATGTTGGTGGCGGTGACCCGGGCGCCGTCGAGCATGCGTGCGATGCCGAAGTCCGCCAGTTTGGGGCGCAAAGGGGAATCCGCCGTGTAGCGGGTGAGCAGGATGTTGGCGGGTTTGATGTCCCGGTGCACCACGCCCCGGTGGTGGATGTACTGCAGCGCCCCGGCGAGCTCGGCGCCCAGCCGGGCCACCTCGGCGCCGGGCAGCGGTCCGGACGCCAGGTGGTTGCGCAGATCCGTTCCGCTGACCAGTTCCATCACCAGGAAGGGCACCTCCCGCCCGCCGCTCAGCAGGGTTCCGGTATCGAAGAGAGTCACCAGGCCGGGGTGGTTCAGCCCGGCCAGCATCCGGGCTTCCGCCTGCTGCCGGCGCAGTTCGTCCGGGTCGGTGACGCCGGCACGGAACACCTTCAGCGCCACTTCCCTGCCCAGCACCACGTCCGTGCCCCGGTAGACGCTCCCCATACCGCCGTCGCCAATTACCTTGCCAACCCTGTAGCGCTCGCCCAGGACCGTCCCGGCCACGCCCGTCTGCGTTTCTTCCGTCATGCCGCTCCCTGCCTTCAGTCCACCCATCACTCTAGCCAAGCCATCCTGCACGCAGGGGGAACAATCGCGCAGGGGGAACAATAGAGCCATGGCACGAGGGAATCTGCGCATCTTTCTTGGGGCTGCGCCCGGGGCGGGCAAGACGTTTGCGCTGCTGGAAGAAGGCCGCAGGCTGGCCGGGGAGGGCTTCGACGTTGTGGTGGGCGCAGTCTCCGCCAAAGGCCGCGCCGACAATGAGGAGATGCTGGCGGGCCTGGAACTGTGCCCGGAACCGGGGAGCCGCGGGCTGGACAGCGGGCTCGACGGCGGGCTGGACAGCGTGCTGGACGTCCAGGCGCTCAAGGACAGGTCCCCGGACACCGTCCTGGTGGACGACTACGCCGCTGCTGTCGACGGCGTGCGCCGGTGGGAGCAGGTGGACGCCCTGCTCGAGGCAGGGATCAACGTCATCTCCACCCTGGACATCAGGAACCTGGAATCGCTCTCCGACGCGGTCCGGGAGGTCACCGGGGCGCAGGAATCCGCCACCGTCCCGGACGCCGTGGTGCGCGGTGCGGACCAGATTGAACTGGTGGACGCCTCACCTGAGCTGCTGCGCCAGCGGCTGGCGGACGGGAAGATCTACGGCAGCCGGGAAGAGGCCGACGCCGCGCTGGCGGGCGTTTTCCGCATCGGCACGCTCGCCGCCCTGCGGGAGCTTGCACTGTTGTGGCTGGCTGAGCGCGTGGACGCGGACCTGTCCGATTACAAGGAGTTAAAGAGGGTCAGGGAGAGCTGGCCGGCCCGGGAAAAGATCGCCGTCGGGGTGGACGGGAAAAGCCGTGACCAGGCCCTGGTGCGCCGGGCGGCACGGATGATCGCCGCGGCTTCGGGCGGGGAGCTGCACGTGGTCCATGTCCGCACCGGCACGGAGGGATCCGCGGAGTCCGGCAAGGACCTGGAACTGCTGCGCAGGCTCACGGCGGAACTCGGCGGCGTGTTCCACGCCATAGGCGGACGGGACGTGGGGCAGGCCCTGGTGGACTTCGCCCGGAGCATCAACGCCACCCAGATCCTGGTGGGGGCCCCCTCCCGCCGGTCCCCCTTCCGTGGGTGGGGCGGTGTGGCAGCCGGTGTGCTGAGGGACGCAGGCACCATGGATGTGCACCTCATCAACCACCTTCCAGGCCCGTCCGGCGGCCAGAGGCGCACGCCGCCCCGGCTGGGGCGGCGCCGGGAGATCCCCGCCTTCGCCCTGGCGGTGGGGCTTCCCCCGGTCCTGCAGTTCGTCCTGGACCTGCTCCCCCACAACCAGCTGTCAACGGACATGCTGGTGCACCTGACCGGCATTGTGGGGGTGGCGCTGCTCGGGGGGCTCTGGCCGGCGGTGGCTGCGGCCATCGTGGCGGGGCTCATCGTTAATTACTTCAGTGTCCGGCCGGTGGGGTCCCTGTCGGTGATCGATCCGGAAAACGTCCTGGCGCTGCTGATCTTTGTCCTGGTGGCGGTGGCCGTCTCGCTGGTGGTGGACCGGTCGGCCAAGCTCAGCAAGGAAGCACACATTGCCGGCGCGGAAGCCGCCGTACTGGGTGAGCTGAGCCGCCGGGCCGTCGCCGAAGGGAACAGCATCCCGGCCTTCCTTGACCAGGTCAGGGAACATTTCCAGGTGAAGGGGACAGGGCTGTGGGCCAGGCGCGGGACCGGCAGGGCCGCGGCATGGGAGCTCCAGGAATTCTCCGGCGAACCGCGCCCCACCGAAGTATCGGAGGCGGACACGGTAGAACAGCTGGACGGCGGGAGGATGCTCACCCTGGCGGGCAGGGAACTTTCACAGGACGAAAGGCGGCTGCTGGCCGCCTTCGGCGCGCACCTGCTGGCCATGGTGCAGCGCGAGGAACTCTCCGCGAGCCAGCGTGAAAACCTGCGCCTGGCGGAGGGAAACACCATGCGGACTTCCATCCTGCGGGCGGTGTCCCATGACCTGCGCACCCCCCTGGCCGGCATCAAGCTGGCCTCCAGCAGCCTGCGGGACAAGACCATCACCTTTGGGCCCGAAGAGCAGGAGGAACTCCTGGCCACCATCGAGTACGGCGCGGACAGGCTGGACCGGCTGGTCAGCAACCTCCTGGACATGTCCCGGATCACGGCCGACTCGGTGGCGCCGCTGATCCGCCCGGTCTACTGGGTGGATGTGGTGGGCGAGGCGCTGCGGGGAACGGACACGGACCGGCTCCGGGTGCTGTTGCCGGACAACATGCCCCCGGTTGATGCGGACCCGGGGATGCTGGAGCGGGTCATCGCCAACCTGGTGGAGAACGCGCTCAAATACGCCCCGGAATCCGACGTGGTGATTGCAGGCGCGGTGGGAGGCGCGGGCAGTGCAAGAATTGGGGATGTTCCTGCCAGTGAGCTCACCGTGGTTGACCACGGCTCCGGCATTCCCGCCGAGGAGGTCCTGGCCATGTTCCGGCCTTTCCAGCGCGCGGATGACACTACGCCGGGGACGGGGATCGGCCTGGGCCTGGCCGTCGCGAAAGGGTTCACCGAGGCCATGGGCGGGGTCCTTTTGGCTGAACCCACACCGGGCGGGGGCCTGACCATGGTGGTTCGCCTGCCGCTCTCCACCGGCGCCGCGCCGGAACCCGGCATAAGGGGGGCATCATGGCAGCAGTCCTGATCGTTGACGACGAGGTCCAGATCCTCCGCGCGCTCCAGATCAACCTGAATGCCAGGGGTTACTCCACCGTCACCGCGTTTACCGGGCAGAGCGCACTGGAACAGGCGGCGCAGCACCCCGTGGACATCATCATCCTGGACCTGGGGCTTCCGGACCTGGACGGCGTCGAGGTCATCCGCCGCCTCAGGCGCTGGAACGAGGTACCCATCCTGGTCCTTTCCGCACGGCACGGCTCCGATGACAAGATCCAGGCCTTGGACGCCGGGGCGGACGACTACGTGACCAAGCCGTTCGGGATGGACGAACTCCTCGCCCGGCTCCGGGCCGCCCTGCGCCGCGGCGCCCCGGGGGACGCCCCGGTGGTGAAAACCGAGGACTTCACCGTTAATCTGCCCGCGAAACAGGTGACCCGCCGCGGGGTGCCCGTGCGCCTGACGCCCACGGAGTGGAACATCCTGGAGCTGCTGGTCAGGAACAGCGGCGCCCTGGTCAGCCACGAGGAGATCCTCACCCAGGTGTGGGGCCCCGGCTACGCAGGCGAGACTGCCTACCTGCGCGTCTACCTCGCACAGCTGCGGCGGAAGCTTGAACTGGACCCGGCCAACCCCCGGCACCTGCTCACCGAAACCGGCCTGGGGTACCGCTTCCAGGAGTAACGCCTGGCCACGGCGGACCGCCCGCGCCGCCACGGCCCTGCCCTGCTCCGGCGGAGGCGTTAAGAAAGCATTAAGATCCCCGGAATCGCCCGCTGGGCAGCGCCTGGCCGGTGCTACGCTCCGGTGGTTATCAGCACAGTGCCGCGCCTGGAAACGGGGACCGGTATGCCCTCAACAGGCAATATAGAAAGACACGTCCCTTGACGGCTCCCGCCCAGTTCTCCCTTCCCGCCACCGTTCCCAACCCTGAACGCGAGATAGAACCCGGCAGCGCGTTTGTCCGGTGGCTCCTTGAACACCGGGTGCACCAGCCCGTCGGGCCGGAAGCAGCAGAAGCCCACGCCCCGCAGCAGAGCTGGTGGAAGGTTATGTGCCTCACCGGGGTGGACTACTTCTCCACCCTGTCCTACCTGCCAGGCATCGCCGCCCTGGCCGCTGGTGCGCTGTCCCCGCTCGCCACCCTGCTGATCGTGGCCCTGACACTGCTCGGAATGCTGCCGATGTACCGGCGGGTGGCCAAGGAAAGCCCCCACGGGCAGGGTTCCGTGGCCATGCTCGAGCGGCTCCTGCCGTTCTGGCGCGGGAAGGTCTTCGTGCTGATCCTGCTCGGCTTCGTGGCCACCTCCTGGATCATCACCATCACCCTCTCAGCAGCCGATGCCACCGTGCACCTGCTCGAAAACCCGTACCTGCCCCGCTTCCTGGAGGGCCAGGCCGTCACCATCACCGTTGTCCTGCTCCTGATCCTGGGCGGGGTGTTCCTGATGGGCTTCTCCGAAGCCGTTGCCGTGGCGATTCCGCTGGTGGCGGTCTTCCTGCTGATGAACGCCGTGATCATCGGGGCCGGCATGGTCGAGATCTTCACCACCCCGGGCGCCCTGAACGGCTGGACCGATGCACTGACATCCTCCGGCGGCGGACCGGGCGGGGTCATCGGCCCGGCCCTGATGGCTTTCCCCCTGCTGGTCCTGGGGCTGTCAGGCTTCGAGACCGGCGTCAGCATGATGCCCCTGGTCGCCTCCAAGGGCGCCACTCCGGAGGAGAAGCTCGCCGGCCGGATCAGGAACACCCGCAAGCTCCTCACCGCAGCCGCCATGATCATGAGCGTCTACCTGATCGGCAGCAGTTTCGTCACCACCGTGCTGATCCCCGCGGAGCAGTTCCAGGCCGGCGGCGAGGCCAACGGCCGCGCCCTGGCATACCTTGCCCACGAACACCTCGGCAACGGCTTCGGCTCCGTCTATGACATCAGCAGCATCCTCATCCTCTGGTTCGCCGGCGCCTCCGCGATGGCCGGCCTGATCAACATCGTTCCGCGCTACCTGCCCTCCTACGGCATGGCCCCGGACTGGTCCCGCGCCGTCCGCCCCGTGGTCCTGGTCTACACGGCCATCAGCGTCCTGATCACCATCGGCTTCAACGCGGACGTCAACGCCCAGGCCGGCGCCTACGCCACCGGAATCCTGGCCATGATGGTCTCCGGCGCCATCGCCGTCACCATCTCCGCCATCCGGAAGAAGCAGCGCGCCGCGTCCATCGGTTTCACCGTGCTCACCCTGGTGATGCTCTACGCCCTGGCCGCCAACGTGATCGAGAAACCGGACGGCATCACCATCTCCGCGTTCTTCATCCTTGGCATCATTGCCGTCTCCCTCGTCTCCCGCATCAGCCGCACCACAGAGCTGCGCGTGGACAAAATAGAGTTCGACGACGGCGCGCGCCGCTTCATCAGCGACACGTTGGAATTCGACGGCCGGATCAACCTGATCGCCAACCGTCCGCAGGACCGGAACGGCGCCGAATACAGGGACAAGGAAGCGGTGCAGCGGGAGAACAACCCCGTGCCCGGCACCGCGGACGTCATCTTCCTGGAGATCGACATCACCGATCCCTCCGAGTTCAGCGACATCCTGAAGGTCCGTGGCGTGGAAGTGGACGGCCACCGGATCCTGCGGGCCAACAGCCCGGCCGCTCCCAACGCCATCGCCGCGATCCTCCTGGCCCTGCGGGACGGCACGGGCGTCCGGCCGCACGCCTACTTCGAGTGGTCCGAAGGAAACCCCCTGGCCCACCTGATGCGCTACCTCCTCCTGGGCCGCGGCGACACTGCCCCGGTGGTCCGCGAAATCATCCGCGAGAACGAACCCGACCCGGACCGCCGCCCGGGCATCCACGTGGGATGAGCCTGCGCCGGAGCGGCCCGCCGCCGTCGAACACCTCAAAGACCGGCCAGCCCGGCCAGGACACCGCCAGCGTCGCGGCAATCCAGAAGATGCTCCGCGACGCCAAGAACGGAAAGGGCACCGGCAGGGAGAACTTCCTCCGCCGGCTGATGTCCCACCCGGTCAGGGCAGTCCCGGTGGCGTTCCTGATGGTCATCATGCTGGGCACCGCGCTGCTGATGCTCCCGGCGGCCCGGACGGACGGCGGCTCCGATGCCTTTATGCCCGCCGCTTTCACGTCCGTCTCGGCCGTGTGCGTCACCGGACTCATCACCGTGGACACGGCAACGTTCTGGACCCCGCTGGGGCAGGGCATCATCCTGGGCCTCATCCAGGTGGGCGGGTTCGGGATCATGACCCTGGCAACGCTGCTGGCGCTGCTGGTCCGCAAGAACATCGGCCTGCGCGGCCAGCTCGTTGCCCAGTCCGAGACGCACACCCTGAACCTCGGCGACGTCCGGGCGGTGCTGCTGCGGGTTGCGAAGATCATGCTCTCGTTCGAAGCCGCAACAGCGCTGATCCTGACTGTCCGGTTCTGGATCGCCTACGACCAGAACCTTGGGACCGCCCTGTGGCACGGGATCTTCCACGCCGTCTCCGCGTTCAACAACGCCGGGTTCTCCGTGTACAGCAGCAACCTGATCGGCTTCGCCGAAGACCCCTGGATCATCACTCCCATCTGCCTGGCCATCATCGCCGGCGGGCTCGGCTTCCCGGTCATCATCCAGATCACCCGCGGTGAAATCGCACCGAAGAACTGGACCATCCACCTCCGCCTGACCATCTACGGAACGCTGCTGCTGCTGGCCGCCGGGATGGCACTGTTCGCGGCCTTCGAGTGGAACCGGAACGAAACCCTGGGCCCGCTCTCCCTCACCGGCAAGATCCTGGGCTCCTTCGCCGGCAGCGTCTTTCCCCGCACTGCCGGCTTCAACAGCATCGATTACGGCGCTGCGGCACCGGAAACACTCATGGTCACCAACATCCTGATGTTCATTGGCGGCGGCAGCGCCGGCACCGCCGGCGGCATCAAGATCACCACGTTCCTGGTGCTCGGCTTCGCCATCTGGAACGAAGTCCGCGGCCGCGACCAGGTGACCATCGCCCACCGCTCCATCAGCTCCTCCTCCCAGCGCCAGGCCCTGTCCGTGGCACTCCTGGGGATCGCCGCCGTCGTCACCGGAACCATGCTCCTGCTGATGTTTACCGACTACAGCCTGGAGAAGGTCCTCTTCGAATCCATCTCCGCCTTCGCCACGGTGGGCATGAGCACCGGCATCACCTACAACCTTCCGCCGGCGGCGGAGTGGGTCCTCATGGCGCTCATGTTCACCGGCCGCATCGGGACTGTGGCCGTGGCGTCCGCGCTGGCCCTCGCGGCCCGGCCTCGCCTCTACCGGCTGCCGGAAGAACGGCCCATCATCGGCTGACGCTCAGCCCGAGCAAGGGATGGGACTCGGAGGCTGATACTTGCCTTGCAGATCCTGGAAAGAAATATGTCTTCTTTTTGCGCCTGACGGGCACTCCAGCTTTAGACTTTTCGCAGTTGCAAGAGCCGGGGGGCCAAGTGGAAGAACAGAACGTTTGCCTGGTCATAGAAGATGACCCGGACATCCGTGGATTGATTACTGCCGTCCTGGGCCGTGCAGGGTTTAATGTGCTGGCGGTAGAGACCGGAGCCGAGGGCATTGCCGCGTGCACCGCTGCCGGCGCGTCCCTGTCACTGATCACCCTGGACCTGGGCCTGCCGGACATGGACGGACATGACGTTGCCCGTACGCTCCGGGACCTGAGCCAGGCGCCGCTGCTGTTCCTCACGGCCAGGTCCGAGGAAGAGGACGTCCTTTCCGGAATGGCGTCCGGAGCCGCCGCCTACGTCACCAAGCCGTTCCTGCCGCGCGCCCTGAAGGAAGCGGCCCTGGGCCTCGCCGGGCTCCAGGACAGCACCAGGCTGCCGGCAACAGGGAAACCCTAACCGATGTAATAAATGTCCCCATGTTGCGTGCATCACAATCAGCCCCTACTCTGATTGAGGCTTAAGAAACGGGCCATAGCAAGAAGCTGCAGCGTCGCAGCCAATGCCGGGGAAGGCTTTACAACTTGAATTCCAAGCTGAACATTGTTGTCCGTGTAGATCTCGACCACGCCAGGGCCCAGGTGATTGCAAAGGGGCATATCACCGTCCACAGCGTCAACGCACTTTATGTAGTAGTCAAGCGCGCCAATTCCTTGCGGAAGGGCCTTGGCGTGGAGCTGGACATTTCCCACGCCCGGGTGGACCGGGAAGCGCTGGAAATGCTCCACGACTCCTCCGCAACACACCACCTGCCGGCCCGGATCGATCCGGACCAGGCCCCCTGTACCATCAGCGTCCTGGCACCTCGCACAGACGCCGCTACCGTCCGCCGCGCCCATTCGCCGGCGCTCATGGCCGCATAGGCGTCCCAAGGCAACGGCACCCGCAGCGCCCATTCATCGGGCCAGGGCCGCCAGCCGCACCCTTTACTCCGTGGTTTCCACGGCCGGCGAGCGCAGCTGTATCCGAATAGACGGGTAGCTGCACTCCCAGCCAGGCGCCACTCAGGCGCCGACGTCGCGCCGCCGGAATCCCAGCACGGCCAACGCAAGGAGTACGACGGCGGTCGCAACCGAAATTGCCACGCTTCCGCCGTCGAGTCCGTTCCGTAAGGGATCGTGCCCAATGTACTGGTAAAACGGCGAAAGCTCCTGGATGTCCGCCAGCCAGTCCACCAAGGAGGCCAGTCCGTTGACGATGTAGGCCACCACGGCCACCAGCGCGGGTACTCCCTTGCTGAGGCCGGTCCGGCCCGTCGCGGCGGACAGCATCAGGGCCAGGGTTCCAAAGACCACGCCCAGCAGGGCCAGGTGCAGCATGGCGGCGGCCACCTTGCCGGGAGGCAGGTTGAGGTCCACGAGGTTGCCTTCAGCCACCATTCCCACGCCCATGACGGCGGCGATCAGGAAGGTCCCCGCGGCCATGGCCAGGAACTTGTCCAGGACCACGCGGCTCCTGCTGACCGGGTTGGAGAGCAGCAGGTCCAGGGTGTGGCGGTCCTCCTCGCCGCCGATCGCCCCGGCGCCCGAGCTGACGGCGTACGTCAAGACGGCGGCCGGTCCCATAAAGGCGAGCAGTTCCACCTGGACGTAGCCGGTGGGGGTGGACATGTCCGCCCCGGAGGAGGCGAACAGCGCCCTGAACGCCTCGGGCATCTGGTCCAGGAGGTCGCTCATGGAGGGCTGGTCCCGCACCGTTGGCCAGAACGCCACGTACATGGCGATGAGCAGCGCAACCGAAATGCACCAGCCCAAGAGCGCGCGCCGCTGGTCCCGGAGTGTCTTGGTCAGGACACTAGTGAGCATCGAGGCCTTCCTTCCCCGCGTGGTGGGGTCCGTAATAGGTAAGGAAGGTTTCCTCAAGCGGCGCTTCCGCGCACTCGAAGTCCACCACCCGGCGGGCGCTGACCCGTTTCAGCAAGGCGTCGAGGGAAGCCTGGGGTGCATTGCAGGTCAAGGTCCGTTTGTTGACCACGAGGTCCCGGAGCCCGGGGAGGTCGTCGTAGTCGGCGTGGGCAATGTCTTCGGCGAAACTCGCACGCACCCTGTGCAGGGACCGGGCGGCGAGCTCCTGGAGGCGCTCCACCGCAACCAGGCGCCCTTCACGCACCACGCCGATCCGGTCCGCCACCCTTTCCACTTCGCCGAGCACGTGGGAGGACAGCAGCACGGAACCGCCGCCCGCGGTGTGCTCGCGGAGGAGGGAATGGAAAACCTGCTGCACCAACGGGTCCATGCCGCTGGTGGGTTCGTCGAGCACCAGCAGCCGGGGGCCGGACATCATGGCGAGCACCACGGCGAGCTTTTGCCGGTTCCCGCGTGAGAGTGTTTTGGCGGGGCGGTCCAGGTCCAGGTCCAGCCCGGCGGCCAGGTCAGCGGCGCGCGGTGAGGCATCGTGGCGGCGGAGGTGGGAGCAGAAGGCAATGTGGTCCCGGCCGGTGAGCCGGTCATAGAGCGCCGGTTCGCCGGGGACATACCCCACCAGCTTGCGCACCTCCACGGACTGCCGCCACGCGTCCCGTCCCAGGATCTCTGCCCGCCCCGCGCTTGGCCGCAGCAGGCCCATCAGGACGCGGATCGTCGTCGTCTTCCCCGCTCCGTTGGGCCCCAGGTAGCCAAAAACTTCGCCCTCGCCAATGGTGAAGCTCACGCCGTCCAGCGCGGTGGTCTTCCCGAAGCTCTTCCGGAGGTCCGCCAGCTGCACCATCGCATCAGCTCCCATACCCCCAGTGTCCGGCCGGGGCTCCCCCGCCCACAGAGTCTTTGGACCCCGGAAGGGTTAACCGCAGGGGCGTGCGTCCAGCCACTCCTTGAGGAGCGGGGCCGGAAGCGGGCGAGCAAAGTGGAAGCCCTGGGCGAGGTCGCAGCCCATCACTTTGAGGGTTCGCAGTTGGCCGGCGGTTTCCACACCTTCGGCAACAGCCCGCAGGCCAACCGCGTGCGCCAGATCGATGCAGCTGCCCACAATGGCGGCGTCTCCTTTGTCCGAGTCCAGGCCGCTGATGAAGGAGCGGTCGATCTTCAACTCGTCGATGGGGAATCTCTTCAGGTAGGTAAGGCTGGAGTAGCCCGTGCCGAAGTCGTCAACGGCAAGGCCTACCCCCAGGTCCTTGAGGGCGGTCAGTGATTCGAGCGCAGCGGAGGGGTCCGCCATCAATGCTGTTTCGGTGATTTCCAGGAGCAGCACCGCGGGGTCGACCTTCCGCAGCCTAAGGGCGTCGTCCACCGTAGCCACCAGGCCGGGATCGTTCAGCTGGCGGGCTGACAGGTTGACCGCAACTTCGAGCTCCGCACCGCAGCGACCTTCACTGCGCCAGCTGGCAGCCTGTTTGAGGGTTTCGTCCAGGACCCAAGCGCCAAGTGGCAGCACCAGGCCCGATTCCTCCGCCATGGTGATGAATTCCGACGGCGGCAGCAGGCCGCGCGTCGGGTGCTGCCACCTGACCAGCGCTTCCACCCCGCTGGCCAGCCCGGTGCGGAGGTCCACACGGGGCTGGTAGTGAACACGGAGTGCGCCGTCGCTGATTCCGTGCCGCAGTTCGCCAAGTGCGCGGAGCCGGTCCACGGTGGGATCTGAATCCGCCGGCCGGTGCAGTTCCCAGCGGCCGCGTCCCAGCTCCTTCGCCCGGTACATGGCGATGTCTGCACGGCGGACAAGATCATCAATGGTTTCGTCCCCGTCACTGGCAATGGCCACGCCGATGCTGGCTGACGTAACAATCTCCAGGCCCTCGATCCTCATCGGGGCCTTCAGCACGTCCAGAAGCCCCGCGGCGAGCGAGGTCGCCTCCTGCGGATCCGCGAAGGTGTCCACCACAACAAACTCGTCTCCGGAGAGCCGGGCCACGATGCGTGTCCCCTGGCCCGCCGGGAACAAGCGCTGCGTGACAGCGATCAACAGTTCGTCCCCGGCCGCGTGCCCAAGGCTGTCATTGACAGCCTTGAAGTGGTCGAGGTCTATGAAAAGGACAGCCAACACGTCCTTCCCTGGAGCACGGTTCGCCCGGACCGCGTCCAGCTTTGCCTTCAGCCCCGTCCTGTTGGGCAGGCCGGTCAGCGCATCGTGCAGGGCGAGTCGGTGCAGTTCCTTTTCCGCCAGGGCCCTGCGGGCTTCGGATTCCTCCGCGGCACGGAGGGCTGACACCAGTTCCTGCTCGTACATCCGGCGTTCGTGCGCGCTGAAAATGATGACCCGGACGCTGCGGGGCTCCTCCCCGGTGCCCGCCGACCGGGATGCCGAGAGCAGGACAGCGCGGCGTCCCCCGTCGGCACCGATGATTTCAACGGCTACCTCGGACACAGCGCCGTTGATGCCCAACTGTGGAATGCAGTGGGTTGAATACAGGATCTGGTCGCCCACGGGCATGAAGGCCTGCAGCTTTTGCCCCAGCAGGTAGGAACGGCTGTGGCCGGACCAGCGCACAAAGGTGTCGTTGACCGCTGTGATGCGGCCGTCGTCGTCCGTTACCAGGTAGCCGCAGGGGGCCTGGTGGAACAGCGCTTCAAAGTGGCCCGGGTCCGGGCCGGGGCTGCCACTCACAGTCCGGCAGCCAGATACTGCTGGATAGCAGCGGCTGTTGCCTCCGGCGCGCTGACATGCGGACAGTGCCCCGTCGCCTGCAGCTGGACGAAGGCGCTTCCGCGCAACTGCCGGTGCACGTACGCGCCTACCTCCAGCGGGGCGAGGAGATCGTCGGAGCATTGCAGGACCAGGCTTTCCGTGCGGACTTTCTCCAGCACGTGCCGGGTGTCGGAGAGGAAAGTGACTCGGGCAAAGTGCCGGGCGATGGAGGGGTTGGTCCGGCAGAGGCTGGTGTGCAGTTCCTCCGCGAGGCCCGGGTCCTCCGGATTCCCCATTGCCATCGGCGCCAGGGCCTCTGCCCAAGCGAAGTAGTTGCTGTCCAGGGATACCAGCAGGCCCTCGATGTCCTCGCGCGAAAAGCCTCCAACATAGCCGCTGGCAGTGTCATCGGTGTAGCGGGGAGAGGGCGCCACGAGGACCAGCCGCGAGAAGCGCTCCGGTTCCTGCGCCGCCGCGATCACCGCAATCATCGCACTGACGCTGTGGGCAACCAGGATGACATCGTCCAGGTCAAGGGAGGCGCAGATTTCCAGGAGATCCGCCGCATAGCCTTCCAAGGACCCGTACTTCGCGCGGTCATAGGCACTGGCGTCGGAGCGGCCGGCGCCGACGTGGTCAAACAGCACCAGCCGGTAGCTGCCGGCGAAGTGCGGCAGCAGCCTGCGCCACATGTCCTGGTCGCAGCCAAATCCGTGGGCGAAAAGCATCACAGGTCCGTCCGCCCGGCCGGAAACAGTGACGTTGTTCCGGCGTATGACCGATGAGACGGCTGCGGTTGCTGCGTCGCCCATTCCCCACCAACCCGTAAGTAAGCTGACTTTTCCTTTGCACAGATACTAGCGGCGGGAAGCGGCAGAATCCTAGGGTTCGTGGCGGCCTTGTGAGGCCCGCCTAGTCAGCCACGAACTCCAGCAGGTCGCCCGGCTGGCAGTCCAGAACCCGGCACATGGCCTCCAGCGTGCTGAAGCGGACGGCCTTGGCCCGGCCGTTTTTCAGGACCGCCACGTTGGCGGGCGTGAGGCCCACGCGTTCGGCAAACTCCCCCACGCTCATTTTCCGCTTGGCCAGTTCGACGTCGATGCGCACCACGATCGGCATCAAATCACCGCTTCCATGTCCGCGCGGAGGTCCGCGGCCTGCCGCAGCAGGGCGCGCAGCACTACCACCACCAGGCCCAGGGCGGCGCCGGCCACCAGGACCAGGAGCAGCAGGAGCGGCAGTCCGGGATCGTCGGCGTTGAGGACCACGACGGCCGCGAGGGCAGCGAGCATCGTCCAGCCGCTTGCAATGGCCCACACAATCGCATCCACCCACACCAGGGCACCGCGGCTGAAGATCCTGTCCTGCTTGACCAGGGTCAGCAGTTTCCAGGTGCCCACGATCACCACCTGGACGCACGCCACTTCCAGGATGAAGAAGATGGTCAGCGGCCACTGCAGGGACGCCCGCTCCGGATTCTCCTGCGCCATATGGGCGAACTGGCCGGGGATGGACATGACCTGGAACAGGACCAGGAGGAGGAAGGCGGCAACGAGCACGATCCTCAGGGCAGGGACGGCCAGGCGGGTTATTTGCATGTATCGAGTTTCAGCTACTACCTATCGAAAGTCAATCGACCGCCAGGGGGCCGCCGCGCGGCGGGAGGGGAATGCCGGGTCAGGGAAGCAGCTGGGCCCGGCGGTACCGGAGCTCCCGCCGGGCGCCGTTGAGCGGCGATCCCGTGAAGGGCAGGGCGTCCAGGTCAATGCCCTCGGCCGCTTTGAGGGCAATGACGTTGGCCGCTGCCGCGGCCCGCGGCGGCAGTGCGATGGCGGCCGCGAACTCCTGCCAGTGCCTGGCTTTGAGTCCCTTGACCTTGCCGGCGAGGGGCAGCGCCATGGTGTCATCGCCATAGAGGAGCGTGCAGGGGATGTCATAGATCGGCGAAACGGCCCAGCCGCCGTTCCGGCCTGCAAGGACGGCGGCGTTCTTGGCGTGGAGGTCCCCGTTGCCGGTGAGCCAGGCGAAGGCGAACTGAAGGTAGAGGTTCCTGGCCGCCACGGCCTTGGCCTTGCACAGCCCGGCCAGCGCCAGGACCAGTTCCTCCGAGCTGACTGCGTATTTCGACGCCGGCGGGAGGTTCAGGACCTGCGCCCCGTCCTCGAGCGCCAAGCGCACCGGCCCGTCAACGTGGGCGCGGTCGAACCGCTCCACGAGGAGTCCCGGCTGGCCCTTCCTGTCAGTGACCACGCTGTGCTGGGCCACGGGGATCTTGAGGGCCTTGGCCCCGGCGAGATGGGCGGCCTCGTTCACCACAAGGTGCGGGTACTGGGGAGGGTCCAGCTTGAGCAGGTAGCGCCGGCCGGCAAGCGCCAGCGGGGTGGTCATCATCGAGGCGCTGGCCTTGTGCTGCACCCCGGGCAGCCCGTGCGGGTCCACCGCGTCCGCCAGGTAGGCGAAGTCCAGGTCTTCGGGCCGGGAGGTATCCGCCAGCGGCTGCTGCTCCACCAGGGGTTCGCCGGCGGGGACAACCTGCACATCTCCGGGCACGTCCGCGCCGACAGCCAGGAGCAGGCTGAGCTCATCGCTCAGACTCGTCTTCACGGCATCTTTGAGCACGGTGAGCCGGTGGCCTTCCGGCAAGAGGCCGGAGAAGAAGGCCGGCAGCGCGCCGCTGGGTGATTCCACGGGATCGGCGGTGACCGGCAGCGTTGTTGCCACGGGCCGCGCGCCGGCACGGAGGTAGTGCTCGGCGTAGGAAAAGGCCACGCTGCCGCGGTCCGTGCGCGCCAAGTGCCCGGCCAGGATGCCTGCCTTGTACACGTCGGCGCCGCGGACGAACTTGAGCCGCCGGAGGTCCTCAGTCATCGGTGGCCCGGAGGCGGAGCCCCACAGCGTTGGCGGCGGCGGCCACCGTTCCCAGGGACGGATTGCCCGTCCCCGTTTCAATGGCATGGATGGTGCGGGCGGAGGTACCGGCCAGGTCCGCCAGCGTACCTTGGGTGATGCCGGCTTCCTTCCGGGCCCGCCGGATCATCTCGCCGATCGCGGCCACGTCTTCCATGGTTCCCTTTCTGCAAGATATTGCTGATTGGCATCCTTCTTCCTGCCACCATCCACCAGAAACCACAAAACCGCAAGATATTGCAGAAAAGGAGATGGGACGGGCGGCGAGGGCCTCCTCTGACCAGAAACCGGCAATATCCTTCCGGTCCGGGACGGCCGCAAGGCCAATTTGGAAATTCTTGATCCGATCCTCGCCGATCCTTGAGGTGGCCCGTGCACACTGGCTCTCGTAAGGCCTGAAGCGTACAAAAGTAGCAGCTGGGATCTGGGCCCAGCGCGCCAAAGCCCCCAACTCGGTTACGGCCGAAGGTCTCAGTGCTTGGCGGTGTCAGGAAACCGGCACCGCCAAGCACACCATCTTCCAGTATTTACGTAGGATTTCTCTATGAGGATTGCCGTCGCGGGGGGAACCGGTACCGTGGGACGCCACGTTGTAGCCGTAGCGAAGGAGCGCGGCCACGACGTTGTGAGCCTGAGCCGTGCCGAGGGTGTGGACCTGGTGAACGGGCGTGGCCTGGCCCGGGCCCTCGCGGGCATGGACACCGTGATAGACGTCTCCGGCATCCAGACCACCTCCACCAAGCAGGCCGTGGACTTCTTCACCAACGCCACCCAAAACCTGCTGGCAGCGGAAATGGACGCGGGCGTGCAGCACCACGTGGCGCTCTCCATTGTGGGCATCGACGGCGCCACGTCCGGCCTCTACGCGGGGAAGCTGGTGCAGGAGGACGAGGTCCGGCACGGCGGCATCCCGTGGACCCTGCTGCGCTCCACCCAGTTCCACGAGTTCGTGCCGCTGACGGTGAAGATCGGATCTGTGGGCCCGCTGGTGGCCGTTCCAAAAATGGTCACCCAACCCATCGCTGCCCGCGAGGTGGCCGAGGCCCTGGTGGACGCCGCGGAGGCAGGACCCCGGGGACGGATCACCGACCTTGGCGGGCCGCGGACCGAGGAACTCGCAGACCTGGTCCGCACCTATCTCGCCAAGACAGGCGAGCGCAAGAAGGTCCTGGAGGCTGTGCTGCCCGGCCGCATGGGCAAGGCCATGCGCAGCGGTGCGCTGGTCCCGGCGCCTGGTGCCGCCGTCGGACGCCAAACGTTCCAGCAGTGGCTGGAAGCCAGCACCTCCAGCGCCGGATAACCGGCTCTTCCCTGACTGCCAACGCACCCCAGTACTCCAAGCAAGTAGTCCCTCCGCCGGGCAGGAAAAGTAGAGTACCTGCTACTCGTGCCCTTCCCCGGCGGTCCCGCTAGATTCAGGGAAAGCCCGCGCAGCGAGGCACGGGCCGGACTGGACGGGGGCAAAGCGTGGCAGCACATCCGGCGACTGACGGCAGGCGCCAGGACCGGCCCGGGTTCCTGTTGGACCTGATCACCGGGACCGAGACGGAACTGGACTCGCTCCAGCGGCTCACCGAGGCCGCTGCGAATGCGGTCAACGGCCAGGCCGGGTCCGGGATGGACTGCGCCGCCGTGCTGGCGCGCGGAGGGACTACGCTGGCCACCGCCGGCAGCAGCAGCGCGGCCGCCGAAATGGCCGCTTCGGAGGACCGGTACGGGGACGGTCCACTGATGCAGGCACTGAGTACCGCGGGTGCGGTGACGGTCGACGGCGACACGTCAGTGCGGTGGCGGGCGTACCGGCGGCGGCTGGTGGCCAGCGGGTATGGCCGCGCGGTGGCGGTTCCGCTGGGGCTGGCCGGCGGCACGTCCTGCGCCCTGGTGTTCCTGGGGCGGACCGGCACCGGGTTCCCGGAAGACCTCCTGGCGGAGGCGAAATGGTTCGCCGGGGTGGCAACCCACAGCATGCGGCTGGCCCTTGAGGTGCGGAACGTCCGGTCCGCCGGGGACAACCTGAAATCCGTGCTGGAAAGCCGCACCTCCATCGATGTGGCCTGCGGTGTGATCATGGCGCAGAACCGCTGCACGTACCCCGAGGCGTTCATCAAGTTGGCCAGCGCGTCCCGGCAGCGGAACCTGAAGGTCCGCAGTGTTGCCGAGAACATCCTCAAGGCGCTGCCCAGCGGCGCTCCGGCTGCACGGTTCGAATTCTGAAGGGGTCCGCAGTATCAGCTGGCGCAGCCGGACTGTCCGGGCAAGGGGAAAGCCCCTCCTAGGAGGGGCTTTCAACGTAGTGGTCAATTGTCTTCTGGCTACGGTCAGTGGTGGTGATGCGCTACCCCTTCCCAGACGCCCCCCGGCGCCCATCTGGACTATGACAAGAACTGACTTTAATAACCTGTGCCCCGGAAGTAAACAGCTAATTAAAAGTTCCCGCGCTCCCTCTGCGGATTTCCACATGATTCGGGATTTTTACTTGCGCGAAACAGGCCCGGCCGTATTATTCATGCATGTGGACTAAACAGCACCAGGCTCTGTGTGTCACGTGCGGCAGGAACACCAACCACGTGACGCACTATGTGAAGGACGACGTCGGCGGTTCGTTGATTGCCCAGGTCCAGTGTGCTGAGCACCACGAGGCGCAGGTCCGCAGTGAGCAGTACCAGGCTGTGCGGCTGGCACCGGCAGAGGAGCCCGCAGCCTGACCTTCCCCACGGCCCTTCGGGCGGCGCGGTTGCCACGCCCCCGCTCTGGGAACGGCGCTCCCGGGCGGCAGCACGCGCGGACATTACCCTCCACTGGTTTAGGGGCATGCGGAATTAGTAAGTAGACTGATTAGCATGGCTTGTAAATCAGCACAGAGGCATGGGCTGGATGCGCATCCCATGCCCCGGCGGAAAGCATGAGCGACGAGTCAGAGCGGCGGCTTGAGCTTGCTGCCATGATGGTTGCCGGTTTGGACCCGGCGCACATCTGGCCGGCCTACTTTGGCGGCGCCCGCTTTTCCGATTTTGAGCTGCGTGCCTACCTTCACGGCGCCCTGGCATTGCCCGAATTTGAACAGGGCTACAGCGCCGGCACAGTCCCCGCACCTGCGCAGCAGCGGGGCCGGGGACACCAGCACGGGAGTGGAAGCACCAGCGAGGATGCGCTGGCGTCCCTGGGAGCCGCGGGCAGGTTTCTCCTGACGCCTGAAAGGGCAGAAGAGGAACGGATACAGTCCCTTCGGGAGACCAATCTGCTCCACACCGGGACGGTGGACATCTTTGACCGGGTGGTGGAAACCGCCAAGGACTATTTCGGCGTTGGCGCCGCGTCCTTGTCCCTGATCGCTGAAAACGCCCAGTTCCTCAAGTCCGTGGTCGGCCCCCTTAGCGTGGAGACACCCCGGGAGATCGCGCTGTGTACGCATACCGTCCGGCTGAACAGGATGCTCGTAGTCAACGACACCCTCACCGACAACCGGTTTGCCACCAATCCCCTGGTCCTCGGGGAGCCCTTTATCCGCTTCTACGCCGGTTATCCCCTGCACGGACCCCGCGGCTGGAACATCGGAACGCTGTGCGTCATTGACCACAACCCCCGGGCGTTCAGCGACTCCGATGAGCAGGTACTCCGTACACTCGCCACCATCGTGCAGAACAACATCGACGCCCGCACCGGCGCCGCCGGCTAGGACCCGCGGCCGGCGGCCACCAGTTCAGGGCTGCGGTCCGGCGCAGGTTTTCGCGCCGCCTCCGGAGCGGAACGCACGACGGCGGGCTCCAGCCTGGTGTTTGCCCAGCGGCGGACGGGCGTTTCCACCAGGCGGTGGGAGGCATAGGCCAGCAGTGCGGTCCCCGCTGCAGCCAGCGGCACGAGCAGCCACAGCGAGGGGACCAGCGGCATCAGCAGCAGGTAGACGGGCAGGTGCCAGAGGTAGAAGGCATACGAGAGGTCGCGGCCGGGCCCGGCAAGCCAGGGATGGCTGAGGACCCGTGCGGGAAATCCGGCCGGCTGCAGCACAAGCGATCCGATCAGCACGGCCGCCAGCAGGGACAGCACCGTGGGCCCGGCGGTCCAGAAGGCGCTGAACCAGAGGCCAGGGGTGTCCGGTTCCTTCAGCAGGAACAGGGCCGCCAGCAGGATAGACCCGGCGGCCGGCCCGGCCCAGCGCGCCGCCGCCCGGAGTGTTGCGTGTAGCCGGGAGCCCGGGGTGACAGCGGTGAAGGCGAGGGCCAGGGCACACCCGATCAGCAGCTCGTCGGCCCGCATGTCCGGCCCGTTGTACAGGCGGTTCAGCGGCGCCCCGAACAGGACCAGGACAAACCGCTCCAGGAGGAACGCCGCGGCCAGCCCTCCGGTGATCCACGTGACGGTGCGGACCTTCCAGTACCGGAGCAGCATCAGCAGGAGCAGCGGCCACACCAGGTAGAACTGCTCCTCGACGGCCAGGGTCCAGGTGGGGCCAAGCGTTTCACCGGCTATGGAGTCGCCGAACATCCCGAAGCGGGCCAGGTTCATCACATACCCGGCTGCCGGCAGGACAAATCCTTCCTGTCCCGCCCATTTCGACGCCGGGAAGGCCACGCCCACCACGACAATCACGCCGCACAGGGCCAGCAGCGCCGGCCACAGCCTGGCCAGCCGCTTGGCGTAGAAGACCCCCAGCCGCAGGCGGCCGGCAGCCAGATACTCCTTCATGATCAGGAGGGTGATCACGAAGCCGCTGAGCGTGAAAAAGACGTCCACCCCAATGGATCCGCCCGGCATCAGGGCAGTTGCCGCGTGGAAGAGAAACACCCCCGCCACGGCAACCGTCCGGAGCCCGTCCAGGGCATGCTTGCGCCCGGCGACGAGGCTTGTCCCGGGTACCGCGCTACGTCCGGGTGCTGACAAATTTCCGCTGCTTGACCTAAAAACCACCAAGCAAGCATATATAACGTTTCCATAACTGCGCTGAACGCAGGCTGGACGCAAGCTCCATGAAGCCAAAGGTGAGGCGTACGACGGCGACGCGCGCCGCCGTCGTACGCCTCACCTTTGGGGCACTGGCCAGTCCGTTACCTGTTGACGTAAACCCCGCCGCAGGCTGCCTTCTCAGCTTCACTTCCGAGGACGTACAGCATGTTGTTCTCTCCGGGAACGCCCTGGTGCACGAGCACGTGGAGGGGGTGGGTCCGGCCGTCCGTTTGCGGCAGGTCTGCGACGTGGGGGTTGTGCTCGAAAACTGCGGCGGGAAGGTCCACCGCTTCTTCCCCCGCACCCTCCGCCATCACCACGCACCCGCCGTTGCCGAGGACTTTGACGTGGGTGTGGTCCGCTGCTGCCGGGCCGGCGGCAGCAAGAAGCAGCAGTGCTGATGCGGTGGCGGCGGCGGCCGCCCCCAGTGCTTTCGTGGTTTTCATAGCAGGCCCTTTCGAATGTCAACGGGAACATCATCGTGGCCAGAAGGGCACCTGCAGTCAATAGCCAGCCAGGCAGTAACGGTGCAGTAACGCTGCGGGTGGTCCACTCATTCCTGTGTTCCCTCGCATGTGAGGACGGTCTTATGGGGCAGCCGTGGAACTCCTTCCGTGTGGCAGGTCTGGTGCTGGACGTACCGGACCAGCTTGCACCCTCACATGAGCACGGCATCGAGGGCGGCGTTGCGGTCCTGGAGGGTGCCGGCATGCGCCTGACCGTCGATGCGAGCCCGTTCGCTGACCCGCTCACCCGCTATGCAAACAAGCCCGGCTACCAGCATTGGCGGGAAGCCGTGGGCAGCCAGATCGCGGACTTCGTCCTGTTTGAGGAAGAGGGCATCCGCACCGTTGCGGCCAACATCCCCGGGCGCGCCACCGCCGTCGTCCATCTGCCCGCCGGCGCCCAACAGGACGTCGCGCTGCAGATCCTGCGAAGCATCAGAACTGATCAAGGAGAACCAAGTGACTGAAGAGCTGTACCCTGCGGCACCGTACCTTGCCGCCGTCGAAAATACCGCCCCGGGCGAACGCAACCCGGGTTTCAGCAAGGTGCAAACGTACCTGGAACGGTTCGGCTACCTGGCTGAATCCGCTCCCAGGGAAATCGGCGTCCTGGACGATCCCACCGAAGGGGCGCTCCGAAATTTCCAGGAGTTCTTCCACCTGCCGGTCACCGGCGTGTTCGACGACGCTACGCGCGAAGCAATGATGCGGCCGCGCTGCGGACTTCCGGACATGCGGGCCGGCGAAATCGCCTTCGCCACCGCCTGCGCGTGTGGGCGGACCGGACCCTGACGTTCGCGTTCGACACCGGGACCGGCGATGTTGCCGGCAACGCAGAATTCGACGCCATCCGCCGCGCCATCCAGACCTGGCAGACCGTGGGCGGGCTGACCTTCACCGAGGTGGCGCTGGGTTCCAGCCCGGACGTCCGCATCGGATGGCGGCCGGCAGCGGACCCGGACCATTCGATGGTGGGCGGCGTCCTGGCCCACGCCGACTTCCCTCCCGGCTGCAGCGTGGTCACCAACACCCTGCCCAAGCCGGTCCACTTTGACGACAGTGAACACGTGTGGAGCGTGGGCGCCGCAGCCAACGCCTTCGATATCGAGACGGTGGCGCTGCACGAGTTCGGCCACATTGTGGGCCTTGCGCACTCCAGCGTGGCGAACGCCGTCATGGCACCCACCGTGGCGTCCAACTTCACCAAACGGGCCCTCACCCAGGACGACCTCGACGGCTTCCGGGCGCTCTACCCGGCGGCGCCGCAGGCCTGGTCCGGCTGGGATTCCCTGGGCGGGGTGATCACCACGGATGCCTCCGTGGCCAACAACAGGGACGGCCGGCTGGAAGCCTTTGCCCGGGGCACCGACGGCGCCGTGTGGCACAAGTGGCAGAACACTCCGAACGGCAGCTGGTCCGGCTGGAACTCCCTGGGCGGGGTGATCACCACGGACATCGCGGCGGCAAGCAACCTGGACGGCCGGCTGGAGATCTTTGCCCGCGGCACGGACAACGCCCTCTGGCACAAGTGGCAGACAGCACCGAACAGCGGCTGGTCCGGCTGGAACTCCCTGGGCGGCGGGATCACCGGGCCGGCGGCCGCGGGGCGCAACGCGGACGGCCGGCTGGAGGTCTTCGCCCGGGGCACCGACGGCGCGGTGTGGCACAAGTGGCAGACAGCGCCCAGCGGCAACTGGTCCGGCTGGCACTCCCTGGGCGGGGTGATCACCTCGGAGATCGCGGTGGGCAAAAACGCGGACGGCCGGCTGGAGATCTTTGCCCGCGGCACGGACAACGCCCTGTGGCACATGTGGCAGACGGCCCCGAACAGTGGATGGTCCGGCTGGCAGTCCCTCGGCGGCGTCCTCACCTCCAACATCACGGTGGGCACCAACGCCGACGGACGACTGGAACTCTTCGTTCGGGGCACCGACAACGCCCTCTGGCACAAGTGGCAGACCGCACCCAACAGCGGATGGTCCGGCTGGCAGTCCCTGGGCGGCCTGCTCACCTCCGATATTGCCGCAGGCAAGAATGCGTCCGGCCGGCTTGAGGTGTTTGTCCGGGGCACGGACAACGCCCTGTGGCACATGTGGCAGACGGCACCCAACAGCGGATGGTCCGGCTGGCACTCCTTGGGCGGCGTCCTCACCTCCAACATTGCCGTGGGCAGCAACGCCGACGGCCGGCTGGAGGTCTTTGTCCGCGGTACGGACAACGCCCTGTGGCACAGGTGGCAGAACATGCCTTTCCTGACCGAAGAGGCCACGGGAGTGACCGGCGCTGCGGCCATGGCCGAGGAGACGGG
The DNA here is from genome assembly GCF_006151685.1 of Arthrobacter sp. BB-1. Lineage (NCBI taxonomy): Bacteria > Bacillati > Actinomycetota > Actinomycetes > Micrococcales > Micrococcaceae > Arthrobacter > Arthrobacter sp. BB-1. Next base: position 75,657 of record NZ_VDEV01000027.1, read on the forward strand.
CGCGGACCTGCCCTTCGCCGGCGTTGTCCCCCAAACGGTGGAGATGCCCACCGGCACCATGGGCGGGAGCGTGACAACAAACGGCCACCAGCGCCCCGCAGCCCCAGACATGCCGGCCGGGGCAATGGAGGCGGAAACGAAGACCGGTTCACCCGGCGAGGCCGTGAGTGCACCTGAGGCGGCTGCCACGGAACCTGCGCCGGACAGGATGCCGGCCGGGAAGATGCACGCCACCGCCTGAACAGCCGCACGGCACAAGCTGGAACGGACGACGGCGGCACGCGGCCGCCGTCGTACGTTCCATGTGAGCCGCTCCCGGCAGAGGGGCAGAGGTCACGCCTGCCGGCGACGTCAGTGGTGTGTTGCCGCAGGGCTCCGCATGCCGCTGTAGGCTGCCGCTACCCCCACCAGGAAGATAAGGACGGCGAGGTAGATCAGGCCGAGGTGCCCCAGCGTTGCCAGGCCCCACGGGTAGTGCGCGGGAAGGGCCACAGCGAGTCCAACCACTGGGACGACAACCGCGGTGGCGAAGGCCCACCGCTCCCCCCGGCGCACCCCGTACCAGGACAGGCCCGCGACAGCCAGGCCGGTGGCCGCGATGAAGCCGCTGACCGCGATGTGCAGGTGGCTTATGTAGTGGTACAGCTGCGGACTGAATGCCTCGATCTCCGCCTTCCCCTTGTCCACCTGATCCGGTCCGATGCCCAGCTCAAGGAAGGCGTCCGTGAAGTTCATGACCAGGAAGATCAAGGCGTACCCCACGAATGCCAGCCCGGCGAATGTCATGAGTGCCGCTCCTGTCCGGAGGCGGGACTGTTGCTGGTGTGGAGATTGGATGGTGGACATGGCCACCACTTCCTTTCTATTCAAGTAGATACTTGAATAAGAACCCCGCGACGGTAGGATTGTCAAGAGATCTCTTGAATAGGAGGAGCGGGTGGGCGACCAGCAGGACAAGGACGCGCTTTACGACGTCCTCGTAGAAGCCGCCAAGGCGTTGGGGAACGGCCGGAGGGCGCAGCTGATCGATGTCCTCGGCCAGGGTGAGCGCTCGGTTGAGGAGCTCGCTGCGGAGATCCATCAGAGTACGGCCAACACATCCCAGCACCTGCAGCGGCTGCTGCGCGCCGGCCTCGCCTCCTCGCGGCGCTCCGGGACGCGGATCTACTACTCCCTTGCCAGCCCCGCAGTGGAACGGCTGTGGCGGGCACTCCGGGAGACGGCCGAGGCGCACGCCGGGGAGCTTGGCGAACTGGTCCGCGCCTACGTCGGCGACCGCACCGACCTGAGCATGATCACGCGCGACGATCTGCTGCTGCGGCTGCGGCAGGGCGGCGTGGTGGTGCTGGACGTGCGGCCACGGCCGGAATACGACGCCGGACATATCCCCGGCGCGCTGTCCCTGCCCCTCTCCGACGTCAAGTCCCGGCTGCGGGAGGTTCCCCAAGGGGGTGAAATCGTTGCCTACTGCCGGGGCCCGTACTGCATGTTTGCGGACGAGGCTGTCCGGCTGCTCGCGGACGAAGGGCGCCCCGCTGCAAGGCTCGAGGAGGGCTTCCCTGAGTGGAAGGCCGCAGGACTGCCGGTGGAACAGTCCGGCACGTAGTCCGCCCGGACACCAGCCGGGCACCCAGCTGCCGGGTCCGAAAATTTGAGGAAGTCTTGGGTGGTTCTTGACGGTATCTGCCGCCGCCCTTGAGGATGAAAGCCCACAGTAGTCCGTGAAAGGCAGCGGCGCATGGGGGTGCGGCTGGAACTGGGTCCAGTAGTACCGCAGCCTTGAGTCGGGAAACCGATGGGTCTCAGCGCTTGGCGGTGTCAGGGGCGGCGCCGCCAAGCGGGACCCCCTCGCAGCACGCGTCACCCCGCCAGGCATCAAGGCCTTCCCGGACGGCGATACCCGCAATGACAAGTGCCGCGACGGCGTCGGCCCACCACCAGCCCAAGGTGCTGTTCAGGACCAGGCCAAGCAGCAGCACGGCCGAAAGGTACGTGCAGAGCAGCGTCTGCTTGGAATCGGCGACGGCGGTCTTTGAGCCGAGTTCGCGTCCGGTGCGTCGTTGCGCCCAGGACAGTACAGGCATGATTGCCAGGCTCAGGGCTGCGACGACTATGCCCGGTGTCGAATGCCGGGCTTCCCCGGCCCCGCCCAGTGACCGGATGGCGTCCACGCTCACAAACGCGGCAAGGGCGAAGAAGGAGAGGGCAATGATCCGCAAGGTCAGGTGCTCACGCCGTTCCGGGTCCTTGGCGGCGAACTGCCAGGACAATGCGAGAGCGGATGCCACCTCGATGACGGAGTCAAGGCCGAATCCGATCAGCGCCGCGGAGTCCGCCACTCCCCCGGCCCAGAGTGCCACGGCGGCTTCGATGACGTTATAGGTGATGGTCGCGGCCGCGAGCAATCGGATTCTCCGGCTCAGCACCGCCCGCCGGTCAGTGCCAGGTGAAGGGGGCCGTGGGGTCATGCCACCCCCGACGCATAGGACGGCGCGTCCGCGAGTGCCATCAGAATCCGGGCCCGGGCCGGGTCGGACGCCGCATAGCCGAACCTGGCCAGAACAGGCGCACGAGTGAGGGCTTCCATGGAGCCAAAGTACATCGAGGGATGTATTGCGGAAAAGCTGTAACGCTGTGGTAACGCCTCGGCAGGTACTACTGGGGCTCGCTTCCAGGACGGAGAAGAACCGTAATGAAATCATTACCTCGAAAAGCAGCGTTCAGGGCAACTGCCCAGACCGGCACCCTGAGGGGTGGCGCCCGGCGCATGGGGTTGATGGCCGCCGTCGCCACGGGACTGGTGGCCGGCTCCGTGGCCGCGCCGGCAACCGCGCAGGACTCCGGACCGCTGGACTACGTTGCCCTGGGGGATTCCTATTCCTCGGGCATCGGTTCCTCGCCACATGTCACCGTCTCCCCGCTCTACCCCGCAGAGCTGCAGCCGTGCTACCAGGCATCACCGGGCTACGCCGACGTGCTGGACGCCCAGGACGGCGTGCAGCTCACGGCCAACGCCGCCTGCGCAGGCTGGACCGCCGCGGCCGTGCCCTACCAGGTCCAGGTGGCCTCCGCCGCCGGCGTGCTGAACGCAGAAACGGACCTGGTGACCATCACCGCCGGCGGAAACGACGTTGGTTTCACGAACCTGCTCGCAACCTGCATGCTCCAGGCGTTGAAGGACTGCAAGACAGCAGTCAGGGCAGGCGAAGCCGTTGCCAAAACCCAGGTCCTACCGGCCCTGATGGCGGCGTACGCGGCCATCCGCGCGCAGGCGCCCAACGCCAAAATCGTGGCACTGGGATATCCGCATCTGTTCTCGCCGGAGTTCGGGGACACCCCCATCATCACCGCCGACGCAGCCCAGATCTTCAACAAGGGAACGGACACCCTGAACAAGGTCATCCGTGAGGCGGCCGCAAACTCGGCCGGAACCGTCTACGTCAATGTCACGGACGAGTTCGCAGGGCACGGCATCGGACTGCCCGGTTCCTGGTTCTATTTCGACCCGACCGACCCGTTTGCCGGCATGAACTTCCACCCGACTGCCACCGGCTACGCCGAGGGCTATGCGGACGCCATCAACCGCGAAGCGAAAATCCCGGCCCTGAGCAACTGATTCGTGGCAGGACTGGCCGCCCCCAACAGCGGCCAGTCCGGTCAGGGAATCACTCCGGCTACTGGGTCAGCGCAGGACGGGGATCAGCGCAGGACGCCGCACACCGCCAGGTCCGTGGCCTCGGCAGGCAAGTCACCATTCAGTTCGCTTGCACCCTCAGGGTCGCTGAAGTTGTAAGTGCCGTTGCCGTCGTAGTCCAGCCCGTGGATGACCAGGACGCCTTCGCCTTCCCGGATGGAATCCGCGATCTGCTCGAGTCCTGGGCAAGTGCCGCCGCTCCGCCAAGAGCCAGCCTGGAAATTCTTTTCATTGTTTGCTCCCTATCAACAGGCCGCCGAGGAGGCTCGGCGGCCTTCAGTGATTCGCACCACCAAGGGCCGGGGATGGGTGGGCTGGCCGCAAGAACCAGCGGCACACCTGAGGCTATGGCTGATTGGGCAGCACCAGCCCGCCCGCTCTGTGGCAGTCAGGAGGGAAATTGATCGAACGTTGATGCTACGTGCTGCGCCTTCTTGAGAGTGGATCGCCAAAATTGTGGGGTTGGGCCGAGCCGCTGGGGCTGGGCCCGTCTTTTTGAACGGGGTACACGGCATGGGTTTCGGCGTGAACAGAGTGTCCGGTGCAGCTCAGGCTCCCGGGACTGTTGACGCAGACAGCTCACGTGGCTGGGCACGAACGGCCGGACCGGCGCCTGCACTGGACTTCGTGCTGATCAGGAAACTCGCCGAGGATCTCAGCCCGGACGCAGCGCTCAGGTTCCTGTCTGATTATCTGGGCATGCTGCCTGGCCGCTGGACCCGCATCCTCCTGGCCCTGGAGGACGATGACACAGAAGTGGCCCTGGACGCCCTGGTCAGCTTGAGGATCACCTCGTCCATGACGGGCGCACTGGAGGCCGAAGGCCACTGCCGGCAGTTGGAATCGTTTGTGCATGCCGGGTGGTTTGCCAAAGCCCGGACGGAAGCCTCGGAGCTCGGACCGAAGCTTGAGCGCCTCTTCTGCGCGGCCCCGGATCTGCTGAAGCAAGCACGAAACAGCCTGGGCACGGTGTCCGTCCGCTAAGTTGTGACGGCCGAGGATCAATTCACATCCGAAACCGATCTTTCCCTTTCCGCAGCATCAGCTCTCTTGAGACCCATTCTGCCTGCGCAGTTACGGCACCTTGGCAATAACAGAAGAGCTACTTGGCCAGTGCCATATGCACAACAAAAGCGGTGGCAATTGCGAGCAGGGAAAGGAAGATATAGGATAACGCCCGGAGCCGGCGCGCACGATTAATTTCGCGTTCGTAATAGCGGTAATAAGCCGGACCGTACTCGCGAGGGCGCGGCTTAGCTGGGCTCTGTTTCATACTTTTCTTCCTCATCAGGGGGTCTCACAGACCAAGGTGAGATGACAGTGGATGCGCAATCGTTCTAAACGACGTCTCATGCATCGCGTCTGCATGGCTCTAGCCCGGGGGCCCGAGTCGCACGAATGATTCTTCAGGCCGAGACTCAAAAACCGCCGCTGCTTTAGCTCAAGATTCACTCAAAACACGTGAAGGTAAATGCAGCGGAATTCCGGGTGGCGGATAACCAAGAATGTACTCTCAATTCCGCTACGCATTAGATTCCATCGGATAACAAGGCAGGCTGATTCCAGAAGAATTACAAAACGGAAAACAGGAAGTAGGCAGCCAGCGCCGCGGCCAGCACCAGGACGGCAGCCAGGATAACGACGGGGCGGCGGCCTCCTTTGGCTGGCCCCGGTCCGCGGCGGCGCCCGTGCTTTCGTTCAATTGCATTCGCCATGCGCCGACTCTATGCACCCTTAAACGTCGGCGCCCGCGTATTGCCTACTCGTTTTACAAATTCCCACCACGTGGTTCCCGGCCGTGTCAGCGCGCGACGGGCGGCCCGCTCACCGGGTCAGGCTGGCCCAGGACTCCAGGAACTTCCGGGCGAGGTAGGCGTGGCCGGCGGTGTTGGGGTGGGCGCCGTCGGCGTCGAAGCCCGGGCTGTTGGCACTCGTGAACCAGTTGCCCTCGACGGCGTCAATAAACGGAGCGTTGGCCGCCGCAGCACCGGCACGCACGGCGCTGTTCACCCCGCGCAGTTCCTCCGCGAGGGGCTGCGGCGCCGACGGCCCGAGCACCACCACCTGGATTCCCGGCCAGAACCTGCGGGCCGCCTCGATGGTCTGCGTCGTGGCAGCTTCCACTTCCTTCACGTCGGAGCTCTGGGAGTCGTTCTGCCCGCCTTGGAGCACCAGGACGTTGGGCACCAAGGCGGGGTTGCCAGCGATCCTCCGCAACCGGACCTCGTACTCTTCTCCCCGCTCGTCCTGCGCCCCGCCGCCCCAGGCGAATCCGGTCCCGCCCACGCCGTCCACGTCGGCGGCGTATCCCAGCTCCTTGGCCACCAGGTACGCCCACCCCTGGTCCGGCCGGTCGGCGCCAACCCCGGCGGTGTACGAATCGCCAAGAATCAGCAGGACGGGCTCCGCGGGCAGCTGAATGCCCGGCGGCTGGGGTGTTGCGGTACCGGTGGGTGACGGCGCCCCGATAGCCGGCGGCGCGGCCGCCGACGGGGGCTCGGAAGCGCTTGCCGAAGGACTCCGGGAAGGGCTCACCGGCACGGGTGCGGTTCCCTCCGGCGTGCGCGGTCCCATCAGGGCAATGGCTGCCACCCCGAACGCCACAATCGCCAGCACCAGAAGCCCGCCGTACTTGAGCCAGTCCTGCCTGGACGCGAAGGCACCCAGCCGGCGTCCCGGCGTCGCGCTATCCATCGAACCGCGCACTGTTGCTGCTCTCCGGCACCACAACGTGCACGGCGTTGCGCTCGATGGTGAAGTCGGCGGGCGTCACGGTGGCGATCTCGCCGTCGAGGTTCACCGGCACGGGCGGCTCGGTGACCAGCCGGACCCGCCGGCTGGTCAGGTGGTACACCCCGCGGTGCTCCACAAAGCTGCCGTCCTTCAGCAGCCGGGCGATCCGCACGTGCTCGCGGAGCGGTGCCCCGGGGATGGCGTAGACATCAAGGAGGTGGTCATCAATCCCAGCCGTCGGGGAGACCGTGTTGCCGCCGCCATAGTGCCGGCCGTTGCCCACGGCCACCTGCAGCATGTCCTCGAGCTCCAGCGGTTCGTGGTCCCCCTCCGGGAACTCGAGCCGGGCGCGGAACGGCTTGTGCCGGGCGTAGGCGCGCACTGCGGCAATCCCGTAGGCCACCGGCCCGAGGTACCGCTTCAGGCGGGGGCTGAGGGTTTCGGTGACGCCGACCGAAAGTCCAACGGAGGCCACGTTCAGGAAGGGCTGGCCGTTCGCCCGCCCCAGGTCGATGTCCACCACCTTCCCGCCGGCCAGCGCGGCGCAGGCCCCGGCGAGGTCGTTCGGTATCTCGAGCGTGCGGGCAAGATCGTTCGCTGTTCCCAGCGGCAGGACGCCGAGCACAATCCCGGTCCCGGCGAGCCGGCCGGCGGCGCAGGACACCGTTCCATCACCGCCGCCAACAACCACCAGGTCGTGCCCGTCGGCCACCACCCGGTCCAGGGTTCCGGCCAGTTCGGCGCCGGAGAGCACCTGGTGCACGGCGGCGACGGGCAGGCCTGCCCTTAGCAGCGAGTCCGCCGCCAGGTCCGGCCCCGCCGCGCCCCGGCGTGCCCCGGCGTTGATCACCACGGCAGCGGAGTGCGCCTCTCGGGCAAGCTTCATGGGGACCATCCTAGGCTGGGCGGGCGGGGAAATCCCCGAGCCGCAAGGAGGAAGGTGCGCACCAGGCAACGCAAGGCGTGCGACGGCGGCACGCGCCCGCCGTCGTACGCTTCCTTTTGGCGACCGGCGAAAGGGTTAGGGAACCGTGACCATGGGGTTGTTCCTTCGCCGTGAAACGCGCATTACTGTCAGGTGCACTATCCGGGGCACAACGGAAGAGGCACGATGAGCATCGACATCGAGATTGGCAGCAGGCTCAGCAACGAGGACGCAGCACACTTTGCAGCCGAGACAGAAGCAATCACCACAGCGATGCAACACGTACGGGCACAGCACGCAGCATATAGCTGGGTATGGACGGACGAGATCCGCTGCCGGGGATGCAATGCCAGCCTGAACATACCGATACTTGCCAGCACGAACCTCAACGCGGACAAGGCTTTACAGGCGCATCAGTCCGCCCAGCTGGATGCCCTGTTGGCTGCAAACGGCAGGGATGAGCCGCCAGCAGTCGTGCGGGCGTAGAGTCCTCCGGCTACTACTGGCGGCCGGGCCCGCTCCTGGTCGTGGCCGGCTATGAGGCCTTGCCGCCGTTCAGTGCTCGCGGCGGGTCTCCTGGAGCCGCTTGATGAACCAGCGGGACTGTTCCGGCCCGTAGGGCAGGACGGGGATGGCCTTGGTGGCGTCGCTGGGGGTGTCGCGGATGGACTGGCGCGCCTGGCGGACAGCGGTGGTCAGCGTGTTGGCCATGGTCTTGACGAACTGGTCGCTGCACGGCTTCCCGTGCCCGGGGATCAGGAACTCGTAGCGGTGGCGGAGCGCCGAGATGTGGCGGAGCACGTCCGCCCACTCCTCCGGGTACGAGTCCTCAAAGGACGGGTGCGCGCCCTGCTCCACCAGGTCCCCCACGTAGAGGGTGGTGGGGGTGCCCACCAGCAGGTCGCCGTCGGTGTGGCCGCGGCCCAGGTAGAACAGGGTGGCCGTCAGCCCGCCCAGGTCCACCAGCACAGGCTGGTCCTTGACGATGGCGTTGGGGACCACGAGCTCCACCTCCTGGCCCTCGCCGGCGGACATCTCCGGTTCGATCGTCCCGACAAACCGGCGCTGCAGGTCCCCCCGCTCCTCGATTTCGGTGGCGCAGTTCTGGTGCGCCCAGAACTCGGTGGAGCCGGCTTCCGCGAACACAGCGTTGCCGAAGAAGTGGTCGTAATGCGCGTGGGTGTTGACGACGACGAGCGGCAGCTGGGTCTTCTCCCGCACCGCGTCCAGGATCTCCCGCCCCTGCCGGGGCCCGCAGCCGGTATCGATCACCATGGCCCGCTCGGATCCCACCACCAGTCCGGTGTTCAGCAGCGATCCTTCGGTGACCAGCACGTAGTTGTTCGCGCCGACTTCGAGCCATTCCGACATTGTTTCTCCGTACCTCCGGCAAAGCAGTGTGCGTTCGTCTGTGTTCGTTCGTCTAGGCGTCGATTGTACCCAGCATGCCGCTGAAGTTCCCGGGACGCGCATGCATGCCGGTGGCCGGGCAACCCGGATACGGGCGGACCGTATCTATTCCTTGGCCCAGATCGCTACCCAGTCAACGTAGACATGGCCGCTGGTTTCCGGAGACGGACAGCCGGTCAGGCAGGACTCGGTCTGCAGGATGTAGCGCATGGGCTTGTCCGGGATCATCGACGTGGCAACGCCGATGGATGTGCCATCAAGAAAAAATTCGAGGCGCCCGGGACTCCACTCGGTGGTGGCGGTGTGCCATGACCCAAACGGAACATTGGGACGGAAGACCTCGAATTTGTGCCCGTCCGGGCCGACGCCATGCGTGGCAGCATAGATGAACCGCGACAGTTCCCCTTCCGGAAAATCGATTTCCCCGTCCTGCGGCCACTGTTTACTGACAGGCCACAGCAGCCAGGCTATTTTAAATCCCTGCAGGGGGTCGGCCTTGAAACGCACGGAGTAGCGCCCGTACACCTGGCTGTTGTAGGGCCACTGGGTAAATCCAGCAAATTTCGGGGACGGCGCCGCACCCATTGATATTCCGTTTTCCGAGTGCAGGTACATGTCCAAGAGGCCATCATGGACACTCAAGACCTTCGATGGATAGTATCCGGACGTGGCCTGACCCTTGGGGAGCGTTTTGCTATGCGAATCCGGGGTGCCGTCGAAGTAGGTCTCGCTCCACCTCGCGCCGTAGACGGGGCCAGGAAAACCGCCGATCGGGACATCCCCTTCCGTGAAGTCCTCCACAAAGACCTGCCTCCAGCCGGGCAGGTCGCCCACCGGCACGGCCTCAAGGGACGGCAGAGACTCGGTGTTGGCAGCCGGCCCGGACCCGCCGTCCTTGGTGGGCTCCGGGGATGCGGTTTCCGCAGTGGGTTCCGGAGAGCCGGCCTCGGCAGCTGGCTGCGGCGGCCCAGGATCAGAAGTGGTCTCCGGCGAAGGGGCATCCGAGGTGGGCTGGTCAGTGCCGCTCACTTGGGTCGCCGGCCCGCCACCTCCGCCGTCAGCAGTCTGGGTCCGCGCGGAATTTGCCGCCACGCTGAGTGTGCCGATGGCGAGCGCCAGGGAAACGACCATCAGGACGGCGCCTCCGGTCCGCGCACGCTTCTTGATCGACTCCGCGGGTGAATTGCGGGGGCTGTTTGCCATGCGTCCTCCCAACGTGGTCCGCAGGGGGTGAACCGGGCAGGAACGGAGCGCCCGGTTCACCCCCTTCAGTTCAGCCTAGGAGCGACGCCGCAGCCCGTCACGAGTACCGAGTACTCATATTTAGGATTCAACTCTCGCCCGGGTACCTGTTTAACTAGCTGCCAGCGGAATACCGTTGGCCCCGGAACCGGCCTTGCCGCGGCTCCAGTAGCCGCGGAACTCGGACTTCCGTGCATCAAGCCCGGCGCCAGCAAGGTAGCGGCGGAGGTTCCTCACTGTTCCCGTCTCAGCGCCTACCCATGCGTAGGTGCCCGGCAGGATGCTGTTGCCGACGACGGCGTGCCCAACCGCCTGCTCCAGGCGCTGGCCGTGGGGGACGGCGCCGCCGTCGCGGTTCAGCCAGATGATCCTGACTCGGCTGCGGGTAGTGATTTGCTTGAGCTTTCGGGTTCAGAGTGTTGGACAACAGACTGGGGCCGATGGCGGAGGCGGCGGATCAGCGTCGATTCGCAAAGAAGCCGTCGGCCCCGGCGCCACTTGCCGTGGCCGGCACTGGAAGCCTGGCGTGGCGTCTAGGCCGAAATCCTATCGACGAAGGACAGCACGGCCGCGTGGGCTGGATCGATGAGATGGCCTCCCGGCACGAGCACAGGCTCTGCATGCGGCAGGGTTTCGGCCAACCGTCCGTTCACCAGGCGGCAGGCTTCCAGTGAGTCTTCGCCGGAAACGATGAGGGCGGGACAGCTTACCGCGGCGAGTTCCGCGTCCGTCCATGTGGCCGGCTCCGCGGAAAGGTCCAGCCCATTGCCCCTCATTTCCGCCAGCAGGGCAGGGCTCGTCTCAACAAACATGCTCTTGATGTCATCCGGGAAGGACTCCCAGACGTCATCCCCCAGCGCATCCCGAAGCAAAGCCTCCGCCACCGTTGAGGGGTCCTGGGCCGCATGCGCGAGCAGCCGCCGGCGTAGGTTAATTGCCCAAGCATTCGCTTTCGGGTCAATCCTGAACAGCGCGGGCTCCAAGAGGACCAGGCCCTTCACTTTGTCAGGGACGTGCCTGGCCAGTTCCAAAGCGATTTGGCCGCCGGTGCTCCGCCCGATTACCACCGCAGGCCCTGCATGTAAGGCGGCCAGGAGTCCTGCTGCGTCGTCCACGTGCTGCATCAGGTCCAGGCTGGTGAAAGGCGTGGGGAGTGCACTGCGGAAGAAGCCTCTGCGGTCGTAGATAATACTTCGGCCGTGCTTCGCCAATTCGCGGGCGGCGTCAGCCCACATCAGCGCCGAACTCGGGGTGCCGTGTATGCCGAGGACCGGCACCCCTTCGCCTTGTTCTTCGAAGTAGAGGTCGACGCCGTTGACGCTGACTCTGGGCATGCTCTCAGCCTAGATCCGGCTGGCAAGGCCGTACAGACATAGTCCAGAAATGCCATGCCGCCGGGTTGCTATTTTGACTTCATAAAAAGGCCACTTATCCACCCGGTGCCCCAATATTCCGCGTCGTTGGCGTCGAGCATTGGGCCACGGCCGCCAGGCGCGCGTCCATGACCAATCCGCCCTGGTTTAACCACGGTTATCGGCTGGCCAGGTCCCACTGGGGCTCCGACGTACAGCACAATTTCGGGAACGCCTACGTCAACCTCCGGGGACCGATAAACGGCACGGTCCCCCCGGAGACCAGTTACTAATTCTGCTTAGTAGTTACCCATACTGCCACGTCAATTCTGCACGCGCGGTAATGCGTTCCGTTGCGGGAGGCGCAGAACGGACGACGGCGGCACGCGGCCGCCGTCGTACGCCTTGCCTTTCCGGGTGCTCGTCCGGCATCGACTGCCACCGCACACCCCAGTTAAGTGTGCGTACATCAGGCGTCGATTGTCCCCCCGGCCCTTGGAGTTCCCGGGAGGCAGCCCGAGTACGACGGCGGCGCGCACAACGGTGGTGACGCCGCGTCAGGGAAGCAAGCCGGCAGCCTCAGCAAGAGACCGGCGCAACCACAGGGCGTAGTTGGTTGAGATGTGCTGAGCATCCGCATGGGTTGCAAATCCCGATACAACCGCGGGACAGACATACTGCGCGCACAACCAGGGAACAACGTCCACGTATACCGCGCCACCGGCCTCGGCGACGCGCTTCTCCATCTCATTGTGTTCGGTGTCCACCGCGTAACTCCGCGGAGTGTGGCAGCGGCGGACGTCGTCGGAATTCGATGTGACGCAGTCCTGGGGATTCTTTTCCGAGTACGCGATGTCCCCGATCACCACCACACGATCACTTATCGCGCTCAACGACTTGATGGTCGAGGCGAGGCCCTGCTCCCAGGCGGCTTGCGTGTTTTCTTTGTCAGGGCGCCCATCCTTCTCAAGCCAAGTACCCTGACGCTGACCCGAGATGAGGACGACGCTCGGCTTGAGTGCCTCAATCTTCGCCAGCGAGTCAGCACGGAATGCCTTGCACTCGGGATAATCACCCTTGCGCTTCGCGTTGTAGACCGAAAAGTCGGCTGGCGGACACGAGAACATCGAAAAGACTTCGAAGCGCCGCCCCAGTTCAGTGGCTGTCACGCCGAGCGGATCTGCCCACATCTCAGCATGGGAGTCGCCATAGACCACCACTGTCTCGCCGCCGTTGGCGTCACCGTAACTGCATGCGACTTTCCCTGTTGGGGCATCCAAACCCCTTATGCAGGCACGCTGATTGAAAAGGAACCTCCCAATAGGAGGCTCCGGCGTCCACCCGGCAGCGTTTACGCCGTCAGCCACGGCCTTTGCCACTTCCTCAGCCGTCGGCAGGTCACTGCCGCGGGCAACTGGAAAATCGTCGAAGTTGTCTGTGGCGGAAGGCTTGGGCAGGACCGACACCAAAATGCTCGTGAGGCCCAGTGACAGCGCCACCAGCGCGGCGCCGAAAGCCACACTGATTGATGGCCGGCGGGCCTTGAGCCAACTGGAACTCCGTACGGGAAACTCCACGTACTTGAACGTAACGGCAGACAAGGCCAGCGTTACACCGAGCAAGGCGAGCTTGGTGGTCATCGTCAGTTCGGTCCCGAGCGATGCCGCGGCGAAGATCAGCACTGGCCAGTGCCACAGGTACAGGGAATAAGAGAGCTTGCCAAGCCACTGCAGAGGTCCCCACTGCAGGAGCACTTCGGCTCCTCGCTTCGGTGCGATCGTCCCGCCGATTATCACAAGAACCGTTCCGCCAACCGGAAGAATAGCAGCGGACCCTGGGTACCTGGTGTACTCGTCCAGCGTGAGCGCTGCTGCCGCAATCGCGATGAGTCCGGACACACTCGTAACGGCAGCAAGAAAAGCCGGGAGTCGCATGATCGTCGGTATGAGCACGGCAAGAATTGCACCAGCCGCAAGTTCCCAGGCCCTCGTCAAGGGAGAGAAGTAAGCTGCACTCGCGTTCTCCGCCGTCGCGTACACCGACCACGCAAGGGACACGGCAATCGTGAAAACGAGGAGAAACGTCAGTCGCGCGCGTAGCGGAATTCTGCGTCCGATCGCAGCAACCGCGATCATTGCGGCTGGCCAAAAGAGGTAGAACTGCTCTTCTATGGCCAGTGACCAATAGTGCTGTAACGCGGATGGAGGAAGGTAACTGGCCCAGTAGTCCGTCCCTTGCGAGATTTCCCGAAAATTGCTGGCGAAAAGCGCTGCCCATAGCCCGTCTTCGGCGGTTCGGGCAGCACGCGTACCCCCGATCAGCGCGAAGGATGAGACAACCGTGACGGCGAGGACAAGAGTAGCGGCAGGCAGAATTCGCCGGGCCCGTCGTGCATAGAACCCCAAGACGGAGATCCGCCCACCGCGTTCAGCGTCTTTGAGCAGGAGGCCGGTGATGAGGAAACCGGAGACCACGAAGAAGACGTCGACACCGACGTAGCCTCCCTGCAAACCCGGCACGCCTGCGTGGTCCAGCACCACCAGTAGAACTGCGACCGCGCGAAGACCCTCTATGTCCGGACGGAATGTGCGTGGAACGGATGAAGGGCGGTCGGCTCCCTTCGGGGCGGGCTCACTCGTCTGAAGATGGCGTCCGTGTTTACGCGCGACAACATGGTTTCCCATGGCGCAATCCCCTGGCCAGTTTCATCATGATCGCCCCTTTGCCCGACGTCTCTTACCGGCTCGTGCGGCCGACCGTACCGCTCTTTTCGGCCAGAATCAATGGCTTCCCCCGGTGTGGGCGGCTGCCGTCACTCCCCGCCGCCAGGAGCAGGCAACCAGTACGACGGCGGCGCGCGCCGCCGTCGTACGTCTCACCCTCGCGAGAGGTACTGCCAGCTCGACTGATGGAGCGTTTGGGTTAAACCACCATCAACTGAGAGAGGGTTTGGGGAAAACCGACATCGAGTGAGAGAGGGTTTGGATTAGACCGACGTTAAGTGAGAGAGCGTCGGGTGGGGGGGGTGGACGGGTTTAGAGGTCCGCTAGGAGGGTGGTTGGGTTTTCTATTGCGTCGGCTACGAAGCGGAGGAAGCCGGCCGCGGTGCCGCCGTCGCAGACGCGGTGGTCGAAGGTCAGGGTGAGTTCGGTGACTTTCCGGACGGCCAGCTCGCCGTTGACCACCCAGGGCTTGTCGATGATCCGGCCCACGCCGAGGATGGCCACCTCGGGGTGGTTGATGATCGCCGCGGAGCCGTCCACGCCGAACACGCCGTAGTTGTTGAGCGTGAAGGTGCCGCTGCCAAGCTCGGTGGGGGTCGCCTTACCCTGGCGTGCGACATCGGTGAGCCGGCGGATCTCGCTGTCCAGTTCGCGGGCGGTCAGCTTCTCCGCGGCTCGGACGGACGGGACCACCAGTCCGCGGTCGGTCTGGGCGGCGATGCCGAGGTTGATGCCGTCGAACGAGACAATCTCCTGCGACCCGTCTGAAGCGGTTTCGATCCGGGTGTTCAGCTCCGGATACTTTTTTAACCCGGCTGTGACAAAACGAGCGATGAACGCGAGCAGGCCCGGCACCTGGGCGCCGCCGGCCTTGAGTCCTTCGCGAAGCTCAAGCAGCGCGGTGGCGTCGACGTCCACCCAGACCGTTGCTTCCGGAATTTCCGAGCGGCTGCGGGCCATGTTGGCGGCAACGGCCTTGCGCACTCCCCTGACCGGCGTGCGGGCAGCGATGGGCAACCCGGTCCGGGCGTCGGTTCCCTCCGGAGCCGCCGTGGTCTTGTCGGGTTCGGCCGGGGCCTTCGGGGTCTCAACGGGCTTGGTTTCGGCAGGCTCTGCCACCGGAGCATGGATGGCCTTCTCCACGTCGCGGCGCATGATCAGCCCGCCCTCGCCGGAGCCGGGGAGTTCGCCGAGGTCCACGCCGTGCTCCCGGGCCATCCGCCGGACCAGCGGGGAAATCACGGCACCAAGCTTGCCGGGAACGCGGGTGCGCAGGAGTGCGAGCTCGTCCTCTTTGGTTTCGAAAGGCTTGGCTTCACCAGGCTCGGCCACCGCAACGGAAGACTTGCGGGCGCGGGTCCGCCGGGCAACACCATGCCCGCCCGGAGTGCCATAACCGATCAAGACGTTGCCGGACCCAGCCTTTTCCTCCTCCCGGTAAGCCTCCGCCTCGGGGTGAGTCTCAACGGGTCCGCCCAATTCGGTCTCAGTGGGTTCGGTCACAGGCTCCGACGGCTCCGGAGAACCAACAGGCGTCACCGAGATCAGCGGCTTTCCAACGTCGAGCGTCTCGCCCGGCTGCCCGTGCAGCTCGGCCACGATACCGGCGTACGGAGACGGCACCTCAACCGTGGACTTCGCGGTCTCCACCTCGGCGATCGGCTGGTCAACAGAAATCGTGTCGCCCACGGCAACGTGCCAGGACACCAGTTCGGCTTCGGTGAGGCCCTCGCCCAGGTCCGGCAGCAGGAATACGCGTGTTTCACTCATGGTCAGTTCTCCCACTGAAGGTCGTCGACGGCGTCGAGGATGCGGTCCACGCCGGGCAGGTAGTACTTCTCAAGCTTGGGCGCCGGGTACGGGATGTCGAACCCGGTGACGCGGCGGATGGGGGCGGCCAGGTAGTGGAAGCAGCGCTCCTGCACCCGGGCCACAATCTCGGAGGACACGGACGCGAACCCGTGCGCCTCGGCGATCACCACGGCCCGCCCGGTCTTCCGCACCGACTCACACACCGTCTGGTCGTCGAACGGGACAAGGGTCCGCACGTCGATGACCTCCAGCGAGCGCCCCTCCAGCGCGGCAGCCTCGGCGGCGGCGAGCGCGGTGGGGACGGACGGGCCGTAGGCGATCAGCGTGGCGTCCGTGCCGGGACGTGCGACGGCGGCGCGGCCTTCGGTGGTGCGTCCCGCCGTCGTGCCTTCCGTGTGAAGGCGCCGCAGCTCGTCAAGGTCCACCAGGTCCTTGGACCAGTAGAGCTTCTTGGGCTCCATGAACATCACGGGATCGTCCGAGTCGATGGCCTCGCGGAGCATCCGGTACCCGTCCGCCACGGTGGCCGGGGTGAACACCTTCAGGCCGGCGGTGTGGGCGTAGTAGGACTCGGAGGAGTCGCAGTGGTGCTCCACTCCCCCGATGCCGCCGCCGTAGGGGACCCGGATCACCATGGGCAGCTTCACGGCGCCCTTGGTGCGGTTGTGCATCTTGGCCACGTGGCTGACGATCTGCTCGAACGCCGGGTAGGCGAACGCGTCGAACTGCATCTCCACCACCGGGCGCATCCCGTTGATGGCCATGCCCACGGCCATGCCCACAATGCCGGACTCGGCCAGCGGGGTGTCGAAGCAGCGCTGCTCGCCGAACGTTTTGGTGAGGCCGTCGGTGATGCGGAAGACGCCGCCGAGCATGCCGACGTCCTCGCCGAACACCAGGACGGAGGGGTCGGCGTGCATGGCGTCGGCCAACGCCGTATTCAGTGCCTTGGCCATGGTGACCGGCTGCGGGCCGGCGGCTTCGGCCGAGGCGGCGGCGGACGCGGCGGCCCGGGCGGTGGCGGCCGAAACGTTGCCGTTGGCCTCGGATGAGGTGGTGATGGTGGGGCTCACTTGCCGGCCTCCTGTGCTGCGTTCTGGGATGCTGCGTCGCGGGCGAGTTCGTCGGCGAGCAGGGCGGACTGTTCCTTCAGTTGCGGTGTGGTCTTCGCGAAGACGTGGCGGAAGAGCTCCTGCGGGTCCACGGGAACGTCCTCGCTGAGGCCGTCGCGCAGCTGGGCGGCCACGGCCTCGGCGTGCTCGGCGATCCGTGCTTCAACGGAGTCGTCCAGCAGGCCGCGGTCCGTCAGGTAGGCACGCATCCGGTTCACCGGGTCCTTGGCCCGCCACTCCGCAACCTCGCTGCTTTCGCGGTAGCGCGTGTCGTCGTCGGCATTGGTGTGGGCCTGCATGCGGTAGGTGTTGGCCTCCACCAGCAGGGGGCCGGAGCCTTCGCGGGCCAGTTTCACGGCGCGGTCCAGGACGGCGAGGAGCGCCACGACGTCGTTGCCGTCCACGCGTTCGCCCGCCATGCCGTAGCCCACGGCCTTGTGCGCGAGCGACGGCGCCACGGACTGGTGTGCCAGCGGCACCGAGATGGCGTACTTGTTGTTCTGGACGAAGAAGACGACCGGCAGGTGGAAGACGGCGGCGAAGTTCAGGGCCTCGTGGAAGTCGCCTTCGCTGGTGGCGCCGTCGCCGCACATGGCCAGCACCACGGTGTCCTCGCCGCGGAGCTTTGCGGCGTGGGCCACGCCCACGCCGTGCAGCAGCTGGGTGGTCAGCGGGGTGCACTGGATGCCCACCTTGTGCTTCACGGGATCGAACCCGCCGTGCCAGTCGCCGCGGAAGATGGTCATCACCTGCACGGGGTCAACGCCCCGGGTCATCACGGCGACGGCGTCGCGGTAGGTGGGGAACATCCAGTCGCCGCCGGAGAGGCACAGGGCGGCCGCCACCTGGCAGGCCTCCTGGCCGTGGCTGGACGGGTACACGGCCATGCGGCCCTGCCGGACCAGCGCGGAGTTCTGGTCATTGACGCGGCGGCCGACGACGAGCTGTTCGTACGCTGCCAGCAGTTCCTCGTCGCCGGGCAAAGGGTATTCGTGGCCGGGTTCGGTGCCCTGCTCACCTTCCGGGATGAGCCGCCCGTCCGGGGCCACCATCTGGATCTGGTGCCGGGCCGGGAGCATGTAATCCTCGGCGGTGATCCCGAACTTCTTGGCGGTTTCCGAAAGGTCAGTCCCGGCGGGCGCCGTGCTTGCCTGGCCGGCGGTTGTTGTGCCCGCCACGGTGTGGTCTGCGGAGATCGTCATTGTTCCGTCCTTCTGTTGCCACTATTCCTTCCCAGTATCCGCCTGGAGCGTGTTTCGTATCCAGCACCTTCAGGAATCATGGAGAAGCTGCACGATTAGGCCTGTTTTGGAAGACGAATTGTAAGTGTGAGCTGGATTACTGACGCGGTGCGTGGACGAATTGGTACGACGCTAGGGACTGAAGTCCCTTGATCCCTAGCCGCGGGGGGACCACACTCAGGGGGACGCGTTTGACGGAAACGTCAGGCGCGCTGATTCGAGAAGGTTCTTCTCCCTCGTGAAACAGGGAGGAGACTCCGTACCAGGTGGCAGGGATTTCCCTCGATGGGGGCGCGTGGTGCGGCGATGGACGCGGTGGGGACAGCGTGGTTCCCTCCGCCCCTCAATCACTTACCGGCGTCAGCCCTTCCTGCGGCCGGCGCGGACCGGACCAAAATACGCCAGCAGTCCTTCGGGGCCTGAAGCGTCATGCATGCACACGGAAACTACAAAGGGTGGGGTAGCTGTAATGGGCATTGAGAACTTGTGGGACCGGCTTGAGCCAGAAACGCGGCAGTGGCTGGTGGACAATCCCGGGTGCAGGATCCTTCCCCGGACCGTGGTGGCGTCGATAGCAAAGTCCACCGGAGCCCAGCTGGAGCAGGACCGGCACGGCGAAAGCAGCCTCTCCCCCGAGGACTGCGACTTCATCCGCTCCGCGGCCGAACTGCAGGACGCGCACTTCCACAAGTCTTCGTAGCCGCGCACCCAGCAGGATTCCGTATTCAGCACCTGCCCGGGCGGCTCAAACGCTGGACAATTCGTCCTACACTGGGAGACGAATTGCAATTGTGAGCCAGCTTACTGACGGGGGCCTTGGGCAACGTGGCAGCAAGGGATGGCGGGACTGAACCTGTCCCGTTGGACGACATCGACCGCAAGATCATTTCGGAGCTGACGCGGGACGGCCGGATGTCCGTGACGCAGGTGGCGGAGAACGTCCACATTTCGCGCGCGCATGCGTACACCCGGATCGGCCGGCTCACGTCCGAGGGGGTGCTGTCCAAGTTCACCGCGCTGGTGGACCCCATCAAGGCGGGGCTGCGCTCGTCCGCGTACGTGACGCTGAAACTGAAGCAGGACGCCTGGCGGGAGCTGCGCGACCAGCTCGCGGTGATCCCCGAGGTGCACCACGTGGCCCTGGTGGGCGGCGACTTCGACGTGATCCTCCTGGTCCGCGCCGTGGACAACATCGACCTGCGCCGGGTCATCTTCGACCAGCTGCAGTCCATGCCGGGAGTGCTGGATACCCAGACGTTCCTGGTGTTTGAGGACCTGGATACGCGGTAGGTCTTAGTGGCGGGCCCTTGCCCGGATGAGTCCTGCGGCCAGAAGTCCCATTCCCGCGAGTGATGCCAGCATGCCGCCCAGTGCTACGGCGTATTCGGTGATCGTCATTTCCGTTGCCCCTCCCCTGCTGTCCTGCCCTGATGCGCCCAAGCTACGCCCGGAGGCTCAGCGTTGGCCGCAGGCACGGCGAGGGTTTGGTCAAGATTTGGGCACGACAGGAAGGACTGGGGACGACGTCACCGCTCAAGGGCAACAGCCCCTACTGGTACCCGTCCACTATCGCCGCGGCGATTTCTTTGTAGGCACGCCGGGTGTCGGGCTTGAGCACGTCAAGGGTAACGAGGTCGCCGTCAGCCACGCCGCGGTCATGCGGAACTGCGATAAGCTCCCGGCAGATCCCGGCGAGGTGTTCCTCGATGGCGTCCTTGTCCACACGGGAGGAGACCTCGTCCTTGTCGGTGATCACCACGATGGCATTCCGAGCCAGTTCCTCATACCCGTGGCTGGCCAGCCACTGCAGCGTACTGCGGGCCCGCTTGGCGCCGCTCACTGCGTAACCGGCGGCGATCACCAGGTTGTCCGCAGACTGCAGGATGCCGCTCATGGCGTTGTGGGTCACGCCTGTACCGCAGTCGGTCAGCGCCACGGAGTAGTAGCTGGAAATCAGCTTGCGGATGCGAAGGTACTCAGCAGCCGTAAGAGAATCTGAGACTTCCGGGTCCTGCTCCCCCGCGATCAGGTGCAGCCGGCCGGCGTGGTGCATGTACCGGGCCAGGGCGGTAAGAGAATCGATGGACTCAATGTTTTCGAGTAGGTCCGTAATGGTCCGCGGGCTGGACTGCTGGTAGATGCCTTCGCCCAGCGCGCGTTCCACCAGGTCTCCGGAATCGGGGTTGGCATCGATGGCGCAGGGGGCGTCCCCCCGGTATTCGGCGAGGGTCAGGCCCACACCCACGGTGGTGGAGGTCTTGCCGATGCCGCCTTTAAGGCTCAGGATCGCGGTGTTGTAGCTGCCCTGGAGCTGGCGTGAGATACGGCGGGCCAGCTCATCCTCCTGGCGCTGCCTGGCACTGGGGCCCAGGTTCCAAGCGCCGCCGGTCATGCTGTAGAGGGCGCCCCGAATGCCGCCGATGGGCCGCGGCTTCTGCTCCTTCACGAACAGCCCGGGTGAGCTGATGAAGTCGGGCATGGGGCTTTCGGCGATGCTGTCGGCAACAGTAGGCCGGACGCGGCGGAAGGCAGGGGTTTCAGCAGGCGTGGCCGACGGCGCCAGCGCGGCTTCCGCGGCAGCCTCGTCCCGGATGGAGGTGATGGTGTCCGGCAGCGCTGGCCGCGAGGAGGCCGGCGGTCGGGTTGGAGCCGGGACAGGGGAGGAAGGCTGTGCGGCGTCGGCTGCAGCAGCTGCCTCCGCCCAGGAAGTCCGGTGCGTCACCGCCTGTCCAACGTCAGGCGGGCTGGAAGGGGTGGGTGGTACGGCTGGCATGGTTCCTGTCTGGGCATCCTTGGGCTCGCCGTCGGCGCGACGAAGGTCGCGGCGTCGGCGCAGCTGCGGCTGCCCTGCATCCTCTGCATGGGCGCGTGCGTTCTGATCCGCCGGATCGGGCATGTCTGTCCCCCCAGGACGTTCGGCAAAAGGTTCTGCGGCACTGGTTCAAACAGTAAGTCTAGGGGTTTGAACAGATATGCCGGCTCAGACGCGAACCAGGGCGGCGCCCACCACGGCTGCGGTGAGGACCAGGAGGACTGCCAAAATGGCGTAACCCTGCCACTTGGGGCGGCCTTTATGCGGGTTTATGTCAACGTAAGGCATGGCTAGCTACGGTCACCTCGGGTTGCGGCAGGAGTGGTGAGCCTAACGGCGCGGCGCTTGAACCGCAACCTTTGATAAAGGACGAAGAAAGGAACCAGCATGGTGCCCAGCAGCGCGCAGAGCGCGAGAGCGTACTCGGATATAGCCACAACAGCCTCCATCGGTCACGGTGATCCCCATCGACCACGACATAACCACGTGACAGGCCGATTGACAAGTCAAGTCAACACAGATCCCGGCAGCTGGCATTGAACGCGCTTTCAGCAGAACGCGTTGGGACTGTCTCCTGTATGCAGCGCCCCGTGTTTATCCATCTGCGATGCACAGAATCTCGTATCTTGCTCCAATAGGCGGTTCCGGTCTTCAACCTCGGCATTTCTGGCGACTCCACCACGGCCACCACTTCTGGGGCCGCCGGGCCCCGGTTTCCTTACGCGCTCGACAGTGGCCCTCCAGCCTTGAGCGCAAGCGGCGCCCCGCCCTACGGGCAGTCTGTGTCCGTCCTTCTCCAAACTGGAAAACGCAGGGTTTTCTGACGCTCAGTCGGTGACGCTGTACTGAACTCTCTGTCCGACGAAGCTGCCTCTTGTGATCTAGGCCAGCAAGACCGAACATCTTATTCGTCAAACACCGAGGAAAGCGGTCGAACCCATAGGCGCCGCAGCGCCACGTCAACCGCTACGCGGCGGTCAGGACTTCCTATCGACAGACGGCTAGCAGGTCATCCCCCTGCCTAACTACGCAGCCCGTCTGACATCAGGGCAGAGGTCCACCGCCAGAAACCTCTGAGTCTCGCACTGCCCCGCCCCTTTCGATGCGCGTCTTCAGCTTCAACGCCGGCCGTTCAATGAGGTAATACGACACAATGCCAGCCGAGACTCCTACGAAGATCAAAGTAACCTTGCCCAGAGCGAAGGGTAGGAAGCGCGTACTCTCCTGCAGTGCATGCATTAGGACGTCGTGTACTAAGTAAATGCTGTAGCTTGACAGGCCGATCACGGTAACAACCCGAGAGGCACTGACGCGGCCAATGATCGCTGAGATACGGCCCGGCGTTGCAATGAATCCATAGAGGATCGTGACCGCGACGATCATTGACTGAATCGTATACCGCAAGGTCAGCGTGAAGGCCTCTCCGGGGACAGCGAACGAAACCAAGAACAATGCAGCGGCAGCCGCAACCGTCCATGGCTGCCCGATCCAGACCAGCAACCTTTGATGCTGCTGGTCCCTCCACATCTTGTATACGAGCGCAGCTAAAATGCCCCAAGCAATCGAATCCATCCGTGTATCAGTGCCCCGCAGGATTCGAACTGAAGCATCAGCAGCGGAGAGAAGATCGAAACGGATTAAATTTGCGATGACGATTGCGGCACATGCAGTTGTAGCCAGCGCTGGGCGCCACCACTTCTTGCCGACAAAGAACATCCAAATCAGTGCGAAAAGGATATAGAACTGCTCTTCGACAGCTAAGCTCCAAGTCACGTTAGATCCCGGCAATATTAGCCAAGCCACTTCAGGTAAAAGGACCTGCACCCAGTTGTACGTGAAAAGTATCTGACTAAGGAAGGCGGTCCAGCTTATGGCGTTCCAAAGTGAGTAAGCCAAGGTGGGTGCAACGATGAGCAAGACAAAGGGCGGAGCCAGTTTGAGAGCGCGTCGGAGGTAGAATTTGCGGACGTTGAATCCTCCGGTGCTCTCGCGCTCCCGCAGCAGTATATGGGTGATGATGAACCCGCTAATGACGAAGAAAATTGTCACGCCAGCGTCCCCTGGCATGTTCGAAACGCCAGCATGTCCCAGGACGACAATCAGAACGGCGAGAGCCCTCAGGGCGTCGATGTGGGCGTACCGCAATGCCGAGTTCATCCCGATAGTGGTCATGTGGCCGATCCCCCAAATATATGCGCAAGCTTTGCGTCGCTAATTCTATGGCTATTTGGCGAGGGCAACTCGCCATGTTGGGCGAGCACAATCCACTCCTTCGCTGTCATAGGATCTGACCGTTGTCGAAATCAACTTCATCCAGTGCCTTGCGTCGTAATCAGGCGCGTTCGCGGAGATGGCCCTTGGCGGTCCTGGAAAGTTGGCGGTCCTGAAAAGATGCACGGACTTGCCGAGCTAGCCAACACCATGAAGTCTAGAAAAGCGTCGGTCGGCACGGTAGGAGCACTTTGTCGCCGTGGAAGTAAGGACTCACAGGAGTACCGTGTGAACTTTGTCTGGAGAGGGTTCTTTTTCCGTGGCCGCGAATCGGACCTATGCTGAAGCCATGAAAGTTTTGGTCACCGGGGGTGCTGGATACATAGGATCACACACGACGCTCTGCCTGCTGGAGGACGGGCACGATGTTGTTGTACTGGATAACTTGGTGAACTCCAGCGCAGAAGCCATCCGGCGGGTTGAGGGACTGACCAGCAAGAGAATTAAATTTCGTTTAGGCGACCTACTGGATACACATGCTGTCGACTTGGCCTTTTCTGAGGATGACATCGACGCCGTCATTCACTTCGCGGGGCTTAAAGCTGTAGGCGAGTCAGTCGGCAATCCGCTGAAGTACTACAGAAATAATGTGGTAGGCACACTAAACCTGCTAGAAAGCATGGATAAAGCCGGCGTGCGTCGACTGGTCTTTAGCTCATCGGCGACGGTGTACGGCGCTAATGAGCACCTGCCTCTGACCGAGTCGCTACCACTGGACGCGACGAATCCGTATGGGCGGACGAAAGAACAGATAGAAGACATCCTGTCTGACTTGAGCGCGGCTGATCCGCGTTGGAGTGTAACAGTGTTACGGTACTTCAACCCTGCAGGCGCGCACGAGTCAGGCCAGATCGGCGAAGACCCTCGAGCCCGCCCCAATAATCTTTTACCCTTCGTAGCCCAAGTGGCGGTGGGTCGCCTTGAGAAGTTGACGGTTTTCGGCAACGACTATCCGACTCCTGACGGGACCGGCGTGCGAGACTACGTTCACGTAATGGACTTGGCCGCGGGGCATCTTTCTGCTCTCCAATACATGAGCAATAGGACAGGTATTTTTCGCTGGAACCTGGGCACCGGCTGTGGGTCGTCCGTTTTGGAGGTTATACAAGCCTTCAGTGCTGCAGTAGGACGGCCTATTCCTTACGAGTTCGCGCCCCGCCGTCCCGGCGATGTAGCACGGAGCTATGCAGACTCAACCGCAGCGCGTGAGCATCTCGGCTGGTCGGCTAAGCGAGATCTTGCCGCCATGTGCACGGACCACTGGCGCTGGCAGCGCTCCAACCCTTTTGGTTATGCAGCTGAAGTTGAGCGCGCAATCGTCACGCCGGCATCTGGCACCGACACAGAAGTGGTCTACGGAAAGCTCTCTTGACTTCCGAGCCGTTAGACCTCGGGTGGAGTCTGACGAGCTTTACCGTTGTTGATCTCCAATGGCCCCTCCGTATATTAGGGCCGAAGGGCTCTTAGCTCTCCCGCGGTGGTCTTCTCATCCCTGCTGATAGGGAGCCGATGCGACTTGAGACGTTCTGGATAGAAACGACTCGGGCAAAAGAGCTTGTAGTTGCGTCGTGATCGACTAAACAGGGACGGCACTGCTTTCAAACCGTCGAGATTGACGAAAACGCACTGCTCTAACTCTTAGGCACTATCGCGGCCGGTGGCGTATCCGTTGAGCCATAGATTTGAACGCCAACAGCGCGGCCCTGTTGAGCGAGTTGCTGGCGCGGCGCACGCTTAGCAGATGCTCCATATCCCTAAGTATTTGAAGGGTCTGGAGGCCACTGGATATTGCCTTCGGGGCCATTGATATTGCCGGTGGGGGCCAGTGCACGATGCGGTCCATGAGCGCGTCAGCGTGAACCCCGGAGCCGAGCCGCTGGTGCCAGTCGTCTCGTCCACGACGTCGAGCCGGTGCAGATCCGCGCCCGGTAGCGTAGCCCAGCCCGCCGGATCGGTCCCTCGACCTTGGCGTGGTTGAACCCGGAGTGGGCCTCGTCAACGACCAGCCGGAGCCGTTCCTCGAAGGCCATGCCGAGCACGAGCGTCTCGTCCTGGGCCTCGAGCGCTTCCAGCATCGGGGGCGGCGCCCATCTCGCGGAGCTAGTCGACACCGTGGGGCCGGTATTTAATGTTGATTCCGCTGGTGTAACGCTTGTTGTATGCCTTCAAAGAATCGTGTTGCCATCTCCTCGATCGTAAATCTCGCACGGGCGGATCGACATGCTTCTTGCATCCGATGTAATTCTTGTTTATCTGTAAGAAGGCGAATCAAGGCGTCTGCATAAGATTGCCTCCCTTCTGGTGCGACTATGCATGTTTTTCCGTGTTCGAGATACTCAAACTCCGGGCCGTGCCAGGGCCAATCTGTCGTTACGATCGGGCGACCTGCGGCAAAGCTATCAACTGCCACCAACCCTACCCGTCCTGGCATGCAGATTACATCGGCCGATCCTAGGGCGAGCGCCTTCTCTTTTCCAAATAGTGGACCTACATATCGAAGCCAAGGCTCAGTCCCGCTGAGTTTCTCCACGTCTTCACGAAGTGGACCGCTGCCCACGACAAGGAGGCGGAAATCTGCGTTTAATTGGAAGGCTAACCGACATGCTTCAAAAAGAAACGGAAGTCTCTTCGATTCGTCGAGCCCGCCGACGAAAACTGCGGTTAGGTCTGTGAGTTCGTAGTCGCTGCGAAATGCGCTGACCTGCTCGGGGGATACCTTGGATATGTCGTTTTGTAGATCATCTGTATCAATAGAGTTCTGGACCACCGTGGTTCTTCTGAGGGGGTATCCATCGGCCACCACCGAATCCTTTGAACCTTCAGTATAAGCAAAAAACCAGTCTGCACGGCGAGTTAGTCCGGACATGATTTTGCGCTTGAGCAAAGTTGGGCTTTCAACGAAGTCTCGTCCGTGCCCCCAAAGACAAACTTGCCGGCTCCTTACAGGCGAGAGCAGCAGCCAGTATGCATCCAAGTTTCGCCGCGCCTGCTCCATGATCACCAGATCTGCGGACGCGATAACGGGCTTGACGCGACGAAAGACTACCCGGCGGCCAGCGATCTTAATTTCCACCTGAGCGACGGGAACAATAAATGCCGCAGGAATTCCATCTTGGCGTTGGTGCTGATTTCTATTCGCTTGCCCGGCAGCGACTTTAATGTCGACTCCATTTGCGTTTCCTAGCTCAATCAACCGCCGAAAAAAGGGCACCCTATACTGCGGGACGTACTCCTGCAGTATTACAACGTTCGGATTTGTCACGGTGCTCCCTACAGGCAAAGGTGGCTAGAAAGTCGGTGGCACAACGCACTCTAAGCAACCTGTAAGTTGAAAGTTACTACTTGTGCTCCGCGCTTCATTGGTCGTTTAGGGTCGATGAGAATCGACGCGGCTGGCAGGGAATACTTTGGGGGGCTGTTCCACGTGTTCGTGTAGCGTTCTGCTGAAATCATCAGGCAACCCATGCTTGGACCTGGCACGCTTGGATTCTGGAACTGAAGCAGACGAAATTCTTGCCTCCTGCGAACTGTAAGAGTAGGTGTAGGAGTACGCATCTGGTCCTCGGGCAGGAAGACGATTAAGCACAACTCCTAGTAGGTTAGATCCGACCATCCGAAGGGCATCGAGCGATTTCTCTAGATCCTGTCGCTTAAGCTTTTGTGATCCGATCACGACGATAACTCCACCAACATGCTGCGAGAGCACCGCTGCGTCCGTGACAGGAAGAAGAGGAGGAGCGTCAACGACGACTGTATCAAAGGCGTTTTCAAGTCCGAGGATGAGGTGTTTCATCTTTTCGGATCCTAAAAGTTCACTGGGATTTGGCGGAATTTGGCCGGAAGTCAGAACGAACAGATTGTCGTCGCCCCAGGGTTGCAAAAGATCGTCGACCTCGGACGAGCCGACCAACGCGGTGGTTAACCCTACGTTGCGGTCCAGTCCCAAATACTCGTTGACCATCGGGCGGCGAAGATCGGCGTCAACTAAACAGACCGTCTGGCCTGCCTGCGCTAGTGCGATGGCCAGGTTTGTCGCCGTGGTGCTTTTTCCCTCTCCTGGTAGAGAAGAGGTCACCAGTACCGTTCTGGCTTGTCTAGACACATTGGCGAACTGCAAATTAGTTCGAAGCTGGCGGAAGGATTCAGCACGAGGACTCTGTGCCGGGGCCTGAGTCAGAAGCGGGTTACGTGTTGCTGTTTGATCAAATGAGATACCGCCGAGAATAGGTGCGTCAGTGACTTCTCGAACATCAGCTTCTCCTCGTATCCGGTTGTCTAGAGTGGACCGAAGGATCGACATTCCGATTCCGATTCCGAGGCCGAAAAAAGTTCCCAAGAGCAGATTTACCCGTGTATTCGGTGCAGAGGGAGCGGTGGGAACTGTTGCCGGAGTTATTATCGAAAGGCTCACGGGCGAGCTCCCTCCAGCCTTCGGCCGCTCAAGCTCCTCCACCGCTTTTATCATGCTGTTTGCCACAGCTTGGGCTATCGCTGCCGCCTGAACGGCAGATGAGTCGTTTACCGAAATGTTGATGAGTACGGTATTCAGATCCGTACTGGCGCGAACATTGGCTCCTAACGCTTCTGCGGTCGTCTCGAGCCCGAGGGATGTAATAACGGGCTCGAGAACAACAGGGGTCGTCACCGTCTTCACATACGACTGCACTCTCGCCTGGCTGAACGTGTTGCCTTGTTGCATCTCTTGGACTGAGCCGGAGTTCTGGATAGCGACGAACAACTGCGTTTGAGAGGTGTACGTAGGTTTTGAAATAATTGACGTTGCCCCCGAAACGAGCAGCCCGGCCATCGTCACAGCTGCAACCATGACCCAACTCCGCCGCAGTATTCGCATGTAGTCGTGTAATTCCAAAACCGTAGTCCCCCTGGGTCGAATGGCTCGGCACGCCAGAAGGCACGCCATCAGAACGGTAATATCTGTGCGGTCTGATCAATTGTACCTGCCCGGCTTGACGTGATATCCAGCGGAAAAAAGCTACTCACGCCAAGCGTGCGCATTGCCCCTCGACCCTTGATGCTCCGCACGGACCCTCGCAGGGCGGATTTGTCACCACCACAGTCGGGTGGCTGAAGTTTCATTCTCTGGGCACTTGCGGATGGGTTTGAGCCCACGAGAGGTCAGCCAACATCAAGACAAGTTCGCAGACACACTGCCCAAGCCGCAGGGCCGGCCCATCGACGCATCCTGCGCCAGGGGCGCTGGGCGCCAATGCTCCTGTGGCAGACTGTGGGGGTGAGCGCAGACTACAGTTACGACATTGTCTTTCTGGCCTTGGCGCGAAATTGCGCCGATACCATTCCCGGTTTCGTGCAAGGAATGGAGAGGTTGCGGCAGGCGGGCATAAGAGTTGCTGCTGTCGTGGGAGAAAACGGCTCCGAGGACGATACAAGAGAGTTACTTGAGGATGCGGCCGCTGCGACAGGCGTCGTCCACGTGGTCGACACATCCTTTATGTCAGGGGCAGCTAGCCGGTTGGAGCGCATGGCACTCGGACGGCAATTCGTGGCTCGCTTCGCGAAGGACATGCTTTTGCCAGCGCGATCCATCTGTGTAATTGATGTGGACGAACCATTTCTGGAGAATCTACAGCCCGACGTACTCCTCTCAGCTCTTCAGCGAGTGATGGACGGCGATGTTTTCGCTGTCTCGGCAACTTCACGTCCGACATACTACGATCTGCTGGCCTACGAAGACGGCGAAAGGTCCTTCGCTGATCTGGGGGAACGAATCCGGAATGCCCAGCACAATCCATTTGCGTACTATTCATTCTTCCGAAAGTTTGTCTACCCTGAACAACGCAGACTCACATCAGACACCGACACCCTGTGCCGGTCAGCATTCAACGGACTCTGCCTATATTCGGCCGGAACCTATGCCTTAGGCACCTACATACCCGAAAACGGTCCATGGATCTGCGAGCACATAACATTCAACCGGTCCCTCGCGTCCGCCACAGGCCTGCAAATGGTGGTCGATAGGGCTCTCGTAGTCCCTATGCCCTCTGAACATGGACGTCTTACGCTGGTTCCATTTATGTGGCAGCGAATGAGAAAGCTGCCTGAAATGTTTGCTATGCGGTTGGGAAAATCTGGATGACGGAGACCAGTATCTTGGACTGAAATTTGCCTGCGAGCATCAGGACAAATATGTGATCTCTCGCACCTATGCTGCCGCAGGTCAGGCTCATGCCTAACCGAGCCAGAATGAGCACAGAGGCAACAAACCTCCTCGGTGTGGCAATTTACAGTCGGATCTGATGCATCAAGGCGACTTACAGAGCCAAGGGCGTGCCATTGCCAGTCCGGTTCCTTCCTTCTCGCAAAAAACCGGTTGCAGGACAAACGGCGCTACTTTAAAATGCGCAACGGCGCTTATGTTGTTCAACTATGGCGAAGTCGAAACATCGATCTGGTACTTCCCGTATCGGTCAAAGGACTTTACCCGCAGCCCGTGCAGCGTTCCCCGAGCAGAGGAGAAGTGCAATCGCGCCCGGTGCCGCAGCCAAATGTCTCGCCGCAAAAGCGAAACAGTGTAATCCCGCAAACCTACACTAAGTCTTCGCACGGCTCTCAGCAACGTCCAAACGGCATTCGCACCGAGCTCGTGATCTACCCAAACATACGCAAGCGAACTGAAGTATGCGCGATCTAAGGCATAGCTAAAGGTCAGGCGACCTGCTGGCACAATCTCCGTGACCACCGCTTTAGCGCTCCATCGCAAACCCCGACCCGAAGCAATCCATCTTCTCAGTAAATGCGTGTCCTGGGCGCCCGAGGTGTTGTAGCGGAGCGAGTAACGCCAATTCTGTACAAGTGCACGAGGGTAGAAAATGTTACCGTCGCCGGTCGGCCTCAACAGAAGGCTGGCATCCTCAAATGATTGACGTTTCCAATAAGAACCGTCCTTACACCAAGAAGGGATGGGTTCTTCAAAATCAGGAACTACCGGGCCGGCAATCACATCCTGTGGAAACAACAAATGCATCTCCCAGAACGATGCAAACCATCCTTCCGCTGGGCTCTCATCATCATCAATAAAAATGACTGCCGCGTTCAGAACTTTAGCAAAATCCAGCGCGGCATTGCGCGCTACAACCAACCCTTGCGGCTGAATAGATAAGTAGTGCATGGTGGCACCGGTAGGGTAAGTAGCACATTCATCGAATATGACCTTCGCCGACTGTTCACTATCATTATCTACGATAAGAAGGTGCACGTTGCCGTCTGTCCCAGAAAAGTCCTGCGAGTTAACCTTCTTGATCAGCGCTCGAAGCAACATGGGTCGTCGATACGTGCAAATTGCAATGACGCACGCTTCGCGCTCTACCTCCTGCAACTCTTCTGCGTCACCCATGCCAAGATGCTCCTCTGGCATCCAGCGTCAACCAGTCAGCACCAAGAAGGTCAGACGCACTCTCTCCACTCGCCATCCAAGGTCTTGGCGCAACGATGGGGTGAAGGCCTCGTCGTGCCATTAGCCATGCGGCCCACCAACTAAACGATGAATTACTCATGATCATTCCACTGCCCCGCGACATGGCCTTAATCGTGTTAAGGCTAGACAACTCGGAATTCTGGTCAAAGACTTTGATGTTTGGCAGGTGTTTCAACTCACTTCGAGCAACGTCCGGCTCATCCGAAAACACCATCGATTGCTCGACGGACGACAACTTTCTTATGAGGTTTATACCGCGTTCAAAGTATGCGCTCGAAGTGATGCCATGTACGGCTGCGGTATTTGCGGTGGTGTAATCTCCTCGACGGACATGCAGGGTTATACGACCGCTGTTGTGTAAGCTGCTCATTATTTTCTGTTCCGTGGCTGTAACCTGACTGTTCATTAGGAGATCGGCCATGCGATCAGCTACGTGATCAAAATATCGAGGCGATTGAAAATACCCAAAAATCGTCGTTCCTGGAACAATCTTGTTGATAGCAGAGGAATACCCAAAGGACTCTTCACGGTAAACCCGACGAGTCTTCTTTAGCTTTGGGAAGGATCTGCGAAGGCGTCCACCTCGATCTAGCCACGGCGACTCGTGGGAGATTACTTCGCCGGGTAGCGATAGCGACCCTAACTCAAAAGAGCGCAGATCTCCGCCGACGTACTTGGATGCATCTATGTAAAGCGGGCAACTGAGCCGCTCCGCTTGTTCCCAAGCAGCGGCTAGTACGAACAGTTGATTACCTAATCCGCCAGTCAGATAGGCACAAACGCCATCATCAATGTTCAATTCGTTCTTCTCCTCGTGACGTCCAAGAGTCCGGCCCCCCCGGCAACACAGCATTCCCACCAGAGCCTGTCGTGAGATCGGGACAACACGAAGCGGAGGAAATAGGTAAAGGATTCCGACAACGTGCCATAAACAACCATTGACCGGCTAACTCTTCCCAAATTGTCCTCGGCGAGGGACCAGCGATGAGCAACGGCCATCCGGACAAGTAGGGGCCGCTTGTGGCGATTGATCGGTGACTGATGGTGGTGAAGTTTAGCGGTATGTACATGCCGAAGCGTTCCTCGCGCACTCGCCCGCAAGCCGAAGTCTGCATCCTCACCAATCGCGTAACCCACCCGTCGTTCATCGAACTCGAGGCCGTCTATTTTAGCCAACCTGAAGGACATGGAACATCCGGGCAACCAGTCCACGTCCACGTCAAAAGGCGTTTCGTGGGCTCCAATGTTGAAACCGGTGGCGAGCACTCTTCCTGGGTGAACGCTGTCGCGTCCACCCAGTCGTGCGAAAAGCGTTGCTTTTTTCCGGTTGCCTCCTTTGATCAAGCCCCCTGCGCCTACCAAAGCGGAATCCACGTCAAATGCCTTTGCGAGCTCTTCTAGGTACTCCGGCTCAAGTTCCACGTCATCATCTATGAAATGAACGATGTCGAATCTTTCACGGACGTTCTTGAGTGCAACATTTCGCTGCAGAGTAAGGCCAGGGGCGGTGTGGATGTACTTCAGAGGCGGCAACTCACCCCTATTCGCGTACTCGGCACATAGATCAGCCGTCTCCCCACTGTCGCTGCTGTCGATCACATAAAGCTCTGATGGCATTCTTTTCTGGTTCAGCAGAGACTCCAAGCAGCGCTTCATGTCTGATTGTCTGTTACGGGTACAAATTACTAAGACGTCCCTCATGAGCCCAGCTCCATATTTTGGTGTGAATGTTGAACTTTTCCATTGACAAGATCGATCCTTCGGTCCACGTAATCAAGGGCCGCTTTACGATGAGTCACGACAATTACAGTCATTTTCCCAGGGATTCTGGCGACCGCCTCAAGGATGGCCTTTTCAGTTTCTAGATCCAGTGCACTGGTAGCCTCGTCCAGAATAAGAAGTAGCGGTTGTCGGTACAACGCTCGCGCCAAACCCACTCTCTGCCTCTGACCTCCCGATAAGCCTATCGACTTGGAATCGATAAACGACTCGCTGCCGTGCGGCAACTGACCAACGAATTCTTCGAGCTGCACGACCCGGAGTACCTGCGCAAGAATTGCCGTATCAGCCGGTTGGTCCCAGTAAACGTTCTCAGCCAACGTTCCGCGGCGGATAGGAACGTCCTGCGGGACAATCCCAACCGTCCGCCGGAAGTCTACCCATGCATCAGTCGTCAGAACCTCGCCGTTAACGTATACAGCTCCCGCAGTGGGGGGAAACAAACCCAAAAGTAGGTCCAGTAGCGTGGTCTTTCCGGACCCACTCCGTCCTAGAATTGCGACACGCTCACCTGAAAAAATGGTGAGATCAACTTCATCAAGTGCGGGACCATCGCGTCCAGCAAAGTGATGCGAGACTCCACGAAGGGAGAACTCCGGGGGTTTATCCCAGTTTCCAGTGGGCGCTACGTCATTGAGCTTTTCTTGTCCACGAGATTCGGTCTGGATGTCGGCCAATTGTTCCATCCTGTGGTTCCACTTCTCAATCCAGGTGAGTTGGCCAAGAGAGGTGTTCAACTGATTCTGCACGGCCTGTACACGAGGGATTATGCGGTAAAAGAGCGCCACGAACACCAAGCCTAGGGTGATATCACCCTGTAACAGGAGCGCTAGCCCCACGACCGTAGCCAGGAAAACGGCAGCTACGGAGTCAACCATTGTTCTTGTCCCTGCAGGCAACATGATTTGCCGGCGCCGGAGTCGAGCTAGCAAGTCAGCGCTCTTCTGAGAGCGAACTAACCACTCGCGGTCGCTGCCAGACTCGCGCAGGAACTTGATGTCCGACAGAGAGGAGGACACCTCCTCCGCTATTTCTGTGGTTGTGCCCGATAGCTTCAGTTCGTTTTGTCGAACATACTTCAGCCTCTGACGAAAAATGAGTGCAGAAATAACGATGAAGAGTAATGCGAGGCCTAAAAGACTGGGCGTCAAGACGGCTGACGCCGAAATTAGTATGATCACCACAACGGCAGTTCCGATGCCCGAAAGGAGCGAAAACACACCGTTCGACAGCTGGGTGGCCTCCGACATCACAGCGGCGGTGATTTCGCCCTGACTTAGCTTTCCGACCTGCAGCCATGGACCCGACACCAGACGTTCCATCAACTCCCGGCGTCCCTTGGCTTCAACGGAAGTAGTCACTCTACTGATCAGCGCGTCCCCGAAAAGTTTCAGAAGCGACGAGGCGATCAAGAAGAGAGTAAGCAGTGCCAAGATGGGAAGGATGGAACTGATGGTCGGACTAGGCTGATTTAGAAGTGGAAGGATGCTGGCCAACCCCAAGGCTTCCGCCACACCGCTCAGAGCCAATACGCCAATGGAACCCAGGGCGGCGAACTTGGATGGCTTCACAAGCCGCCAGTAATGCCTTAGGGCACTAACGGGTTTCTTTGTGTTTGTGCTCAATGTTCTCTCTGTTCTCGACTAGCGAGTAAGGCTAGTGATAGCGCTACCCACAGGAAGGACACGGACGCGGAAGTGCGTGCAGCTTCAATCTTGATTTCATCCAGAAGAATGTATGTAAGGACGGCCGTCGCACTCAGAGAAGCTGAATGGTGTAGGAGGATGCCGCGAAACAGTTTGAAAAGCAGTAACGAAATCAACAACACAAAAGCAATTAGGCCAAGTGTCCCTCCGGACCACAGAAGCCACAAATAGATACTGTGCGGGTAGGTCCCAATTTCTTCATATGGATAATGAAATCCATTTCCGATTAAGCCAGCATCAATGAAGCGTGGTAGCTGAGTGAAGTAGCCCCAGACGCCAGCTCTATTCAGAGTCGACTCAACACTCCCCTCAAACTGGACCGAGGAAAGTCTTGCAAATACTGGCAAAGCTGACAATGCACTGAAAAACGAATAGATAATCAGGGACAAAGTTGCAAACAGGAAAAAAACTTTACGCGCCAGATGACGAAATGTAACTGCAGAGGTCAGAGCCAAAGCCGGAGCGACAGCACACAAAATAACAACGGGACCTCTTGATTGAGTGGCTAACAAGATAATGAAACTCGGCACTATAAGCGACGCCGCCAGTAGTCGCCATCGCGGTGAATCTTCAAAAATTACCGCAGTTAAGCCCAGTAAAATTATCGCACCGTAGAACTCAGCCAGCAGCTCGTAATCACCTAAAGATCCAGTGAATCTACCGGAGTTGAACGGACCTACATTTAGCGCCCTACCTGTTCCTAGCAAATATAGATCGTAGAGACTCGCAATTCCTCCCCCAACTAGAATGGCCCGTCTCGCATTCATAAACGACGGCAATTGAAAGGATGGAGCAGAACTAACTAATATTGCAAGAGCTATTCCGTTCAACCAGGGCAGTAGGACGAGCGCGCTCTGAGAGTTGGACACCGTAGAAGTAAATGCAATGGTCCCGAA
Source organism: Arthrobacter sp. BB-1 (assembly GCF_006151685.1). NCBI lineage: Bacteria > Bacillati > Actinomycetota > Actinomycetes > Micrococcales > Micrococcaceae > Arthrobacter > Arthrobacter sp. BB-1. The sequence continues at coordinate 110,818 of NZ_VDEV01000027.1, forward strand.
CCCCACGATTGCCCACAACATCAATCCAAAGTATCGATTTTCCGCAGCGGCTACGGCTGTTACAGCAAATGAGCGGTTGTTTGAGGATATTCCGCAAGCGATCAGCAACGCGGTTGCCAAGGACAAAAGGACGACTAAGTCGGTGCCGCTAAATTCGCGTTGAGGGACAACCAGAAAACAGGCGTTCAAGAAAAACATCCACATAAACTTGGATTGGCTACGCAGCGTAGCCAGGACAGCGAGTCCCGCCAAGGCCAGGGACGCACCTGCGGCCAACATGAGCGGAACGCGTCCCAACACAATAAGCCCACAGAGCACAGAGCCGCTGATGACGATCCCGGCCCAAATCAAAATCGAAGTACTCGATAGTGTGGTCCGAGCCTTAAGAGGACCGACTTTTCGCGCACTAGCTAAAGGCCATACATGCTCAAAGGATTTGAATTTCATTGTCATTGCTCACCCGCTTAGGACGAGCGGCAGCTACTTCAAGGTAACAAAGCAGAAGCTCGGTCACTTCCTGAAACTCCACCCGTTTTGCTTGATATCCCTGCCAACCAACATGAGGAACCGAGCATTTCCAATAAGATATCTGCGCCAGAGGCGTTTTGGCTGACTACATAGACGAAAGAACCACTCGAAGCCTATGGCGCGAACCCATCTCGGAGCCTCCCGAACAGTTCCAGCGGCGAAATCAAAAGCTGCCCCGACTGCGATCGTCGTCACACCAATGGAAGCTGCAAGGCGTCTGGCTTCCCAGTCCTGTTTAGGTGTTCCCAAACCCACCCAGACAATGTTGGGCAACGTGGTACTGATCCGAAGGTCTTGCATGTCAAGCTCGGCCTCGCTGAGGGGCCGGAACGGAGGGCTCTCGATTCCCACAATGTCACACCCCGGGTATCTCATGGACAGCGTCTCCTGAAGCCGGTTTAAAACGTCCGGTGAGGAGCCGAGAAGGAAGTGCCGGATGCCATACCGTCGCCCCACGTCAAAGACGTCAAGGAAGAGTTGTGGTCCTCTTATGTGGTGCAACCTGGGCGTTCTTCTGCGCAATCTGGAGAGGACGGACAATGGCTTGCCGTCAGGCAGGTTAAGGGCTCCCTTCGATAACAGTTCTACGTAGCTGGTGTCTTTGGCAGCGAGCGAAATGGTGTAGGCGTTGACTAGATGAACATGAATCGCTGACGAACTCTTCGGTTGCCTGGCGAGGGTGCAAAGGCCATGGGCTGCCTCAGTCCCACTACCAGCTACAAGGGACAGTGGACCGAACGGCTGAAATCCCGCTGGCCACACCGACGGCCCAATAGTTGAGACTGGCGTCATTTCCCCAAGATCTTTCGTTGATGTGTGCTAGCAACGTCCGTGCGAATGCTACCGGCGCAATCACATTTGGAGGTTGCTGGATCCCATAATGCGTGGTGCACGTCGGCCGGACAGGCTCAAGCGACCATTTTTACGTAAGGATACCTGCCAGTCCTGAGCACAAACGAATCCCCCTTCTGGGACTGCGGCGTTGAGCCTTGCCCCAATCCATTGGCTAGGATGTCTGCGGGGGACACCGCTTGCCTCTCGCCGCCGGCAGTAGCCGCCTCTTCGACATCTCAACAAAATCATGGGGAAAGTAATGACAAAACGCGCACTCATCACAGGTATAACGGGGCAGGACGGGTCTTACCTTGCGGAACTGTTGCTTACAAAGGGCTACGAAGTGCATGGTCTGATCCGGCGAGCCTCCACCTTTAATACCGCCCGTGTTGACCACCTTTATGTCGACCCTCACGATCCGAAAGCGAAGCTCTTTCTCCACTACGGTGACCTGAGCGATGGAGCCCGTCTGGTAACCCTTCTCGCGGACATCAATCCAGACGAGGTCTACAACTTGGCGGCGCAGTCCCACGTGCGTGTCTCCTTCGATGAACCTGAGCACACTGCAGATACAACGGGAGTTGGGACGATACGTCTCCTGGAAGCTGTGCGCATGTCCGGGATCGATACAAGGTTCTATCAAGCATCCTCGTCCGAGATGTTCGGAGCCACACCTCCCCCGCAAAATGAAGAGACACCCTTCTATCCCCGCTCGCCCTACGGGGCCGCGAAGGTATACAGCTACTGGATAACTAAAAACTATAGAGAGGCGTACGGCATGTTCGCCGTGAACGGAATCCTCTTCAACCACGAATCGCCCCGACGGGGTGAAACATTCGTTACTCGCAAGATAACCCGTGCGGTTGCAGCGATCAAAGCCGGAAAACAGGATCTGCTGTATATGGGCAACCTGGACGCGGTCCGCGACTGGGGCTATGCAGCTGAGTATGTTGAGGGCATGTGGCGGATGCTGCAGGCGGACGAGCCGGACGACTTTGTGCTGGCGACGGGCGGCAACTACACAGTTCGTGATTTCCTTCAAATTTCCTTTGAGCACGCAGGCCTAAAATGGGAGGATCACGTCCGTTTCGACGAGCGCTATCTCCGGCCGACAGAAGTAGATGCTCTCGTGGGCGATGCCTCTAAGGCGCAAGAAAAACTGGGCTGGAAAGCTTCCGTGCACACTCCTGAGCTTGCTCGGATCATGGTGGATGCCGATATAGAAGCGCTCAAGCATGCCGGTAACCACTGGATTGACAGGGTTTCTCTCGAAAGCTGGAAGAACTAGTGGACGAGAGTGTGAATTTCGTACCAGAAAAGCTCGACCGCTCCTCAACCTTTTATGTAGCAGGTCATCGCGGCTTGGTCGGATCGGCAATTTGGCGCTACCTCGAGCAGGAAGGATTTTCCGGCCTCGTAGGACGCACATCGTCAGACCTTGATCTCAAGGACCGGGACGCCGTCTTCAAGTTCTTTGCAGACGCAAAGCCCAGATACGTGGTGCTGGCCGCTGCAAAAGTGGGTGGCATCCTCGCCAACAGCACCTATCCAGTCGATTTCCTGAGTGACAACCTCAGGATTCAAGTCAACGTCCTTGACGCCGCCAGAGAATTCGGCGTTGAGCGGCTCCTCTTCCTAGGTTCTTCTTGCATCTACCCCAAGTTCGCGGAGCAGCCCATACGCGAAGATTCGTTATTGACCGGTCATCTGGAACCGACCAATGATGCGTACGCCATAGCGAAAATCGCTGGGATCATGCAGATTCAGGCGGTTCGGCGGCAGTCCGGTCTGCCATGGATTTCTGCTATGCCAACTAACTTGTACGGTCCGGGGGACAACTTTTCACTAGAGGGTTCGCACGTCCTACCTGCCATGATCCGTCGCTACGACGAGGCGGCTCGTGCGGGTACCCCGGTTGTCACAAACTGGGGTTCCGGCACGCCTAGGCGTGAGTTTCTGCACGTAGACGATATGGCGGCAGCCTGCCTTCACTTGCTGGAAAACTACGACGGGCCCTCCCAAGTGAATGTAGGGACGGGCACCGACATTTCCATCAAGGACCTGGCCGCTCTCGTGGCCGATGCTGTTGGATACTCCGGGGAGATCACCTGGGATACTTCCAAGCCGGACGGAACACCCCGCAAGCTCCTCGACGTATCAAAGCTAGCGGAAGCTGGCTGGACGTCGACTATTGGCCTTGAAGCTGGCATTCGGTCGACTGTTGATTGGTATCGGTCCAACCTCGCGCAGATTCGCAACTAGCCAAGAGCGACTGATTTCGTTATTGGCTCTGAATCGGGGGAGATGTAGTGAGTGGGGGCAACGACTGGCGGGCACGATCCGCCCGCCAGTTGCGCGTGGTTGACGCGTTCGTTGTGGTTTGGGCTGTTGTCGGGGCCTACGTCATCCGCTTCGGATTCGAAGCGGATGCGATAGTCACAGGCCAAGAGTTTAGCTACGCCTGGCTCTCAGTCGCCCTAGCCATCGTGTGGTGGCTAATGCTGGGCGCATGGAACAGCAGACAAAGCAGGATCTTGGGTGCTGGACCTGACGAATACAAACGAGTAGCTGCCGCGTCTTTGTGGCTTTTTGGCCTCATTGCCATTGTGTCGTATGTCCTCAGAGTGGATACAGCACGAGGTTATGTCGGAGTGGCACTCCCGTCCGGCTTATTGGGATTGCTCTTGGCGCGCTGGCTGATTCGACAGCACTTAAGCGTAAACCGCCAACTCGGAGAGAGCATGTCCCGCCTCCTACTGCTTGGCGGCCCCAGCGCGGTGGCGCATCTTGCACGTTCCTTGGAAACTGCGAAGCATGCCGGTTATCTTCCCGTCGCCGTGTACACCCCGGGCAATCCTGAAGGCCCGACCGTCGAGCCCGAGTCCGGGCTACCTGTCCTTGGGACTAGGGCCGATGCCAAATCCATAGTTGACGCCATTGAGGCCTGCAATGCCGATGCCGTAGCAGTTTCGGCGGGGGTCCAACTGCATCCCCAGACGCTCCGTCACCTAGGTTGGGAATTGGCTGCGCGAAATATCGGGCTAATCATGGCGCCCGCCCTGACAGACATAGCCGGTCCGAGGATTCATACTCAGCAGGTTGCTGGCCTCCCTCTTATTCACGTCACCACCCCGACGCTTGAGGGGGGTCAGCGCGTGGCAAAAAGACTGTTCGACGTCATCGTTTCCGGCTTGCTCATTATTGTTTCTCTGCCTGTCATGGCCATCGTCGCGTTGCTGATCAAATTTCATGACCAGGGCCCAGTAGTTTTCCGACAAGGCCGGGTAGGAATCGAAGGAAAGCCATTTCAGATGTTGAAGTTTCGTTCGATGACTGTTGATGCGGAGCACCGACTGTCCGAATTAAGAGGCCAGAGCGACGGCAATGGCTTGCTGTTCAAGATGAAGGACGATCCTAGGGTCACACCAATTGGTAGGTTTCTCCGGAAATTTAGCTTGGATGAGCTCCCTCAGCTCTTCAACATCCTTCTAGGATCAATGAGTCTTGTCGGCCCACGTCCCCCACTCCCCTCCGAAGTTGCTGCCTACGAAAAAGACGTCCGCCGTAGACTGCTCGTTAAACCCGGCCTCACAGGTCTTTGGCAAGTCAGCGGCCGCTCCAACCTATCGTGGCAGGATTCTGTGCGGTTGGATCTCTACTACGTAGAAAATTGGTCCCTAGCTGGCGATCTTCTGATTCTCATCAAAACCTTCCGCGCCGTCTTCCGCGGCTCCGGAGCCTACTAAACCATGCTTCGCATGAAAACCGCCCTTATGGGGAAGGACAATTACGCATGAAAATATCTGTCATCGGCTGCGGATACTTGGGAGCTGTCCATGCGGCTTGCATGGCTAAATTGGGTCACGACGTAGTGGGCGTAGATGTCGACGAGCGTAAGATTGTTGAACTCGCCGCGGCAAGGGCTCCCTTCTACGAGCCAGGACTTGAAACGCTACTCCAAGAGGTACAAGAAACGGGCAGGTTGAAGTTCACGACGGACGTTTCAGCTGTAGCCGGTAGTGCGGTCCATTTCATTTGTGTAGGAACACCGCAAAAAAAGGGGGAAAACGGAGCCGACCTTACGTTTGTCGACGCAGCTATGCTGACCCTGATGCCTCACGTAATGCCCGGTGAAGTAGTCGTTGGCAAATCGACAGTTCCCGTCGGCACGGCGGCGCGGCTCGCGGGTTTGCTCGAGAACGAGCAACCCTCGGCGCATCTCGTTTGGAACCCAGAGTTCCTCCGCGAAGGGCATGCCGTTGCTGATACTCTCCGACCCGATCGCCTCGTTTATGGCGTACTGACCGGCTCTGAGGAGCACGCTGCTGTGGGAGTCCTCGATGATGTCTACAGAGGGCCGCTTTTGGCCGGGACTCCACGCTTGGTCACGGACCATCCAACGGCTGAGCTCGTGAAGACCGCTGCAAACTCCTTCCTAGCAACGAAAATCTCATTCATCAATGCAATGGCGGAGCTCTGCGAGGCAGCGGGAGCTGACGTCACGCAACTTGCGGATGCAATCGGCCTGGACGACCGAATAGGACGAAAGTTCTTGAACGCAGGGATTGGATTCGGCGGCGGTTGCTTGCCAAAGGACATCCGCGCTTTCATGGCTAGAGCAGGTGAACTCGGCGCCGACCAAGCTCTTACGTTCCTCCGTGAAGTCGACGCAATCAACATGCGCCGGCGTACCAGGGTAGTTGAGCTGTCCCGCGAGCTGTGCGGAGGCTCCCTGCTGGGCAAGAAAATTACCGTGCTCGGCGCAGCGTTTAAACCGGAAAGTGATGACGTTCGTGATTCACCTGCCTTGAGCATTGCTGCTCAGTTGCAACTCCAAGGTGCCATCGTGACCGTAACTGACCCCAAAGCATTGAGCAACGCCGCTCGCCGTTTTCCGGAGCTTCACTATGAGGCCGACCTCAGCAAGGCACTTGAGTCTGCCGACGCGCTTCTCCTACTGACTGAATGGCAGCACTACCGGGAACTCGACCCTTACGAGCTGGCGGCCACTGTAGCGTCTAGGCGCATCCTTGACGGTCGTAACGTGCTTGACCCGGCTAAATGGCGGGCGGCGGGCTGGATCTACCGGGGTCTCGGGAGGCCCTGAGGTGGCGAAGTCGCAGATTGCATCTCAAACCCGGGACACGCGCACTCCCAGGAACAACTCACGCGGGTCGCTTGGGCGTCAACGGAGTCGTTTATTCATCGCGATTATCTGTACAGCCGCTATCCTCGTCGCTCTCGGGGCAGGGGCTTGGTTGTCAATCAAAGCGATGACCATTAGGGACGAACTCCAAGCTGCCAACGCGTTGATCGCACCTTTGAAGAGTGAAGTCGCGAACCAAGACACTGAAGGTGCTATTTCAACAGTCGACCAATTACGCGCACATACCGCAGCAGCTAAGCAATCTGCGGAAGATCCTGTATGGGCCCTAGCTTCCACTCTTCCGGGCATCGGGTCCAATTTTGCCGTTGTTGCGGAAGTTGCGCGATCGGCGGACGACGTAGCCAATCTAGGATTAGCGCCCCTTGCTAAGGTCTTCGATTCGCTGGACTGGAATGCATTGGTACCCAGCGGAACTACAACAGATCTAGGGCCATTGGTAACCGCTTCTCCTTCCGTCACGTCTGCTGCTCATGCTGTTAGGGCCTCCTCCGAAAGGCTCGATGAAATTGATCCCAGTGGCCTGTGGCCTCAGATTGCCGAACCGCTTGTGGAAGCCAGAGATCGATTACGAGAGGTGACGGGTGCCCTCGATGCGTCTGCAGACGCATCACGTCTCTTGCCCAGCATGATGGGGGTAGAAACCCCGAGGAATTACTTGCTCATGGTCCAAAACAACGCGGAGTCTCGCGCTTCGGGCGGTATTCCTGGAGCACTAGCCGTACTTGAGCTCCAGAACGGGAAGTTCTCGCTAGGAGCACAAAGCAGCGCGGGTGAGATCGGAACAATGTCCCCAGTCATCGCTCTGGATGAAGTTCAGCAACAGATCTACTCAAGGCGATTGGGTAAATTCATGCAGGACGTAAACCTAACACCTGATTTCCCTACTGCGGCCAGAACGGCCGCGGCCATGTGGGAGCGGAAGACCGGTCAACACCTGGATGGTGTGGTCTCAGTCGACCCAGTTGCACTGAGTTACATTTTGAAGGCCACGGGCCCGGTCCGCGTCAGCGGGCCTGAGCTTTCACAAGTGGCGAGCCTTGGGCTACCTACAGAGCTAAATGGCCGAAACGTCGTGCCGACCCTCCTGTCCGAGGTTTACGCAAAAATTGAAGAACCCCGGCTTCAAGACGCCTACTTCGCTGGTGTTGCTCATGAAATTTTTGACGCCCTCTCACGCGAACAGACTGATCCGAAAGGCCTCATTACAGGCATTTCACGCGGAGTAACGGAACGCCGCATCTCTCTGTGGTCTGCGTCGGAATCGGAACAATCGATCATCGGAACCTATCCACTGAGCGGTTCAATCGCGGGGCCAAGTGTTCCTGCGGCCCAGTTTGGCGTGTACTTCAACGACGGTACAGGCGCCAAGATGGACTACTACGTAAAGCGCACTGTACAGCTGATTAGGGAATGTCCCGCTGATGGCTATGAACAGACGACCGTACGCATCACCAGTACCAATACCGCCCCAGCTGATGCAGCGACTTCCTTACCGGGCTATGTCACTGGGGCTGGAATGTTCGGAGTGCCGCCAGGATCAGTGCAGACAAATATCGTTGCGTACGGGCCAGTGCAAGCCACCGTGGAAACAGCACACTCGGACGGGCAGAGGACCGAATTTGCGCCCTATTTCCACAGCAATCGACCCGTAGGAGTGTTGGCTGTCCGGCTGGCACCGGGAGAAAGCAAAACCGTTGAGTTCACCTTCGGGAAGATCGTCCAGCACACGAAACCTAACCTAGTAGTCACGCCTACGGTCCAAGATGTTAAGGACATGACACTCCCGATGGAAAACGAAGTTTGCGGCTGAAACCGTGGACAGCGCGTTAACACTATGTAAACCGACTGGATTGAGATTGCTCACAACGAAGAGCAGATGGTAGCTTCTTACCTGGGATACATATCCGGAGTTCTGCACACGGTCTCGTGCGGAGGGGGACACTCCCCATGTCGGGTATTAAATAACTTAAACGTCTCCGGGGGGACATATGAAAAAAACACTTGCAGCACTCGCGCTTGCCGGTTCTATCGCCCTTGTAGGGGCGGCTCCTTCCATGGCAGCCACCTACCCCGCCCTTCCGCCGCAGGCCGCTGTTTCTGACGGCGTCGTAGGCCCAGGTGAAGACTTCATCTTCAGCGGCCAGGGCTTCCTTGCCGGTGAAACCCTCACCATCACCGTAACCCCGGGCGACGCTCCGGCCTCGGACGGGGCAAGCATCGCTGGTGGTGCGGCTGTAGCGGCTAAGATCAATCTTTACTTGGCCCCGAGCACTCTCAGCACGACAGCTGACGCGCAGGGTCGGTTCTCGCTTCCCATCTCCATCAGCGAGGCCGGCACCTACTCCATCACGGCAACCGGCAACACCTCCGGTGTAACTGTTGGTCCTGTGACGGTTAAGGTTGTCGCTTCACTCGCCAATACGGGCGGCGCCCCGCTGGCTAACACCGGCAGCGGCCTGGCCAACACCGGCGCTGACTCCGGTCTGATCCTTTGGACCCTCGTCGGTGCGGGAGCACTGGCTGCCGGCGCAACCTCGGTTGTCGTTGTTCGCCGCCGCGCCAAGGCTGAGACTGCTGCCTAACAGCAACAGGCAATAACCACCGGAGAAGGTGGGTGTACTCCAGGAATGGGGAACACCCACCTTCTTTCTTTAAGGTCTCAATGGGCTAAGCAACGAAGGCAGGGGGTGGGACTGTGGTATCAATATGAGCTATGGGGAGACATTGGCGCAGAACACCGAGAGAGTACGACTTCTCCATATCACTCCCCCGCCCGCAGGTGCTCCGCTACTCCCTTCTTTTACTTCTGGCGGCATCCGCCGCCGCGACCACAGCATTAGCCCTTCTGCGGACCTCCTGAAGCCCAGCTGGGGGCACCTCCGCGACCACAGGCTTTGGCAGGTCCTCCTCGCAGGCATGCTGATTGCTCTGTCCGTCATTGCGTCTTGGCCAAGCCCCGTCGATCAGCCGGTACAAGGTCAACTGGCTGCTGTGCTGGATTACCTTCATCACAACGGAATTCCATCTTGGTTCAACTACAAATTTGTTGAGGCATCGGCAAATGTAGCGCTCTTCGTGCCGCTAGGAATAGTAAGCTCGCTGGCCTTTCCTGATAAATGCTGGTGGCAGGTTGGAGCATTTGGCCTGCTGATTTCTGGCTGTATGGAGCTCGGTCAGTTGCTATTTCTTCACAACCGCTTTTCAACCCCGCAAGACCTCGTGACAAACACGTCAGGAGTCGTGATGGGGGCGCTCCTGACCGGGTGGGCGCTCAAAAGAGTAGAGGCCCGCCACCCTTGGGTAGCGGACCTCTGGAAGTCATTGAAGCGTGAAGCTAGTTGACGAAGCCCTTCATCCAGGTCTTCAGGTCCTCGCCGAACTCGACGCGCTCGGAAGCCAAAGTGATAACAGCTTTGAGGTAACTCAGCTTGTCGCCCGTATCGTAGCGGCGGCCCTTGAAGACGACGCCGTAAACTCCGGAGCCTTCACCGTCGCCGGCGGCCAGGGTCTGCAGCGCATCGGTCAGCTGGATCTCGCCGCCGCGGCCCGGCTCGGTGTTCTCCAGGACGCCGAACACTGACGGGTGCAGCACATACCGCCCGATCACTGCCAGGTTGGACGGCGCCTCCCCCACGGCAGGCTTCTCAACGAGGCTGTTGACGCGGACGTAATTCTCGCCGTCCACCGCTGTGATGTCCGCGCAGCCGTAGGCGCTGATTTGGGACGGGTCCACCTCGATCAGGGCGATCACTGAACCGCCGGTCTTCTGCTGCACCTCCATCATGGTGCTGAGCAGGTCCTCGTCCTCGTCAATGAGATCATCGCCGAGGAGCACCGCGAAGGGCTCGTTGCCCACGTGCTGGCTGGCGCACAGCACCGCGTGGCCCAGGCCCTTCGCTTCGCCCTGGCGGACGTAGTGGATGGGGCCGAGTTCCGAGGCGTACTGCACGGACTCCAGGCGGTCCTTGTCGCCCTTCAGCTCCAGTGCGCGCTCCAAGCCGGGCTCGCGGTCGAAGTGGTCTTCGAGGGAGCGCTTGTTGCGCCCCGTGATCATCAGTAGGTCGGTGAGGCCGGACTTCACCGCTTCCTCAACGACGTACTGGATGGCCGGCCGGTCAACGACCGGCAGCATTTCCTTCGGCATTGCCTTGGTGGCGGGCAGGAAGCGAGTCCCCAATCCGGCAGCAGGAATGACGGCTTTGGTGATAGCTTTCCCCGTAGTCATAGCTGAACCTTACAAATCAGGGGTAGACAAAGGCAATTTGTCCGCCTAAAGGGCTTACCGAAGTCCGCGGAGATCGCGCACGAGCTGCGGAGCTGAACGGAGGAATCTTGCCCATCTGGCCCAGTCGTGCACGAGCCGGCCCCGGAGGGACATGTCAGCGTAGATGTTTTGGCTCAGGAGGACTTCGGGCGGCGGGAACATAGCGCGCCACAGCATCCCGGGCTTCTCCCGCCACGGCGCCTGGACGATGGCAATCAGCCGGGCGCTTCCCGGTTCCCTGGCCATCAGCCGGTTGCGCCATTCCACCGATGGCTCAGGCCATTCCGGCGCGCTGGCGTCCGGCAGGAGGTCCTCAAGAAAGGGGCGTATGGCCGCCAAAGAGCCAGTCGCCGTCGCGACCTCCAGGATGGCCCGCGCGCGGGAGTGCTGTGACGCGATGTCCGCCAGAAATTCGAGCTCCTGCCGGCACGCAGGCAAATGCGGTGCACGGAGGGCGTGCAGAGCCAGGATCAGGATCCCTAGCGCCTTTGACGGGACCCGCACCGCCTGTCCGGCAAGCTCAAGGTCTCCGGTGCTTGCCCACATCACCTCGAAACAGTTTGCGGCCGGATTTTCCATTCCCGGAAAGCGGAAGTGGATGTCGATGCAGCACGGCCAGTCAGCGTGGTCCAGGGTAACGGAATGCTTGGGAAACGTTCTGCCGTCCGGATCCACAGGGCGTTCCCGCCAGCCGCGTTCCCGCAGGCCGTGCAGCAGTTGTTCGAGGCTGGCAGGATCAACGAAAACGTCCACGTCAGCTGACGTTTTAGGCTGGCGCAGGCCCTGCAGCACGCTTGCCGGGCCTTTGATGAAGAAGGCCCGGAGGCCCAGGCCGTCCGCCAGCCGCGCTACCAGGGCGTGGCCCAGGAGCACGCCCTCGGAGATGCTGAGCTGCGTGACACTGCCGTCGTCTGCCACGGGCACCGCCTAGTCCCTTGCCCTGCGGCCGCTGAGTGCGGCTTCAAGGGCGCCTTCGGATTCGGTAGCCGGGCCGGCGCCAAGGCGCCGGGGTTCGGGCTGGGTCTCCGGGCTGGGTGCGGACGTATACGTTCCGTAATAGGAGTAGGCGTCGGTTCCCTTGGTGGGCACATAGTTGAGGACCGCGCCCAGGATCCGGCCCTTGACCTTGTCCAGGTTTCCCATCGACTGTGCCAGCTGCTCTTGGGTGGTCCTGCCCGTCCGCACCACCACGATGGCGCCGTCCGCCGCGCGGGAGAGGACTGCGGCATCCGTCACCGGAAGCAGCGGCGGGGCGTCGATCAGGACAATTGCGTCTTCGGCAAGGGCGTTCAGCATGTTCCTCATGGCCCGGGAGCCCAGCAGCTCGCTGGGGTTCGGCGGGATGCGGCCAGAGCCGAGGACTGAGAGGTTCGGGAGGGCACCCCAAGGCTGGAGGACGTCCGCCAACTCGGTGGAGCCGGTGAGGACATCGGTGACACCGGCGCCCGGAACCAGGTTGAAAACGTCCACCAGCGTGGGCCGGCGGAGGTCGCCGTCGACCACTACGACGTTCTCGCCGGCGGCGGCCATGGTGACCGCAAGGTTGGCTGTGACTGTGGACTTTCCTTCCGCCTGCACGGAGCTGGTGACCACGATGATCCGCGGCGGCTGGTCCACGTCAAGGAAGCTGAGGTTGGTGCGCAGCTCCCGGAGGGCCTCCGCCATGGCTCCGTCGGCGTCGTGAACGTCCGCCTCGGTGTCCGCGTCCAGGATGGTGCTTTTCTGGTCCAGGCGGTGGTCCACCGGCAGGGTGCCGACCACGGGGACACCAAAGAGGCGTTCGACGTCGGCAGCCTTGCGGATGCGCCGGTCCAGGTGCCGGCGGATCACCGCATAGGCCACGCCGAGGGCCAGGCCGACAAGCGCGCCCAGCAGCAGGTTGAGCCTGGTGTTGGGTGAGGTGGGACTGGTGGGGAGGACTGCCTTGCCCAAGGGGAGCACACGCACGGCCGTTGCCGTGGGAGTCACGGGCGTCCCGGCGTCGGCCGTTGCTGTTCCGGGCTCACCGGTAGTTTCGGCGGGAGGTGCCGTTTCGATCGCTTCCACCTGGGCGGCGAGGCCGTTGACCCAGGCGTCGGCCACGCGTTGTGCTGTGGCGGGGTCCGTGGAGAGGGCGGTCACCCGGATCTCTGCGGTGTCCAGCGGGACCTTCACGCTGATGCTGCCGAGAAGGGCGTCCGCTGTGGTGTTCAGCTCAAGGGAGGCGATGACCCGGTCCGCAACGAGCCGCGACTTAGCCACCGACTCATAGTTCTTGACCTTGGCCTTCGCCAGGCTGTCGCCGGCCAGTAACAGGCTTACGTTGTCCGAGCCCGGTGTGACCACAATGCCGCTGGAATCGGAGGAGTAGATCTTGGGCTGGAGGACGGTCCAGCCGGACGCCGCCAGGGTGGCCAGGAGGGTGAAGGCGACAATGGCCTTCCAGTACACCCGAAGGACCCGGAGGTAGTCCGCCAAGTCCATTCCTGCGGGCGCTTCCTCCGGGGGTGCTGCTGTGCTCATGGTGGTTCCTTCCACTCAAACCTACTTGCGGCCCTGTTCCAGGACCGACTTGGCGACCAGTTGTTCTGTGGCTGCGGCGACGGCCTCCCGGTAGCCTTCCGGGGTGCCGTGCACCTTGCCGACTTCTTCGGCCAGCCTGCCCGGCTGTATTGGGTTGGCGGATGCTTCCCAGATGGCCGGGCCGATCCCGCTGAGCCGCACAATCTCGTTGTCCAGCATCACGAGGAGGTCGCCGCCGATGGCCACTGCATCTTTCGGTGCCGCGCGCCGGATAAAGCCGTCCGGGATGGGTCCCGGGTGGGCGTCGTCTGCTGCGGGGGCTTCCCATTCGCCTGCGCTCCCGGTCTGCGACCGGAACAGCGGCTCCAGGGCGGCCGGAAGATCAGCGGCTTCAGAGTAGGTCACCTGCCACACTCCCCCGACGCCGTCGACCAGGCGGCACAGCGACTGCAGCGGCTCCACCATCTCCCCCTGCGAGGACGAATCCGGGATCAGGGCGAGCACCGCGTCAGCCAGCGGGACCCTTTCGAGCACTGGCGCGGCAGGGCGGCCGCTGGGGACCCGGTTGAGCAGCACGATGGACTGGATAAAGGGTTCTTCAGGCGCCGGCTGAAGACCGAGCTCGTCCGGCCCCACCTGCCGCTTGGGAAGTACGGGTCCCTGCTTGACGGACAGCGGCTTGGGGTATGGAACCATCGAGCCGTCCCGGGCGATGGCCACGGTCTCGTCCGTGACATACCCGTAGGTCCCGGCCAGCACCGAGGCCGCGGTGGTTTTGCCCGTTCCCGACCTGGCCACAAGCGCCACCACCGCACCCGTGGCGGGATCCGCCACTCCGCATGCGTGGAGCATCGTCAAGCGGCCCGCATTGGCCAGGATGGCCTCCACTGTGAGCCGGGACGTGAGGTGCTCAGCCAGCTCCGCGAAGGAGGCGGACCGCAGCTGGAACGTGCCGGCGTCGTACTTCCGTGACCGATAGGCGACCGACGCCGTGAACGGCTGGTCCGCGGTGGGTTCCAGCGGCCGCGGCGGAACCAGGGGCCTGCGGCCGCCGGCACACCGTGCCCATGCCGAGCGCATGGAATCCCGCTGCTGCCACGTCACCGCACGGCCCCAGCTGACCGCGAACTGGGTTCCAAGGATGTCCAGGGACAGCAGATCGCTGCCCTTTGCCAGTTCCTCGACCAAGCGGTCCTGCCACGCCAAACGAGTGTTCCCCAGGACTCCTGCGGCCCTCATGCCGTCACCGGGACTCGCCGCTGGCAGCCTCGATCAGGGACTGGGCCTCAAGGCCAGCCAGGAAGCTTTCCACCTGGGCCTGCATCTGGCCCGACTGGTCCTCGAAGGTGGCCTCAAGCTCAGCCAGGAGATCCTGCTGCGTCCGCTGGCCGTCGATCAGGTCCCAGATGGCTGCAGCCGAGCCTTCGAGGACCACGGGCTGCGTTGCGTCGAGGTGCAGCAGGGCGACGCGTCCCTGCCCCTCCGCCCGCGCTTCCGCCACGAGGCCACCGCGTTTCCAGACCATGGTCAGTACGCCACAGTCAGGGTGCCGGTCAGGATCCGGTCCGTCCCGTCCGGCAGCCGGAGGGTGATGGTCAACGTGTAGCTGTAGGTGACCTTCGAGGGTGCGGGAGTGACGCGCTCGTACTGGAAGGAGACAGGGAAATTCAAAGTCTGGCCAGCGGTCAAACCGCCTGCATAGGTGAAGGTGGCGTTGAAGTCGTGGGCGGCAGTGTATGACGGCGATGTCAGGGTGGCGGAGGTGATGGACTGGACGCCGACTCCCGCGGTCACTGTTCCTGTTGGCTTGATGTTGATGGTGCCGGTGATAGCACCGGTAAAGGCAGCACCGCTATTGACGATCTGGAAGCCCGTGGGACCGGTACCTGTGTGGTTCGTGCCCGATCCCGTAGCCGTTGAACTGGTGAAGGTGATGGCCGAGCCGGCGCCCACCAGTGCTGCTGTGGTACTAAGGCCGGATGCCGCTGCTGCCGGGGCGGCGATGGCGGTGGCGATCACCGGCACTGTCCATGCCACTCCAGCAATTACCCTGCGCCGGCTGACGCCGTGTGCTTTGCCGCCACTGACCTTCGCGTTCAGAACCTCAGACAAGTCTGCTCCCAAGTATGTTTTCCAGCCCGGCCGGTCCTTGAAGACGGGCCGCGAACTTTGGCCGGATTCCCCGGCTTCGCCTACTCTTTCGAAGCTGGCGAAAGATTCCTGCAACCAACCTGCAAGGTTCGGTCAAGATCAGGGAAAATGCCGCAGGAAAATGCGCTTGACCTGCAGTGATAAGGGTTCTGGGGTTCCTGGTCAGGCCGTGGCCCCGCCCGCCTGGTGCGGGAGGACCACATCGTCGGCGGCGCCCCCGGCAGAGGGAAACAGGAGGAGCAGGAGGCCCAGGCCTGCTGCCGCGCCCACGAGCTGGGCGATGACGAACCCGGGCACGGAGGCGGGTGCGATGCCGGCGAAGGTGTCACTGAAGATGCGGCCGACAGTCACCGCGGGGTTCGCGAAGGAGGTGGAGGATGTGAACCAGTACGCGGCCCCGATGTAGGCGCCGACCGCGGGCGCGGCCAGCACTCCCCGCTTGGTGGCGGCGAGGGTGAAGATCAGCAGGATGAGTCCGGCCGTTGCAACCACTTCTCCGAGCAGATGCCCGCCAGTGGCGCGGTCCTTGACCGAGATGGAGGTCCCCACCTCAAACATGGCATTCGCCACCACGCTGCCGCTGATCGCACCGAGGGTCTGCGCGGCCACGTAGGCCCCGAGTTCGGGCAGGGCAAGACCCGTGCCGCTGCGCCGGCCCAGGATCAAGTCCACGAGCGAGACGACGGGGTTGAAGTGCGCGCCGCTGACCGGCCCGAATACGAGGATCAGGACGGTCAGGCCCAGCACGGTGGCAGTGCTGTTCTGCAGAAGCTGGAGGCCAACATCGCCGGAAGATAGCTGCTGGGCCATAATCCCGGAGCCCACAACGACCATCACAAGCAGGCTGGTGCCAAGAAATTCAGCAAGGGCGCGGCGCCACAGCGGCGGCTGGTTAGTAGTCATGGCACCAAGCTTGACCGACGAGATTACCTCAGTCAAAATTGAGTCAATGAATACTGAACCAGCAGATGCGTTCCAGTCGCGGGTGGCCAAGCATGCGGCCCTGGCCGATCCGGCGCGGCTGCGCATTGTTGATCTGCTGACCCTCGGGGACTTCTCACCCACGGAACTCCAGGCCGAGCTGGGCATGCCCTCAAACCTGCTGTCCCACCACCTGCGCGTCTTGGAAGGAGCCGCCCTGGCCGCCCGGCACCGCTCCGAGGCGGACAGGCGCCGCAGCTACATCCGGCTCGCCCCGGGCGCGCTGGAGGGACTCGCGCCCGGGGTGGAGCAAGGTGCCGCCCGCATCCTGTTTGTCTGCACTCGGAACAGCGCCCGCTCCCAACTGGCTGCCGCCCTCTGGCGCCAGGTCAGCGACATTCCCTCCACCTCGGCCGGGACGCACCCGGCGGAGCGCATCGCCCAAGGCGCCATCGACGTCGCCCGCCATCACGGAGTAGCCCTGCCGGAAGTTCCACCCAGGAAACTGGGCAGGATCGCCGGTGGCGACTTCGTGGTCACCGTCTGCGATAACGCCCATGAGGAACTCACCAGCCTCGGCGCCACCCACTGGTCCGTGCCGGACCCCCTGCGGACCAACACCAAGGAAGCCTTCGAATACGCCTTCGAGGACATCTCCCACCGCATTAACGGCCTCGCGCCGCGGCTGCACGCCGCCTGAGGGCGCCCCTGTCCCCCGCCGCGTCCCAAGCAGGCTGTTCCACCTCAGTGACTCCAGGAGAAACCAATGAGTACCGAAACCACAAAGAAGCCTTCCGTCCTGTTCGTCTGCGTCCACAACGCCGGCCGCTCCCAGATGGCCGCCGCCTTCCTCACCAGCCTTTCCAAGGGTTCCATCGAGGTGCGGTCCGCCGGATCGCAGCCCGCGGACAAGATCAACCCGTCCGCGGTGGAAGCCATGGCGGAGGTGGGCATCAACATGTCCGCCGAGGTCCCGAAAGTCCTCACCACGGAGGCAGTGAAGGAATCCGACGTGGTGATCACCATGGGCTGCGGCGACGAATGCCCGTACTTCCCGGGCAAGCGCTACGAGGACTGGGTCCTGGAAGACCCCGCCGGCAAGGGCGTGGAATCCGTCCGGCCCATCCGCGACCAGATCAAAGCACGCGTCGAGAACCTGATCGAATCCCTCATCCCCGCTGCCAAGTAGCCCGTCCCGGACCAGGAGTGATAGCCGTGAGCAGCAACAGCGAAAACCGTGACACCAGCCTGGGGCTGCAGGACAACACCGAGCTCCTGCACCGCATCAGCGCCCGCCTCGGCGAACGATTCGCCGGGATCTTCGCGACCGAAACGGTGGAGCGGTACGTCTTCGAGTCCTACGCCGCGCTGGCCCGGACGGCGAAGATCACCAGCCACCTGCCCGCCACCACCGAGCACTTCGCCGGCGACCGGCTTGCCGCCCTGGCCAAGTCCAAGGGAGCGATCGCCTCCGAAGTTCCGGAGGTTTTGTTCGTCTGCGTGCAGAATGCAGGCCGGTCCCAGATGGCCGCAGCGCTGCTGACCGTCGAGGCCAAAGGCCGGATCAACGTCCGCTCCGCAGGTTCCCTGCCGGCGGCCCAGCTGGATCCCGCCGTCGTGGCAGTCATGTCCGAGATGGGCCTGGACCTGGCACGGACCTACCCCAAGCCCCTGACCGACGACGTGGTCCGTGCCTCGGACGTGGTGGTCACCATGGGCTGCGGCGATTCGTGCCCCATCTATCCCGGTAAACGCTACGAGGACTGGGAACTGCCGGACCCGGCAGGCCAGCCGCTTGAAACCGTGCGGGAGATCCGCGACCAGATCCACGGCAGGGTCAAGAGCCTGGCCGCCTCACTAACAAAGGAAACAACGCAGCCATGACCACCGAACCCACCGGCACGCAGAAGACCCCGTCCGTGCTCTTCGTCTGCAGCAAGAACGGCGGCAAGTCCCAGCTCGCCGCCGGCCTCATGCGCGAAGCCGCGGGAGACGGCGTCGACGTCTACTCCGCGGGCACCAAGCCCGGCACGTCCCTCAACCGGCAGGCCGTTGAATCCCTGACCGAGCTGGGGATCGACATCACCGGCGAACACCCCAAACCCGTCACCGACGAGGTCCTGGGCACGGTGGACGCCGTCATCGTCTTGGGCACCGAGGCGAAGCTTGACGCCCCCGAGGGCACCCGCTTCGAAGTGTGGGAAACGGACGAACCCTCCGAGCGCGGCATCGAAGGCATGGAACGCATGCGCCTGGTCCGTGACGACATCAGGAACCGGGTCCAGAAGCTGTACGCGGAGCTTACTGGGAGCTAGGGCGTGCCTCCTCTTCCTGGCGCGAATTTTCCTCACTCACGCCGCCGTACATTGCCATGAAACCGTAGTGGACCAGCACAGCCAGCACCGCCAGTGCTGCCCCAATGACGAGCAGCACCGCGGCAGAGACGGCTCGGCCGGTCACGGGAATGGCCTAGTGTAGGCCAGCCTAGCCACGTGTCAAGAAGCAGGCGGCCAAAAGACCCTGTTTGCGTTCCCTACGCGGTAGTACATTTCGGGAACCGGCCCCCGCCCCGGGAAGCCGGCGAAAAGGAAGAGGCCCCCATGCATTCAACAGACTTACGCCAAAGAACCCGCATCACCGCGACCGTCGCCGGTTTGCTCGCCTCGTTGGGCGGTGCCCTCCTTGCGGCGCCACCCGCGTCGGCCGCAACGGTCTTCAGGGTGCAGTACAGCTCCGAGTACGCCCAGGCCTACACCAGCTCCGTGTCTGCCGACGGGTGCACCTACAGCAGCACGTCTGCCGGCGCCGGAACCGCCGCGGACGGCGGCACTACCGTGTTCTACTTTTCCTCTACCTTCAACCAGTGCACCTGGGAGGGCTCCTCAGCCTATGGCGAAGCACCTACCGAAACCTTCACCGTGGACCGGAATTCCGCGCATGCCGTAGCCACAGTGCCGCTCTCTGACGGGTCCCAGATCTACCTGGACCTCACCTGGCAGGGCACCGGAGTGGTGGAACGCGGCGGCACAACGTCCAGGAGTGTCCTGCCCGGTCAGTATGTGCAGCGGACCGCGGTCCGGGGCACAACGCAGCAGGCAACAGTTACCGGGACCCTCTCCTTCGAGAACGCCTATATCTCAGCATCCAAGGGCGCCACGATGTTGGTGGCGATCACCGGCAGTTGAGATTGGGCAGGCCCTGACGGTTCGCTGGAGTTATGTCCGACGACGTTGCGGCCTTTGCAGTCCTCTCCGGCCTTGGCACCAAGTCAGTTGCCGAGGCCGGAGAACCTGGGCTCCCGCTTCTTGCAGAGCCGGGCGGACCACCTATGTGGACGGGTAGGGCCCGGACTCGGCCGAGAAGGTGGTTCCGCCTTCATCCGTCACCATCTGGTCCGATTCCGTGAGCGCAGCCGACGCGGAACAGTCATCGCACCGGCCAACAAACTGGTGGGGGCAGGCCTCGAGTTTGATTCCATCCCCGGTGGACATTCTGGTTCGCATGGTTCCCGCCGTTCCTGAATCGTCCCGGTTCACCAGGAGACTCATTCGTCCAACCGCCGCGAGGGTGGTGCCGGCGAATGCTGCGGCGGGAGCCGTGGCCACTAAGCCCCTCGCCTCGCCGGCACTTCCATTGAACAACCAGGCCACGCGGGTTACACGAGTAGGTGATACCCGTTTCTAACGGGCCAACCGTACTTACCCACGTCCAGGGAACCGCTCCCTACCTAAGCCCCCACCGGGCTTGGCCCCACAGGCGCCTAACCCCGAAGCTGCGGCTCGCGCTTCTCCTGGAACGCCCGGACACCCTCGGCATGGTGCACCAGCCCGAACGGCCGGCGGCCCTAATCTCCTGATCCGTGCCTCAGACTTTGCCCTGGCGGATGGCGCCAAACGTACGGCATCCAGACATCGTCATATTCAGCGAACCTTGGCTTTGGTCACGGTGATCGTGATAGGGCCCGTGGTCGCGTCGGGGCCGACACCGTTGGTAGCGGTGACCGTAAACGTTGCCTTGCCGCCCTTGGTCGGGGTCCCGGAAAGGACCCCCGTGGTGGTGTTCAAGGTCAGGCCCACGGGCAGTGCACCTGAGGACACGTAGAAGGTCGGGACAGGGTCACCAGTGGCGGTGAACGTGTAGCTGTAGGCGGCACGCGTTGTCGCTTTGGTCGGAGGTGTGGCCGAGGTGAACACCGGAGGTGCCGAGCTAACATCGATGACCGACACCGTGTTGGAACCGTAGTTGGTGACGTAGGCCGTGGACCCGTCAGGGGTGAACGCAACATCGGTCGGGCCCGACCCGACCGGGACCGTCGAGGCCACCGTACCCGACGCCACATCAATCACCGACACTGTGTTGGAACCGTCATTGGCGACGTAGGCTGCCGCCCCGTCAGGGGTGAACGCAACACCAAGCGGATGTGACCCGACTGTAATCGTGGAGGTCACGGTGCCAGACTCCACATCAATCACCGACACTGTGTTGAATCCGTTGTTGGTGACATAGGCTGTCGCCCCGTCCGGGGTGAATGCAACGCCTGCCGGCTCCGACCCGCCCGTGATCGTTTTGGTCACCGAGCCCGACCCCACATCTATGACCGACACCGCGTCGGAAGCGGGGTGGGTAACATAGGCTGCCGACCCGTCCGGGGTGAACGCAACACCCACCGAGCCCAAGCCGACCGTGATCGTAGATGTCACGGTGCCCAACGCCACATCGATAACCGATACCGCGCCGGAAGAGGCATGGGTGACATAGGCTGCCGACCCGTCCGGGACGAAAGCAACGTTGACCGGATTCGACTCCAGCGTGACCGTGGAGGTCACGGTCCCCGAAGTCACATCGATGACCGAAATCGTGTCAGAACCCCAGTTGGTGACGTAGGCTTCCGAGCCGTCGGGCGTGAATGCGACATCGTTCGGGCCCGGCCCCACCGGGATCGCGGAGAGCGTTGTCCCCGATGCCACATCGATGACTGACACTGTGTTGGAGCCGCTGTTGGTGACGTAGGCTGCCGTGCCGTCCGGCGTGAGCGCAACACCAACCGGAAGCGTCCCAACCGGGATCGTGGACGTCACCGTACCCGCGGCAGTTGCCGGGAAATTACCGGCCAGCATAAGGGCAGCGAGGACAGTGCTGATGATGGCGGCACGCCGTCGGGACAGGAGGGAAGCGGATGTACTCCCGCGGAGCCGGCCTTCGCCTGCACCAGGATGTTCCATGCTCGGGGA
The DNA here is from genome assembly GCF_006151685.1 of Arthrobacter sp. BB-1. NCBI lineage: Bacteria > Bacillati > Actinomycetota > Actinomycetes > Micrococcales > Micrococcaceae > Arthrobacter > Arthrobacter sp. BB-1. The sequence continues at coordinate 132,416 of NZ_VDEV01000027.1, forward strand.
GGAGCGCCGTTCCTGGTGTCGCCGGGCCAATGTTGTTCTGAACGCCATCAGTTCCTCCTGCATTTTCCGAGCGGAAACTGTTGCATCGCGTTCGTGCTCCGGTGCGTGCAGGCACCCGGGATCACATTGCCCGATACAACAGCTGGACCCGGAGCCTATCGACCAGGCAGACAAACGGTCAGCAGTAGTTGTTACCTGTCTTTGGGGCCGCGACTACCTATTTCCGTGGTGCCGCTGGAGCTCTGGCCCCAGGGTCCGCCCTGATTCGCGGCGAAGGGTTTGCCACGGCCTTCGGGAAACAGCAGCTCGTCGCAGGCCTCGACGTGGCCATTCATTCCCGGGATTGGCTGGCCACCAGGACCCCGCCCTGGCCTTTCAACCGCGCGTGGCCCTCAATGATTCCTTCGGCAACCTCATCCGGCTCATCACCCAGGAGGAAACCAGGGTCTGCCCTCATGGAACAGGTCGAATGCCAGGGCGCCCTGGTACTCGTCAGCCACGACAGCACCCTGCCAGCGCCGTGACGCACCGCAGCATCACGATGGGAACAACAGAAGAAGAGTCCGTGGATAGGGCCGAAGCCTTCGCCCAACCAGCACAACGGGCAGGGCAAGCGGTTATCCCTTGAACACCGGCTCCCGCTTCTCCTGGAATGCCCGGAAACCTTCAGCGTAATCGTCGGTTTTGCAGAGCCGAGCCTGCTCGGTGTTCTCCTCCTGCATGGCCTGCCAGAGGCCCAGGCGCTGGTCCCGGATGTGCGCCACCAGTTCCTTGCTGGCCACGAAAGCACCGGTGGCACCTTGGGCAACGCGGCCCACGATCCCCCGCGTGATCTCGAGCAAGGAATCCGCGGGCATGGCGCGGCTGAACAGCCCCTGCGCCACGGCCTCGGCCCCGGAGATCAGGTCCGCCGTGTAGATCAGGTCCAGGGTACGGTGCATGCCCAGCCGCTCGGTGAAGTACCAGTGCCCGCCCGAGTCCAGCGTGGCACCCAGCTTGGCGAACGGCGACCCGAACTTCGCGTTCTCCGCCACGTACACCACGTCCGTGGCCAGCAGCAGCCCCAGCCCCACGCCCAGGCAGGCGCCATGGGCCGCAGCAAACGTCGGAGCCGGGAAGGACGCCATCTTCTTCAGCAAAGGTTCCACGAGCCCGCCCAGGTACGCGGCGGCGTCGTCACTCTCCGGCGACACCGCCGAAATGTCCCGGCCCGCGCAGAAGGCCCTGCCCTCTCCCCTCAGCAGCAGCGCCCGCACCTCACCGCGCGAGGCGGCGGCAGCAGCGTCGTCGTACGCCTTGGACAGCTCCGCCAGCGCCTGCTCATCCAGTGAGTTGAGCTTGTACGGTGCGTCCAGCACCACCTCGGCAACGCCGTTGTTGATGGAGAGGGAAATCATGGGACTCCTTGTGGTGGTTGGTGGTGCTTAGACGTCGAAGTCGACCGTGACTTCCTTGCTGGTGGGGTGGCTCTGGCAGGTCAGCACGTAGCCCTTGTCCAGCTCATCCTGCTCCAGGGCGTAGTTTTCGTCCATGGTCACGCTGCCGGTGACCACCTTGGCCCGGCACGTGCCGCACACTCCCCCGGCACACGCGAACGGCACATCCGGGCGGACCCGCAGCGCGGCGTTGAGAATGGACTCCCGGGCGTGGGTGGGGCTGGCCACCTCGCCCTGCAGGCCGTCCAGCTTGAACGTGATCTTGTACGTCTCCTTGGACTCGTCCACCAGCACGGGCCGGCCGGCGTTGCCCTCCGGCTTGTCCGGCTTGCCGGACGTGAACAGCTCGAACCGGATGTTCTCCGGCTTCACGCCGCGCTCGGCCAGGGTGTCGCGGCACAGCTGCACCAGCTCGAACGGCCCGCACAGGAACCACTCGTCCACATCGTCCGCGTGGATGGCGGTGCCCAGCAGCTGCCGGAGCTTCTCGGAATCGATCCTGCCGGACAGCAGCGGCGCGATCCGCTGCTCGCGGCTCAGCACGTGGTGGATGGCCAGCCGCTGCGGGTACTTGTCCTTCAGGTCCGCGAGCTCCTCCAGGAACATCACGTCCATGGCGGCCTTGTTGGCGTAGATCAGGTCGAACCGGCACTCCGGGTTCTTGGCCAGCAGGGTGCGGGCGATCGCGATCACCGGGGTGATGCCTGAGCCGGCGGCTATTGCCACGAAACTCGCTTCCCCCTGGGAGGCGACGTCCCCCGCCAGCTCCTCCGGGTTGTTCATGGAGTTCATCCGGTTCTGCTCCATGGCCTGGCCGTCGCGGCCGAACTTGGAAACGAACGCGCCCATGGGGCTCATGACGTCCAGGGTGTCCCCGGCCTTCAGCTCGGCGTTGGCCCAGGTGGAGAACAGCCCGCCCAGGTCCTTCTTGATGGCCACGCGGATTTCGCTGGTGCCGTCCGCGAAGCTGCGCGGCTCGGCGCAGATGGAGTAGCTGCGGCGGATTTCCTTGGGCTCACCCGTCTCGTCCGGCAGCGTGGTGCGCAGGGCGACGTACTGGCCGGGCAGGTAGTCGAACTGGCCGGCGAGCTCCTCTGGGACGTGGAAGCTGACTTCGATGGCGTCCTCGGTGAGCCGGCGCACCTCCTTCACGGCGAGGGTGTGGAAGGACGGACGACGGCGGCCGGTGGCCTGCGCCTCTTCGGCGGCGGTCTGGCGGACAACAGGCATGGGGCTTCCTTACAGCACTTTGAAGTAGTCGAACGGTTCCTTGCAGTCCTGGCAGACGTACAGCGCCTTGCAGGGGGTGGAGCCGAAGCGGGTGAGTTCCTTGGTGTTCAGGCTGGCGCACTGCGGGCACTTGACGGCCATGGTGAGGCGGATGGGGCCGGCGTGCCGTGCTGCGTGGCTTTTCCCGGTGGGCGGGGCGATGCCGTACTCCTGCAGCTTCGCCTTGCCTTCGTCCGTCATCCAGTCCGTGGTCCAGGCCGGGGCGAGCACCAGGTCAACCTCGACGTCCGTGTAGCCCTCCTTTTCGAAGGCGGTCTTGACGTCGTCCCGGATGGCGTCCATGGCCGGGCAGCCCGAGTACGTGGGGGTGATGGTGACTTTGACGTGTCCGTCCTGTCCCACCTCCACCTTCCGCAGGATCCCCAGGTCCGCGATGGTGAGCACGGGGATCTCGGGATCGCACACGGTGGCGGCGACGTCCCAGGCGCGCTGCTCCGGCGTCGTACTCTTGCTCTCAAAGTCACTGACGTAGATGGCCACGGCACTCACCAGCTTGCCCCGGGGTGCTCGCGGGCCAGCACCTGCATCTCGGCCAGGATGTAGCCCAGGTACTCCGAGTGCCTGCCCTGCCGGCCGCCGCCGGGTGCGGCGGGAACGTCCGGGACCTCCAGCCCGGCCTCGGTGAGGACTTCTCCCGTGAGCCGGTCAAAGTCCTCTTTGAGCGAGGAAGGCGCGACGGCGATGCCCGCCCCGGCGAGGCGGTCCGTCAGTTCGTCGTCGCGGAAGAGTTCCTCCACGTACGGCCACATGATGCGGAAGCCGTGGATCATCCTCTTCCGGGATTCCTCCGTGCCGCCGGCCAGGCGGAGGACCCACTGGGCCGCGTGGTCCCGGTGGTAGTCCACTTCCTTCACGGCCTTGGCGGCGATGGCGGCCAGGGTGGCGTCCTTCGATTCCGTGAGGCGGCTGTAGAGCAGGTACTGGTAGTAGCCCACCACGAACTGGCGGGCGATGGTGGCCGCGAAGTCGCCGTTGGGCTGCTCGAACAGCTGGACGCTGCGGAACTCGTGCTCGCGGCGGAAGTAGGCCAGGTCATCCTCGGACTTGGGCGAGCCGTCCTCTTTGGTGAGGGCGCCGCCGGCGTAGCTGAGGAAACTCCGGGCGTGGCCCAGCTGGTCCAGGGCGATGTTGCCCAGGGCGATGTCCTCCTCCAGCTCGGGGGCGCGGGAGATCCAGTGGCCCAGGCGCTGGGCGAGGATCAGGGCGTCATCGCCCAGCCTCAGTGCGTACTCGGCGGTGTCTTCGCTGGGCTTGGCCAGGCCGGTTTTGACTTCGAGGGCGATGTCCTCCGGGCGCAGGGCGTTGCCGGGGGTGATGCGGGTGGCGGAGGCGTTGGAGTCGCCGCTGCCGGACGGGACTGCGACGCCGGTGGAGATGTCGCCGTGGCCGGCTGCTGCTTCGGTGTTTGTGGGGGGCGTGCTCACAGGTGCTTTACCCCTTCGCTCTTGGTGTAGTACGTGGCGTGGCGGTAGTCCTTGCCCTGGGGCGACTCGAAGAACGAGCCTTTGGCGTCCGGGTCGCTGGCGGCGATGGCGTCCGCGGGGACAACCCAGATGGAGACGCCCTCGTTGCGGCGGGTGTAGAGGTCGCGGGCGTTGCGCAGTGCCATGGCGGCATCGGGCGCGTGCAGGGAGCCGGCGTGGACGTGGCTCAGGCCGCGGCTGGACCGGACGAAGACCTCCCACAGGCCCCAGGCGTGGTCCGTGTGTTCCTTGGGTGCCGGGCTGGCTTTGGGGGCTTCGCGGTTGATCTCCGTGGCCGAGCTGGCGGGGGCTTCGGGGTTGCCGTGGGGGCTCATGCTGCGTATTCCTTCTGCTTGTTAACCTGCTTGGCTGCATAGGCGGCCGCTGCCTCGCGGACCCACGCGCCGTCGTCGTGCGCTTGCCTGCGGCGCTCAAGGCGCTGGGAGTTGCAGGGGCCGCGGCCGGCCAGCACCTCGTGGAACTCGTGCCAGTCCAGCGGGCCGTGCTCCCACTTTTTGGTGTCCTCGTTGAAGCGGACCTGGTCATCCGGGAGGGTGAGCCCCAGGACCCGGACCTGCTCCACCATCATGCCCACGAAGCGGCTGCGGAGCTCGTCATTGCTGAAGCGCTTGATGTTCCATGCCATGGACTGCTTGGAGTTGGGCGAATCGTCGTCCGGCGGGCCGAACATCATCAGGGCAGGGGCGTACCAGCGGTTCACCGCGTCCTGGGCCATCTGCTTCTGTGCAGGGGTGCCGTTGGAGAGTTCCAGCAGGATCTCGAAGCCCTGGCGCTGGTGGAACGATTCTTCCTTGCAGATGCGGACCATGGCGCGGCCGTAGGGGCCGTAGGAGGCGCGGCACAGCGGCACCTGGTTGCAGATGGCGGCGCCGTCCACCAGCCAGCCGATGGCACCCATGTCCGCCCAGGTCAGCGCCGGGTAGTTGAAGATGCTCGAGTAGCGGGCCTTGCCGGCGATCAGCGCATCCGTCATCTCGTCCCGGTTCTGGCCCAGGGTCTCGGCGGCGGAGTAGAGGTACAGCCCGTGGCCGGCCTCGTCCTGGACCTTGGCCATGAGGATGGCCTTGCGCTTCAGGCTCGGTGCCCGTGAAATCCAGTTGGCTTCCGGCTGCATGCCGATGATCTCGGAGTGTGCGTGCTGGGAGATCTGGCGCAGGAGGGTCTTGCGGTAGGCCGGCGGCATCCAGTCCTTGGGCTCGATGCGGGAGTCCTCGGCAATGACGCGGTCGAAGTTGGCCTGGCCTGCCGCATCTTCCGTTTCGCTGGTTCCAGCGGTTCGCTCAGCCGGCACTGACTGCAAGTTCTGCGCTGCCATGGTTGCTCCTATGCAAAGACCTTCGGGGGCGGCCAGAATTATTTACCGACCGTTCGTTCAGGATATGCGGAAGCGCGAGGGGCCGTCAAGCGCCCACCACACTTCTCCACTCCCAGCGTCATCCACTCGGGCGGATGCCAAAGCAGCCCCTGGCTTTCCGCTTCCGGCTGCTCCCGCAGCCCGCCACCTCGTGCGAAAAGTGCGCGCCGCCGCCGTAATGTCCAAGAAATTTCCCGCCCGCCTTGGACCGCGGACATATACTGGCGGCCACGCCGAATCGGGCGTAATAACAGCCATAGGTCTCCTCCAGTCGGCGTTTGGGCACCGCCGACAGCACCCAGCCCCCACACATTTTTCCTGCATGCCTGACGCCTGGCCTTCATGAAACCGGTGTTTGCACGGACGTCAGAGTCGACTTCTAAGAATGGATGGTCATGAGACGGTTCCTGGTATTGATGAGTGCTGTTGCGCTGGCCTGCCTTGGCATGCCGGTGCTGGTTCCTGGTACTGCCCAGGCTGCGGCGGGGCCCTGCATTGGCGCACCTGCAGCCGACGGGACGAACTACGCAGAAACGCGGCAGTTCGTTGACACCCAGGCATGGTGGGTGCCGGATGTGGACCAAGCGAATAACTCCACCACCAACTCGGGCCACGTGCATCTGGGGGCGTGCATACCCGAGCGCGAAACGATCAGCTCCGGCAACCTCACCGTGAAAGTGAGGGTGGTTCTCCACGACAACCCCGGCAAGGCGAACTACGTCTCCATGGTGTTCAAAACCTCAGACAGCGAAACAACCGTCCAAAAATGCTACCTGCGGGCCACTGCATCCAACTTCAGTTGCCCCGGGCCTGCAAGCAACGGCAAGGGCGATTTTGTGTGCTCCGGCACCTGCGAGCGGTGGCTGACGTTCTCGCAGCCGATCTCTGCATTCAACCATTCCGGCCTGCAGGAGGTCCGCTTCCGCGCGTTCGTCCCCGAGCCGGACAGCCAGCAAATGGTCGCGAGCTTCAACTGGCAGGTGGGCATCCAAAACGGAAAGTCCCCATCAAACGTCTCGAGGTACTCGTTCCTCCGCGGCAAGGGGTGGTACACGCACGCCCTGTACTGCGAGGCCTCGCTCCGCAGCGCGCCTCTTCCCGATGGCCCGGTTTCAGGTATCTGGACGCCAGTAGTGGGGCTGACCACCCACCCCGACGGCTCACTCCCGGCCACCCGCTCATTCATGGCGGTCGACCCGGACTTCCATGCTTCCCCGCCAAACCGCGGAACCGTACTGTGGGACGCCGCCGGCCCCTATGGTCCCGAACCTTTTGGAGCCGCTCCCCTCTCCATTGACACCCGGACCCTGGCCAACGGCGTGCACAAGCTGCACCTGCGGACGTCATGCCGCGACAACACGCTGGGTTCAACCAACTCCGGCGTGACTGTGGTTCCCTTCACGGTGGCCAACTGACGGCACCCGCGGCGGCACCGGCGTCGTGTTTCGCGTTTGGAGGCAGTACGCCCTGCTGAGGTGCTCGACTCGCACATTCAGTTTCGACGCGGATGCTCCCCTGTGCAGCCCATATATCGGGTGCGCCAGGTCAAGGGAGCGTCGAAACGGAACAAGCGCGTCGAATGCCCTTGTCCACATAGCAGCAGGAACCCCTCCCACGGGCGCCGCGCAGCTGGGATCGTCGGTCCATGCCGGATATTCCACCGCTCATCTTGTCCCGGGAACGCATCCTGCTTGGGATCACCCCGAATGAGCTCGCCAAGCGCGTGAAGGCCGGCACTTTGGTGCGCCTCCGGCACGGCGTGTACACGGAGGGAGTGGCCTGGCGGAACCTGAAGCCATGGGAGCAGTACCGCCTCCGCGTCCAGGCAGCCGCCGAAACGTTCGAAAAACCCACGGTCTTCGCGCGGCACTCCGCAGCCAGCGTCTGGGGAGTCCCCACCGTGGGCCTGCACCACCCGGTGGAGGCGCTCACCATGAAGAACGACGGCGGCCGGTCGCGGGCTGGCGTCCGCCGCCACTACGCGGCGCCGGCGGGGCTTCATGTAGTCAGGCGGGAGGGCCTCCTTGTCACAGACCGCATCCGCACCGTCCTGGACCTGGCAGCGCATACTCCCTTCGCCGAGGCCGTTGTACCTATGGACCATTTGCTTCGCCCGGACAGGATCCGGGGGCTGGCTGCCATCACCAAGGGGGAACTGGAGGGTGACATCGAACCGAACTATTCCGCTGCAGCTGGGCGGAGGATCCGCGCGGTTCTTGAGTTTGCCGATCCCGCCTCGGGGTCGGCGGGAGAATCCTTAAGCCGGGCCCTGATTCATCTGGCCGGCTTCCAAGCTCCGGTTCTCCAACATGAGTTTGTGGACGCAACCGGCATGGTGGGCTACGCGGACTTCTATTGGAAGCAGTGCAAAGTTGTCGGCGAATTCGATGGCGAGGAAAAGTACGTCAAGCCGGAATACCTCAAGGGATGGACCGCGTCGCAGGCCGTCATAGCGGAAAAGAAGCGCGAGGACCGGATGCGGGCTCTTGGACTGAAGGTTGTGCGCTGGCATTGGGCCGACCTCATGGAAGCCGGGGCGCTGGAACGGAAGCTTGCAGCGGCCGGCGTGCCCCGCCGTCGTACACGCTCTGCCGTAATCGACTCGCGAACGCGTCCGTGACGCGCATAATCCCTGGCGCCCCCGTAATCCCCGCGTCGACAAGGAATCTGCGCGTCGAGGAGGAATCAGCGCAGCGAACCAGCTCCCGGTAGTCAGCCAGGGTGCTCGAAGAGGTGACCGGCTTGGCGTGCGTCTAAGCGGGACCAAGAGGAGCCTGAAAGCCAGCCACCCTTGACGCAGCGCGCTGAAGGTGGACTCGAACCGCCCGAGGAAGCTTTTGCAGATCCGGGTTCGGGGCTTCCTGAGCCGCAACCGAAGCAACGCGGCGCGGCCTATGGGGAACCGCTGTCGATCGCTTCAGCCCGCCCCGTAACAGTCGTCGAATTAGCGCATGAAAAGTTTGCATAATTCCTCGGCACAGGTAATCTTCCGGTTTAGGTAAGGCTAACCTTGGCGTTTAGGCAAGGCTGCACTGCCTCTGTTTCACCCTCCCCAGCGTGGGCTTTCAGTCCCGCCACACCGCAGTTGTTCAAGCACCCCAACCAGAGGAAATTACGATGCTTCGCGCCGCCCTTGCCGCACTGGCCACCCCCCTTGCCGTCCTCGCACTTAGCGGTTGCGGCACCCAAGCCGCCGCAAACACCCAAGCCTCCGCAAAGGAAGAGGCGTTCGCTGTTCCGGCCGGCGTTCAGGAGCAGTACCAGGTGCTGGCCGATGAGCTTGCCGAGAAGGGCAAAACGGTCGACTCCGGAGAATGGACCGTCAACCTGATCACCGAGGCCGCCGAGCCGTGGTTTGACGAGCACGGCACGCATTTCCGTGCTCCGGAGGCCGGCGAGACCCATCACATCGAGATCATCCCGGTTGAGACGTCCACCGGCAGGATCGTCCCGGACGTCCCCATAAAGCTCGAGGTAGTGAACGCCCAGGACAAGGTGGTGCAGGAGCTGGACCTGAACTTCTACTACTCCACCTTCTACCACTACGCCAACAACTTCACGGTTCCCGAAGCCGGGACCTACACGCTGCGTGCAACCCTCGGTGTCCCCACTTTCAACCGCCACGGGGAAGAGTCTGAGACCCCGGCCCTGGCCAAGGGCGCCACCGTGGAGTTCAAAGACGTCGAGCTGAGCTAGGTTCCACATGTCGCTTTCCACCCCTCCGCGGCGCTGCGCCGTACAGCGCCGCGGGGAACAGCGCAGCGGGGTTCCGCGATGACAGGCATGGCAACGCTTCGGCCTGCCCCGCCGGAGACGGCGCGCCCGCCGGCACCGATGTCACGCCGGCAAATGCAGCGGCTGGTCCTCCTCGGGGTGCTGTGCACGGCCGGATGGCTGGCTTCGGTGCTGGTGGGGCATTTTGTGGACTGCGGGCCGGAACTCCACCGGATCGGGCTTGCCGTTCATATCCTTGCCCTGGTCCTGTCCTTTGGCACCATCCTGGTGGTCGACTGGCTGGGTCTGCTGTGGCTGCTCGGCAAGATGGAAATGCACGAGTCCGGGAAGCTTGAGGCCGCAGCAAAGCCGCTCATTTGGGGCGGCCTGGCCCTCCTGCTGGTTTCCGGCGCACTGATCAGCCCCGATCTGGCCAACATGGTCACAGTGGTCAAGCTCGTCGCCGTCCTGGTGCTGATGCTCAACGGCCTCAGCATCGCACCGGCCATGCACCGGCTGCTCGCGCTCCCGGCCCGCACACGCTTCAGCGAGTTAACCCGCAGGCTGCGTCTCCGGCTCCTGATCGCACTGACCATCTCCCAGACCTGCTGGTGGACTGCGGTGCTCATCGGACTCATCAACAGCACGCTGCGCCGCTGGGCCGGTGCCTGAGCCTGGCGCGCCCTGCCGCAACATCACTGCCAGGTGCGCACCGCCGTCGTCTCCCGGCCCAACGAGGTAGCGCTAAGTGTCATTTTGAACCCTCAAAACGACACTTAGCGCTACTTAGTTGGGGATGGGACCCAATCCCGGCCGTGTGGACGAGGGGTGGTTTGCAGCCGGCGGCACTCATCCTGGGTCCACCCGTGCGGACAATCGCCTCCAGCGCTTTGTCTCCGTTGTTCGCCCAGGCGCGGGCCGCCGTCGTGCGTTCCTGCCCAGGTACTGTTCCTGCCACCTGGGGGCGCGCCGCGGACGACGGCGTGTCCCGCCTCTGCAGGGTGTCTCCCCGAAAGCAACTGGGCGGGAACGCACGCCGGGCAGCCAGACGCTCGATCGCTTCCTGCTTGGCAAGTGAGAGAGCGTCGCCCGAAAACCCACGTCAAGTGAGAGAGCGTCGCCTGAAAACCCACGTCAAGTGAGTGAGCGTCGCCCGAAAAGCCACGTCAAGTGAGAGAGCGTCGGTGGGGGGGGGGGTTAGCGGGTTACCTCCTCCAGCAGCTCGAGGACGTGGCGGTAGTCGGCTCCGGTTGCCCGGGTCATGCCCAGCTCGCAGGTGCGGTTGCACGACGCATGGGCCGACGCCCCCAGCTCGGCAACCTCCTCGCCCTGTTTCCGGGTGGCGGATGCCGTGAGCTCGGGGTGGAGCATGCCACGGTCCCCCGCGAATGCGCAGCAGCCCCAGTTCACCGGGACATCCACCTTCTCCGCCACCGCAGCCGCCACCGCATCCAGGGAACCGTTGATCCCCATGCGCGTGGAGGAGCAGGTGGGGTGCAGGGCCAGCGACTCGAGCTTTGCGTGGTCCGGCAGCTTGGGCAGGATGTGCTCGGCGGCGAAGTCCACGGCATCCACGATCCGCAGCGGCCGCTGGCCCACCAGCGGTTCGTCCGATTCCACCGCCTGGCGCAGTCCCTCCGTGCAGGACGACGCATCGCAGATGATGGCAAGTTCGCCGTCGCGGGTGGCCTCCCGGAGCGCCGCCAGGGTCTTCCGGCGCATCGTCTCCTGGCCGGCCGCCATGCCCTTGGAGGACCACGGGGTTCCGCAGCAGAGCCCGTCGATCCCCGCCGGCACCAGCAGGGTGATGCCTGCCCGCGCGCACAGCTGCTCAAAGCTGTACTGCACGCCCCGCCCCGAAGCCGGCCCATCAGGAGACGAACCCGCCCCAGCCGGCCCGAACATCGTCCCCACGCACGCAGGGAAGTAGACCGCGTCCGGCGCCCCGACCGGCGTCGGACGTTTCCGCACGGAACCGCCGCCCGGCAGCTCCGGCGAGTACAGCGGCACCGTGTCCGTCCCCAGGACAGCCCGGGCCGCCTTGTTCGGCGCCGCCACCGCCGCGGCGGGCAGCTTGTCCACCACGGTCAGGGCCAGCGAGGCGCCGCGGGTGACGCCCTCCCAGTGCTTCGCGGCGGCGTTCCAGGCGCCGTTGGTCACGGGCCCGGCATCGGAACGCCGGAGCCGCTTGACCAGCAGCCCGGTGTTAATGTCCACGGGGCAGGCCGTCTGGCACATGCCGTCCACGGCGCAGGTCTGCACGGACTCGTAGTCGTAGTCCTTTTCCAGCTGCTGCACCAGCGCCATGTCCCCGGCCAGGCGGGCGGACTCGATGGCGCGCAGGGTGACGATCCGCTGCCGCGGCGTGAGGGTGAGGTCCTTGCTGGGGCACACCGGCTCGCAGTAGCCGCAGGAAACGCAGCGGTCCACCTCCTCGGCCACCGGCGGGGCCGTCTTGATGTGGCGCAGGTGCGCCTGGGGGTCGTCGTCCATGAGCACGCCGGGGTTCAGCATCCCGGCGGGATCGAACAGCTCCTTGATCCTGCGCATCACGCCGTACAGTTCGTCCCCGTACTGCCGCCGCACGTAGGGCGCCATGACCCGGCCGGTGCCGTGCTCGGCCTTGAGTGAGCCGCCCTCGCCCAGGACCAGGTCCACCATGTCCTCCGTGAACGAGCTGTACCTCTCCAGCTCCTCGTCCGTGGTGAACCCGTCCGTGAGCATGAAGTGGACATTGCCGTCCTTCGCGTGGCCGAAGATCACGCTGTTGCTGTAGCTGTACTTGTCGAACAGCCCGATCAGCTCCCGGCAGGTCCGGCCCAGGACGGGCACCGGCACCACAATGTCCTCCAGCAGTGCCGTGGTCCCCTGCGGCCGGGCGCCGGCCACCGAGGCGTACAGGCCCTTGCGGAGGTGCCAGAGCCCGGCCCGCGCCGAGGCATCGCCGGTGAACCGGGCCTCGGCCGAGAGGTTCAGCCCCGCCAGGAGGGCCTCGCCGCCGTGCTGGAGGGCCGCCAGCTCGTCCTGCCCTTCGGCCGAATATTCGACCAGCAGCGCGGCATGGTCCCGCACCGCAAGATCGCGTACGACGGCGGGAGTCCCCTTCAGCCCCTGGCCCACCTTCAGGGACAGGGCGTCCATGAGTTCCACCGTGGCCGCGCCGGAACCCACCAGCTCCGGCAGCGCCGCGTTGGCCGCCTGCAGGTCCGGGAAAACCAGCAGGCCGGTGGCAGCGTGCGGGAGCCGCGGGATGGTGCGGAACACCGCCTCCGCCACGAAGCCCAGCGTGCCCTCGCTGCCCACGATCAGGTGGGCCATGATGTCCACCGGGCTGCTGTGGTCCAGCAGGGAGTTCAGGCCGTAGCCCATGGTGTTCTTCATGGAGAACTGCTGCCGGATCCGGCGCACGGAATCGCTGTTGCCGCGCACCCGCGCGGCAAGCTGCGCCAGGCCTTCGTACAGTTCCGGCTCCAGCGTCCGCAGCTTGTGGTCCGCGTCCGGCGCCCCGGTGTCGATGACCGTGCCCGAGGGCAGCACCACGGTGAGGGACTCCAACGTCTGGTAGGCGTTGTCCACGGTGCCGCAGTTCATCCCGGAGGAGTTGTTGGCCACCACCCCGCCCACCGTGCAGGCCGCCTCGCTGGCAGGATCGGGGCCGAACTTGCGCCCGTACGGGGCCAGCCGCGCATTCAGCGCGCGCACGGTGACGCCCGGCTGCACGCGGACCCGGGCGCCGCCGTCGAGCACTTCAACGTCCCGGAAGTTGCGCCGCACGTCCACCAGCACGCCGTCGGTGACCGCCTGGCCGCTGAGGCTGGTGCCGCCGGAGCGGAAGGTCAACGGGACGCCCTGTTCGGCGCTGGCGCGCAGGAGCCCGCCCACGTCCGCCGCGCTTCCGGCCGTCACCACGGCCTGCGGGATGAGCAGGAAGTGGGAGGCGTCGTGGGCGTTGGCGTGCAGGTCGATGGCCCGGGTCTTGACCTGGGCAGGATCGTTGACTGCCGAGCGGAGGCCGGCGAGGTCCAGGGACGCCATCAGGGTACCATCCAGCCCAGGACGGGGGTGGACTGCAGGAAGATCAGCAGCGTAATGAGGGCCAGGAGGCCCAGGCTCCAGCCGACGAGCTTGCGGAACAGGGTCCCTTCGGCACCGTCAAGGCCCACCGCAGCCGAGGCGACGGCCAGGTTCTGCAGCGAGAGCATCTTGCCCATCACGCCCGCGGAGGAGTTGGACGCTGCCATCAGCACCGGCGACAGTCCGGTCTGCTGGGCGGCGGTGGCCTGCATTTGCCCGAACAGCGAGTTGGAGGAGGTGTCCGAGCCGGTCAGGGCGACACCGATCCAGCCGATCAGGGGCGAGAGGACGGCGAAGAAGCCGCCGGCCGAGGCCAGGGCGAACCCCAGTGTGGTGGTCTGGCCGGACAGGTTCATCACGAAGGACAGCCCCAGGACGGCGGTCACGGTGACGATGGTCCAGCGCAGCTGCACCAGGGTGTCCCGGTAGATGCGCAGGCCCTGCGACGCGGTGATTTTGTAGAGCGCCATGGTGATGATGCCGGAGAGCAGCAGCAGGGTGCCGGTGGCCTTGATGTGGTCCAGCTTGAACTTGGTTGCCGCCACCGGCTTGCCGGCCGAATCGGTGATGTCCAGCCCGGGCCAGGCGAACGTTACGCTGCCAACCTGGCTCAGCCACGCCTTGACGGGCGGGATCTGGGCCACCGAGAACACGGCGATGATGATCAGGTAGGGGGCAATCGCGAGCCAGATCTGGCGCGGTGCGGGCCGGGAGTTGTCTGCGGGGACCGCGTCCGCTCCAGTGCCGCCGCTGCCGTGCACCGCCGTCGTGTCTTCCTTCGGCGCGGTGCCGCCGGTGCGGCCCGTTCCGCTGGCGCTGACGACGGCGGGGCGGACGACGGCGGGGACCGCAGCCGCCTGCACGGCGCCTCCGATGCCAACATTTTCCGCCGGCTGCCAGACCTTCAGCATCAGCAGGACAGCGGCAACGGTGACGACGGCGGCCACAACGTCCGTCAGTTCCACGGCGAGGTAGTTGGAGGTGACGAACTGCGCGGCGGCGAACGCGGCGCCGGCCACCAGGGCTACGGGCCAGGTCTGCCTCAGTCCGCGCTTGCCGTCCACGATGAAGACGAGCAGCAGCGGCACGATCAGGGCAATGAAGGGCGTCTGGCGCCCGGCCATCGAGGAGAGGTCATGAAGCGGCAGGCCGGTGACGCCGTTGAGGGCGATGATCGGGGCAGCCATGGCACCGAAGGCAACAGGTGCCGTGTTGGCCAGCAGCGAGACCACGGCCGATTTCAGCGGCTTCATGCCGGCGGCCATCAGCATGGCCGCCGAGATGGCCACGGGGGCGCCGAATCCGGCCAGGGACTCAAGCAGCGCGCCGAAACAGAAGGCGATCAGGATCGAGAGGATGCGCAGGTCGTTGGAGATGGAGCGGATGGTCCGGCCCAGCACTTCAAACCAGGGGGTGGCCACGGTGAGCCGGTAGATCCACAGCGCGTTGACCAGGATCCAAAGGATGGGGAACAGGCCGTAGAAGATGCCGGCCGCGGTGGCCCCCAGGGCCTGGCTGACGGGCATCCGCCAGCCGACAACGGCCAGCACGAGCGACAGCGCAAGGCTGGAAAGGGCAGCTACGGGTGCCTTGACCCTGAAGACGCCCAGGAGGACGAAGAGCAGGATGAGCGGAAGGGCCGCGCAGAGGGCGGAAATCAGTAGGGACCCGGCAATGGGATCGAGGATCTGCTGAAACATGTGTCTCCAGATGTGTGTGAAGCGTCACAACTCCGTGGCGCCTTCAAATTGTCTAACAAGTACACATGTAGGTCAAGTGCTGATGCTGACTTGTCTGGCAAAATAAGGAAACGGGGAAAGTTTTGGGAGGAACGCCAGTGGCCGGACGTGTTGCAGCAGTCTCGATCGTGGATGCGATCGCCGCGGATCTGCGGAGCCGCGTCTTCTCCGGCGAGCTCCATTCCGGCGAGGCGCTCACCGAGACGGACGTGGCATCGTCCTACGAGGTGGCCCGGCCTACCGCCAAGGCCTCGATTGAAAAACTCGTCGCCGAGGGGCTGCTGGACCGGGGCGCCCACAAAACGGCACGGGTGGTGGATCTGGGGCCGGAATCCGTCCGGGACATCTACGTGGCCAGGGCGTACCTGGAAAGCGAAGTGCTCCGCCGGCTGGCGTCCGGCCGGACGGTGCCGGCCGGCGCCGTGAAGGCCAACAGGGACATTGCGGCCCTGAAAACCGGCGCCCCGCTTGACGTTGTGGAACCGGACATGCGGTTCCACACCAGCCTGATTGATGCGGTGGGAAACCAGCGCATCAGCAGGATGTACCTGTCCCTGGTGGGGGAAGTCCGCCTGTGCATGTCCCGAGTGCAGTCCCTGCACCTCCTGGATACGGCCCTCATCCAGGCCGAGCACCAGAAGCTCCTGGAACTGATCGAGGAAGGCCGCGGAGAAGAAGCCGCCCAGCTGCTGGACATCCACCTCGGGCGTGCCCGCGAACGGCTGGTGGCCGCAATGGGCGGCGAGCCGGGGCCGGAAGCCGACCTGCCGCCGTCGGGCGTTATTGCCGGCTAGCCGCACCGTCCCGGCGGAACCGTCCGGAACGTCACTGGCCGTTAATGCTCAGGAGCGGGCCCGTGCCGTCTGCTCATAAAGCCACGCCACATGGTTCCGAAGAAGGTCCGCGGCAAGATCGGCATTCTTCGCCTCAACGGCGTCGAAGATCGCATGGTGGTGCGCCCTCAGCTCAGCGAGCACAACCGGCCATTGGCCCAGGGCCGCCAAGGCGTCCTTGATGTAGCCGCGGATGGAGCCGCTGAGGGAATCCATGATGGTTTCAATTACCGTATTGCCGGCCAGTGCGCTGAGCGCCATGTGGAACTGCGCGTCCAGGGCGTGGAATGTTTCCGGATCCATGTCCGGGGCGTCCATCGCCAGGAGCAGCTCCCTGGCCCGCTGGATGCCCTCAGGATCGTGACGTTCGGCCGCGGTCCGGGCCGCCCAGGTCTCCAGGAGGATACGGGTTTCGACGATGTCCGCCACCGGAAGCCGGCTGCTGGCGATGTGCAGCCGGAGGGTGGAGGACAGTCCCGCTGATGGCTCTGACACGATGACGGCGCCCGATTTGGGGCCGGCCTTGTTCGAGCTGCGGAGAATCCCCATTGCATCGAGGAGGCGCATGGCTTCACGCACTGAAGCGCGGGAGATGCCATAGGTTTCCGCCAGGATGCGTTCTCCCGGAAGCTGGTCCCCTGCCTTGAAGCGCCCGGAACGGAGGCCCGCCTCGACGTCGTCCAGCAGGACATCATAGGTCCGCTTCGGTGAGGATTCCGCTGCTGATTCGGCCATGCTTCCATCCTGCCCTACGGGACCGTCCTGCACCGCGTTCCGGCCGCGGCGGAGGAGGCGAGGGAAAGGGGCAACGGAAACCCGCTCCCGCCGCCCCTTTCCTCCGCCGCCGCAGCGGCCCGGCCTGCTAGATCGCTTTGCCGGGGTTGAGGATTCCCTGGGGGTCGAAGACCCTGCGGATTGAGCGCTGGAGTTCGAGCGAAAGGCCGCCGAGCTCATCCTCGAGCCAGTCGCGCTTGAGCAGGCCGACGCCGTGTTCCCCGGTCAGCGTGCCGCCAAGGCGCTGCGCCAGGTAGAACATGTCGCCGAGGGCCTTTTTGGCGGGCCCCTCGGTGATGGATTCTTCAGGCTCGACGACGATCATCGGGTGGAGGTTGCCGTCCGCCGCGTGTGCCACGTTGAAAATCCGGACGCCGGTCTTCCGGGAAATGTCGTCCAGGCCGGCGAAAACTGCCGCCAGCCGGTTCCGCGGGACGCCGATGTCGCAGATGGACACCCGGCCCAGCTTCTCGAGGGACGGGATGGCCTCCCGCCTTGTGGCCACGAGCGCATCCGCTGCTGCCGGATCCACGGCCTTCTCGATGGAGCTGGCAAACGGCTGGATGGCCTGGAGGAGGACGTCCTGTTCGAGGAACGCACCGTAGCCGTCGGTCTGCGCCAGCAGGAAGGCCCCGCCCTTTGACCGGTGGCTGGTGCCGTGCGCTGCATCAACGGCTTCCAGGGTGGGGCCGTCCATGAGTTCCAGCACCGAGGGCTGCAGCCGCGCGGCGATGATGGCAGAGGCGGCCAGGGCGGCGGCGGCCACGTCCGGGAAATACGCGGCAACGGTGGCGGTCTGGACCGGCCGCGGCCGCAGCCGCAGGGTGGCCTCCACCACCACGCCCAGCGTCCCTTCGGAACCGATCATCAGGGCATTCAGGTCATACCCGGTCACGCCCTTGATGGTCTCCCGTCCCGTGCGCAGCACCCGGCCATCGGGAAGGACAACCTTGAGCGCCAGGACGGATTCCCGGGTGACGCCGTACTTTGCGCACCACATGCCGCCGGCGTTGGTGGCGATGTTGCCGCCGATGGAACAGATGGCCGTGCTGGCCGGATCCGGGGCGTAGAACAGTCCGTGCTCCCGGGCGGCGGCGTTGACCTCCGCATTGAGGACGCCGGGTTCAACCACCGCCAGCTGCTCCACGGGGTCGATGTGGAGGATCCGGTTCATGCGGGCCAGGTCGAGGACCACTTCACCTGCCCGGGCTGATGCTCCGGCTGCCAGGCCTGTTCCGGCACCGCGGGGAACAACCGGCACGTTGTGGGCCGCGGCCAGTTTCATGGTGGCCACCACCTCCTCCGTGCTGGTGGCGTACACAACGCCGTCCGGGAGGCTGGGAGGAATGTAGCCGGAACGGTCCGTGCTCACCCGGACGCGTTCGTCCAGGTCCGTGGAAGCGTGTGCGCTTGCGGAGAGAAGCGCCGATGATGCTGTTGCAACTGCAGATGTACTCATGGAAAGGAAACCTCTTTGTTTCTTGGGGCATGGGGCCGGGGGCTGAAGCACTCCCCCGGCCCTGTTTCATTTGTAAGGGCGGCGCGGCGTTTAGGGAACCATCCAGCCAAGCACCGGCGTCGACTGGAGCAGGACCAGGAGGATCATGACGGCCAGGAGCCCAAGGCTCCAGCCCAGGAGCTTCCTGAAGAGCGTGCCTTCTGATCCCTCCATGCCCACGGCGGCGGCTGCCACGGCGAGGTTCTGCAGGGACAGCATCTTGCCCATCACACCGGCGGACGAGTTTGCCGCGGCCATGAGGACGGGAGGCAGGCCCGTCTGTTCGGCTGCGGAAACCTGGAGCTGGCCGAAGAGGGAGTTGGACGAGGTGTCAGAGCCGGTGAGGGCGACGCCCAGCCAGCCGATCACCGGGGAGAGGACGGCGAAGAATCCGCCGGCCGAGGCGAGTGCCAGGCCCAGGGAGGTGGTCTGGCCGGACAGGTTCATGACGAAGGACAGGGCCAGGACGGACATCACGGTCACGATGGTCCACCGCAATTGCTTGAGTGTCTCCCCGTAAATGCGCAGGCCTGCTGCGGCCGGGATGCGGTACAGGGCCATGGTGATGATCCCGGAGATGAGGAGGAGCGTGCCGGTGGCCTTGAGGTGGTCGAACTTGAACTTTTGCGCGGCCACGTGCTTGCCGTCCGCGTCCACAACGTCCAGGCCAGGCCAGGAGAAGCTCACGCTTCCGGCCGCGCTGAGCCAGGTCTTGACCACCGGGATCTGGGCGATGGAGAAAATGGCCATAATGATCAGGTACGGGGCTATGGCCATCCAGATTTCCCGCGGCCCCGGCCGCTGGGCGGAACTGCCGGCCGGTGCCAAGACCCGGGTGGTCGCAGCGGCGGAGACGGCCTCGGTAACGGAGGCAGACGCCGGAATCCTCCCCGAGGCGGGGCGGCGGCCGTCCGTGGACGGGCCCGACGGCGGTTCCTCCTCCCCGGGCTGGTCCGGGCCGCTGGCCTGGCCGGACATTTCGATGATCTCCCGGGGCTGCCAGACGCGCAGCATCAGCAGCACCGCGGCCACGGTGGCTACGGCGGCCACAACGTCCGTCAGTTCCACGGCGAAGTAGTTCGAGGTAATGAACTGGAAGATGCCGAATACGGCGCCGGCCACCAGTGCCACGGGCCACGTCTGCTTCAAACCGCGCTTGCCGTCCACGATGAAGACGAGCAGCAGGGGCACGATCAGGGCGATGAAGGGCGTCTGGCGCCCGGCCATCGAGGACAGGTCGTGCAGCGGCAGGCCGGTGACGCCGTTGAGGGCAATGATGGGTGCGGCCATGGCACCGAAGGCCACAGGTGCCGTGTTGGCCAGCAATGACACAACGGCTGACTTGAAGGGCTTCATGCCGGCGGCCATCAGCATGGCGGCAGTAATGGCCACCGGCGCGCCGAATCCGGCCAGGGATTCCAGCAGCGCGCCGAAGCAGAATGCGATCAGGATCGAGAGGATGCGCAGGTCATTGGAGATGGACCGGATGGTCCGGCCAAGGGCGTCGAACCAGGGCGTGGCGACGGTGAGTTTGTAGACCCAGAGGGCGTTGATGAGGATCCAGAGGATGGGGAAGAAGCCGTAGAAGGCGCCTGCGGCCGTGGCACTGAATACCTGGTCCAGGGGCATCTGCCACACGACGGCTGCCAGGACGATGGACAGCAGCAGGCTGGTCAACGCAGCTTTTGCGGCTTTCACGCGGAAAACGCCCAACAGGACGAACAAGAGGATCAACGGCAGCGCCGCACACAGGGCCGAGAGGCCCAGCGAACCCCAGAGGGGGTCCACGACTTGCTGATAAGTGCTCACAAAAAACTCCTTTGTGTTTGGAGCAGGGGGAGGTGATGGAACGCGGTACAGGGGTGAAGCGCCAGCAAAATTCCACGATGTGAGAGGGAGATTTCTTCAGATGGATCTGAGACTACGTAGCGGTCAGACCATTAGTCAACGGTCTGACCGATTTACTTTCAAACGTTGTTTTTTCATCAGACAGAACATATTGTCCATAATGCGAAAACTTGTTGAAAGGACCAGCAATGCCCCTGACCCGTATCTCCAACCCGCCCTTTGAACGCGCCTCCGAGATCCTGACGCCGGAAGCCCTGGAGTTCCTGGCTGAACTCCACAGCCGTTTTGCCGCCGAACGTGACGCCCGCCTGGAATCGCGGCAGGTCCGCCGGGCAGAAGCGAGCCGGACCGGAACCCTGGACTTCCTGCCGGAGACAGCAGCAGTGCGCGAGGGTGACTGGACGGTTGCCCCGGCTCCGGCTGCCCTGCAGGACCGCCGGGTTGAAATCACCGGCCCCTGCTCTCCCGCAAAGATGGCGATCAATGCCCTTAACTCGGGAGCCAAGGTGTGGCTGGCAGACCTTGAAGATGCCAGCTGCCCCACGTGGTTCAACGTCGTCGACGGCCAGCTCTCGCTGTATGACGCAGCACGCGGAACCCTGGCCTACACCTCGCCCGAGGGCAAGACCTACGCCCTGCGCACCGACGCGCCCACCGCCGTCGTCATAATGCGTCCCCGCGGTTGGCACATGGAGGAGCGGAACCTGGAATTCGACGGGCGGCCCGCCGTCGGAGCCCTGGTGGACTTTGGCCTGCACTTCTTCCACAACGCGAAGCAGCTCCTCGAAAACGGCCACGGCCCCTACTACTACCTGCCCAAGATGGAAAGCCACCTGGAGGCCCGCCTGTGGAACGACATCTTTGTCTTTGCCCAGGACACCCTCGGCATCCCGCAGGGAACCATCCGGGCTACCGTGCTCGTAGAAACCATTCCCGCAGCCTTCGAGATGGACGAGATCCTGTACGAACTCCGCAACCACGCCTCCGGGCTCAACGCCGGGCGCTGGGATTACCTGTTCAGCATCATCAAGTACTTCCGCGATTCCGGCCCGAAATTCACGCTTCCTGACCGTGCGGCCGTATCCATGACGGTGCCGTTCATGCGGGCGTACACCGAGCTCCTGGTCAAAACCTGCCACCAGCGCGGCGCCTTCGCCATGGGCGGCATGGCCGCGGTGATCCCGAACCGCCGGCAGCCGGAAGTCACGGAGGCTGCGTTTGAGAAGGTCCGTGCGGACAAGACGCGCGAGGCCAATGACGGCTTCGACGGCTCCTGGGTTGCGCATCCGGACCTGGTGCCCATCTGCATGGAGGTGTTCGATGCGGTCCTTGGGGATGCCCCCAACCAGGTGCAGCGGACGAGGCCCGAGGTCCACGTCACCGCCGAGCAGCTGCTCGACATCGAATCCGCGCCCGGAGAAGCCACCGAGGCCGGCCTTCGCGGCAACCTCTACGTCTCCGTCGCCTACACCGCCGTGTGGCTGTCCGGCAACGGGGCGGTGGCTATCCACAACCTGATGGAAGATGCTGCGACGGCGGAAATCTCCCGGTCACAGGTGTGGCAGCAGATCCGGAACGCAGTGACCCTGGCGGACACGGGCAACACGGTGACCCGGGAACTGGTGGAGCGCCTGCTGGCCGAGGAAACCCGGAAGCTCCGCGGTGAAGTGGGCGAAGACCTGTTCAGCAGGTACTACGAGCCGGCGTCCAGGATAATTTCCGGGATCTGCCTTTCCGAGGAGTACACCGACTTCCTCACCACTCCGGCGTACGACATGCTCGAATCCGAAGTAGCCGCGCGGTAAGGGAACTGCCCATCGCCTGGGAACAAAAACGCGCGGTCCGCCCTCCTGGCTGGAGGGCGGACCGCGCGTTATGCACTGGCGAAGGCCGCTGAGCGCCGGTTCCTAGCGGCGGGTGCGGCCGTCGTCGTCGAGGTCGATGTTCTCCTTGCGGACCTCTTCGGTGACGGTGCGCTCATCGGTGACCGTTTCCTTGTCCAGGCGGACACGCTCCACCGGTACCGCTTCCTTTTCGACGACGGGGCGCTCCTGGTGGAGGATGACCTCGTGCTCTTCCTCGCTGATGGCGGGGCCGCTCATGGCGTTGCCGCGGTTGGCGTCGGTGATGGGTTCGCGTTCCAGGCGCACCTCTTCGCGCTGGACCGGGACGGTGGTGGTGACGTTTTCGGTGACCACGTACTTGCGCAGGCGCGCCCGGCCGGTTTCCTCCTCGCGGGTGCCCACGTGGAGCTGCTCTTCCGAGCGGGTCATTGCGTCATCGGTGGTGGCGCCTGAGGTGTCATGGCCGACGGTGCCGCGCGTTTCGTGGTCCCGGTCGGCGCCGCGGTCGGTGTCGGCCATCCCGGCGCGACCGCTGACGCCGTAGTAGGCGTAGAGCCGCTCTTCCTCTGCGGGCTCCAGGTGGCCGTCCGGTGCGACGCGGGGCGCGTCCTTGACCTTGTCCTTGGTGTGGGCAATGAGGATGTCATTGCCGTCCTGGGTTGCGGAATCCAAAGGTGCGAAGGACTCGTGGGTGCCAAAGAGCCCGGTCTTGACCGTGACCCAGGTGGGCTCGGACGTCTGGTCGTCCACGTAGATCTGTCCGACGGATCCGATCTTGCTGCCGTCGGAGCCCAGGACGTGTCCGCCGGCAGTGGTCAGTGCGGAAAGGTTCTCAGTGCTGATCATGTGTTCTCCTTCAAATGCTGCGTTGGTTGTTAGCTGATGAAGCAGTTCATGGGTCAGTTTTCGTAGCGGTTCCGCGGCGGCCTGGCCTGCGCCGCGCGGAGCTGCTTGGCCTTACGGGCCTTTTGCACCTTGCTGATGATGGTGGGCAGGAAGAATAAGAACAGTCTTTTCACAGTTGGCGTCCTCCTCCCGGCATGTCGGTGTACGGGTCATCGGGATCCCTCAGCGGGACCCCGCCTTCGGTGCCGGGGTATGCGGGCCGGGCGGGTTCCCCGTAAATGGTTTCGCCGTAGGCGGGCTGGACAGGCACGGGCTCCCGATAGAGCGATTCCTCGCCCCAGGGCGCAACAGGGCTTGCGGCAGCCGGCGCCTGTGCCGGGCGGGGCGGGATTCCCTCCTGCGCCTCCGGGCCGGGGGCGCCTGCCTGGAGGCTCCGCGCCACCCGGCCGGCAAGCAGCCCTGCGCCGGCGGCCAGGAGCAGGAACGTGCCCGGCTTGCGGCGGGCGAAGGACTGCACGTCATTCAGGAGTGATCCCGCATCCTTGCCCTCGATCCAGGACGCCACCGCGGCCGTGCGGTCGGCAGCCTGGCGAACAAGGTCGCTGGCTACGCCCTGCTGGTCCGGCGCATCAGCCATGGTGCGCAGCTGGGTGGAGATGGTCTTGACGCCGTCAGCGGCTTTCTGCTGCTGGGCACCGGCCTGGCTGCTCACACCGGACTTCGCCTGGTGCAAGAGGTCCTTCGCACTGGACTTCGCCTCGGACGCCACGTTTCCAGCCTCGAGCTTGGCGGCCTGGGCCACATTTCGGACCTCACCGGCCGCCTGCCCGGCAACGTTCCCGTACTCGGTCATCATCGCTCGCTTTCGTTGGAAGGCAACTGGTCCCTGGAACCCAGCATGCCGAGATAGTAAGTATGGTTACTACTTAGATACTAAGCACACTTGCTATTGATCGCGCAACGCTTGCCTCCCAGCCTCCCCTCCCAACTAGGTAGCGCTAAGTGTCGTTTTGGGGCGTCAAAACGACACTTAGCGCTACCTAGTTGGGGTGGGCAGTCCGCCGTGCTGCTGGCTACGAACCCTAGAGTGGCACGACGGAACACCCCCACGAATGACAAGGAAGACCGATGGCTGACCTCACCGCATTTGCCCTGATCTGCTCCCTGACCCCCTCGCCCGAGCCGTCCAGCAGCGAACTCATGGCACGCCACGTGCTGGACGAACTCGCAGCGCACGGCGTCAGCGGAACCTCCGTGCGGGTGGTGGACCACAACGTGATGCCCGGCGTGCAGGTGGACATGGGCGCCGGCGATGCCTGGCCCGGGATCCGCGAGAAAATCCTGGCGGCCGACATCCTGGTCCTGGCCACCCCCATCTGGATGGGCCATCCCAGCAGCATCACCCAGCGGGTCATCGAGCGCCTGGACGCGGACCTCGCGGAAACGGACGACGCCGGCAGGCCCGTTATGTACGGGAAGGTGGCGGTCGTGGCGGTGGTGGGCAACGAGGATGGCGCCCACAAGACCGTTGCTGACACGCAGCAGGCGCTGAACGACGTCGGCTTCACCATTCCCGCCCAGGGCGCCACTTACTGGGTGGGCGAGGCCATGCAGACAGTGGATTACAAGGATCTGGACAGCGTCCCCGAGAAGGTGGCCGCCACCACCGCCGGTGCCGCGCGCAACGCTGCGCACCTGGCCCGGTCCCTCGCCACGGCCCCGTACCCGGCCGGGTAAGGGCTGGGGACCGGCCGGGCTCCTCAGCCGTTGCCGCCCAGGAAGGCGCGGATTTCCTCGGCCATCTGCTCGGACTGGGTCCAGTGCAGGTAGTGCCCGCCTTCCAGGGGGACGATCCGCTGGCGCCTGACGTTCTTCAGCAGGTCCTGCGTTGACGATGTCTTGGTGGCTGTGGAATCGGTCTTTTCATCGGCGATGAAGGCAAGGACGGGCAGGTCATCGGGATAGCCAACTCCCTTCAGGGCGGCGGCGTTGTTGGCAATCCGCGCTGATTCGTCGGCAACGGCGGGATTGCCGTAGTTCCAGCTCATCATCTGGCGCATGCGCTTCAGCTCGTCCTCCGTGTAGGCGTCGCTGTCCGGGTCCAGCAGGCCCGGGGCTATAGCGGTGACGGACCGGACCAGCCCGGTAAAGGAGAGCACCCGCTCGATGTTGATGCCGGGCTGGGGCTCCTCAACCTGACCGTGCCCGGGTTTCGGTATGGTGGCGTCGATGCCCACCACCGCGGACACCTCACTGCGGAACCGGTTGGCGTAGTCAAGCATGTAGAACCCGGCAATGGAGTGCCCTGCCAGGACGTACGGCTGCCTCACCTGCAGTTTCGCCACGACGTCGTGCAGCTCGGTGCTGATGTTCTCGTTGGTGCGCGCGCTGCCTTCCATATCGCTGTAGCCGTAGCCAATCCCTTCGACCACGATGACGTCGAAGCCGTCCAGCGCACGGATCAGCGGCGCAAAGTCGAGGGCAGGGGCCGGCGTTCCCAGGCCACCGAGGAGGATGATCGGTTGGCCGCCGCCCCCGCTCCGGTACACGTTCAGGGCTTCGCTGCCCACGCGGACCCGTTCGCCGTAGGCGGGAACGCTCGACTTCTCCGCCCGCTCCATGACCAGGTTGACCGCCGTCGACACCAGGACCAGCCCGAGCCAAACCAGCGCGGCGATGCCGGTCCGGCGCAACCAGCGCCGGGGCTTTTTCCGGGGACCCGCACCTGTTGTGGCCGCTTCCCCGGAACCCCGTCCACGGAGCGGGCGGGTAGCCACCGGATCAGGCGGGCTTTGCGAAGACCGCGGCACTCATGACTTCGTAGCCCACGAATGCCTCATCACCCTCCACCCAGGCGTCATGGCCGGCCGGAATGCTGTACGCATGGCCGGGGCTCACCGTGCTCCGTGTTCCGTCTTCCATTTCAACAGTGAGCGTCCCGGCGGTGCAGATCCCCACATGGTTCACCTGGCAGGTATCCGTATGGACCACGGTCTTGACGGTTTCGGACCACCGCCAGCCCGGCTCAAAGGTGAACCTTCCCAACGTGGTTCCGCCGAGGTTCACCACGTCCACCTGCGTCTTGGGCGGGCGGCGCTTTTCATCGGGTTCGTCAAAGGACTTCGCTTCAAGGGCGTTGACAGTTACTCCGGCCATTTCATTTTCTCCAGACAGGGAATGGACTGTTCGTCCGGGGCGTCCAGGCCGCTCCGGGGGCGTTGGCTGGCCGACGCACGCTGAGTCAACACCGCCAACAGTGGCACCCAGCGCTATCAGCCTGCGCCGACGGATGTGCCGTGTCAAGACACGCGGGCGGAGTCCCCCGGGCGCAGGAATGCGCATGGCCGCCGGGGAACCCCGCGCGTAGAATGAAGGCGGTTCCGGGCGCGGAATTTCCCGCAGGTCCGGGCCTCTGCTGAGGACGGACCGCCATGCTCAAGGCACTGTTATGCAGGGTAAATCTGGGGCACCACTGGCTGGCCGACACGGACCAGGACGGTAATTTCCGCCGGCACTGCACCCACTGCGGAAAAGTCGACCGCCGGGTGGCCACATGGCCGGGCCTTAGCGCCCCCGGCAATCCGGAGGCCCACCCCATGGACCACCACGGCAACTGGTGATTCCGGCTAGGATTCCGGGATGGGACTCATCATCACACTGCTTATCATCTGGCTTGTCCTGTCCATCCTCGGCTTCGTCATCAAAGGCTTGGTGTGGCTGGCGGTCATCGGCCTGGTGCTGTTCGTGGCCACAGCTGTCTGGGGCTGGGTGAAACGCAACGCCTGACGACCCACTGAGGTGACGCGCCGCCGTCGTACGCGGCCCGCTGAGTTGACGCGCCGCCGTCGTACGCGGCCCGCTGAGTTGACGCGCCGCCGTCGTACGCGGCCCGCTGAGGTGACGCGCCGCCGTCGTCAGCTCGCGGGGTCGTACTGGAACTGCCGGACTTCCTGCGCGCAGCGGCAGGCGACGGCGATCTTCGCAGCCCATTCCAGCGCCGCCTCCCGCGAGGGCAGTTCGAGGATGGTGTAGCCGCCGTTGGGTACCGTATGGCCCGGGTAGGTGCCCTCGGTGACTGTGCCGTCCCCGGCCACCATCACCGGGGCCACGTCCTCGGCGATTCCGCCGCCGAAGACATAGACGCCCGCCTCCTTGGCCTCCTCAATGACGGCATGCGAGGTTCTCACCACCTCCTCGAACTCCTCCTCGGGGACCTGCATGGCCTCACCGGGGAACGAGATCAGGTACTTCGTCATTCGGGGGCTCCTTTGCTTCGGCGGAATGATCCGGCTTTTCACGCACGATGGTTCGTGCCCGATTATGGCGCCGGCCCCCGACATGCAGTCAAGGTGCCACAAACGCGCTCCCCCGGCCGCCGGAATCGAGGAGGGCCTTCCGGGTTGTACACGGCCCGGTCGCGGTTGCCGGCCGCAGCCGTGCGTTCCTGCCCAGTTGCTTTCCTGGCAACCGGGCGGCGCGCTGCGAACCAGAGCGTGTCCCCGGCTTGAACGGGTTGAGCAGGTTGACCCCCCGAGTAACTGGGCAGGAAGGCACGTCCTCCCGAGGCCCTAGTTCCCCGCGCCGAGCTTCCCGCCCAGCCGTTCGCGCATGGTGGTGCTGGCGTCATTGAGGCCGATGATTTTCACGTCCTTGCCGTGGGCGCGGTACTTCTCGGTGATGGCGTCCAGGGCGGCGATGGTGGAGGCGTCCCAGAGGTGCGAGGAGTGCATGTCGATCACCACGTGGGCCGGGTCCAGGGCGTACTCGAACTGGGTGTAGAGGTCGTTGGAGGAGGCAAAGAACAGCCCGCCGTCCACCACGTAGGTGGTGGTCTCATGGCGGTTGACGGTGGACAGCGTCCGTTCCACGGTGACGAAGTGGGCCACGCGGCGGGCGAACAGCACCATGGCCACGAGCACCCCGACGCCCACGCCGATGGCCAGGTTGTGCGTGCCGACGGTAGCGATGACGGTGGCCAGCATCACCAGGGTTTCGCTCTTGGGCATCATCTTCAGGGTGCGTGGGTGGATGCTGTGCCAGTCGAAGGTGGCCCACGAGACGAAGATCATCACGGCCACCAGCGCCGCCATGGGGATCAGGGACACGACGCCGCCGAGCACCACCACGAGGACCAGCAGGAAGGCGCCGGCCAGGAAGGTGGAGATCCGGGTGCGTGCGCCGGAGGCCTTGACGTTGATCATGGTCTGGCCGATCATCGCGCAGCCGCCCATCCCACCGGTGAAACCCGTGACGAGGTTGGCCACGCCCTGGCCCCAGGCCTCCCGGGTCTTGTCCGAGCGGGTGTCCGTGATGTCGTCCACGAGTTTGGCGGTCATCAGGGATTCGAGGAGCCCCACGAACGCCATGGCGAGGGCGAACGGGAAGATGACCTGCAGGGTTTCGAGGCTGAACGGAACGTTGGGGAGGAACAGCGATGGCAGCGAGTCGGGCAACTCGCCTTTGTCCCCCACCGTGGGGACGGCGATGGACGCGAACACTGTGACCAGGGTGAGGACCACGATTGCCACCAGCGGGGCGGGCACGGCGCTGGTGAGCCTGGGCAGGCCGAACACGATCAGCAGGGCAAGCGCCAGCAGCGGATACACCAGCCACGGCACGTTGAGCAGCTCCGGAACCTGGGCCATGAACACCAGGATGGCCAGCGCGTTGACGAAGCCCACCATCACGGACCGCGGAATGAAGCGCAGCAGCCTGGCCACGCCGGAGAGGCCCAGGATGATCTGGAACATTCCGGCCAGGATGACCGTGGCGATCAGGTAGTCCACACCGTGGGACTTCACCAGCGGGGCAATCACCAGGGCCACCGCGCCCGTGGCGGCGGAGATCATGGCGGGCCTGCCGCCCACAACCGCGATGGTCACGGCCATGGTGAAGGAAGCGAAGAGTCCCAGGCGGGGATCGACGCCGGCAATGATGGAGAACGCGATGGCCTCCGGGATGAGCGCCAGTGCGACGACCAGCCCGCCCAGGACTTCGGTCTTGAGCCTCCGCGGGGACTTCAGGGCCTCCCGGACGGACTGGAGCTGCTCCGGGGTGCAGGCGCGGGTTTCCCCGGCGGTTGTGGCGGCCATTGCGGGCTCCGTTCAGGCTAGGGACGACGCGCGGGCGTCAGCCGTGGGCGGGTTCGCCCGTGATGCGGTGGTCAGCGTGGTTGATGGTTTCGCGGATGAGCCGCACCAGGTGGCCGTCGTGGAGCGAGTAGATCACGTGGCGGCCGTCCTTGCGGGTGTCCACCAGCCCGCTCAGCCGAAGTTTAGCCAAGTGCTGGCTCACCACTGTCCGCGGCACCGCCGCCGCTGCCGTGAGTTCCGTGACGGTCTTGGGGCCCTCGGCCAGCTGCCACAGCAGGTGCAGGCGCGTTGGCTCGGCGAGCATCCGCAGTGTGGCGGACGCCGTCTCCAGCAGTTCCGGGCCGGGGTCTACCGGGTGGACAAGGGAGGGCGCGTCAGGCGCGGGGTGTGGTCCGCTGGAGGGCTGGCTGCTCACCGTGCTGTTCCTCCCCTGCGGCTTCCGTGGCTGGTGCGGCCACGTGCCGCGGCCAGGACAGGAACGCTCCTGCACTGGCTATTATCGCAACAATTGTCAGTGCCAGCGCAGCCCAGCCCAGGCCCGCCACAGCGCCCACCCACCCGGCCAGCGGATAGGTGAGGATGTAGCAGGCGTGCGAGAGGGAGAACTGCGCCGCAAAAACATAGGGCCGGGTGTCCTCGGTGGACGCCTCGCGCAGGAGCCTTGACGACGGCGTGAGGATGGTTGCGCTGGCAGCGCCCAGCAGGAGCCACAGGCCCAGCAGCAGCCACCACCCGCTTGGGGCGGGGTCCAGGGCGCGGTCCAGGGAGAGCGCCGCGGCGCCCGCCAGGACGAAGGGGATTACAGCAGCCCCGGTGAGCATCACGGCCCTGTCCCCGAACCGGTCGAGGACCTGCGGGGCGGCCAGCGCCACAATCATGGACCCCACGCCGAAGCAGGCCAGCGCCAGGGCCAGGTCGGTGTCCGGGCGCCTCAGGACATCCCGGACGTAGACCACCGTGTTGACCAGCACCATCGCCGTCGGGGCGGCAACCACCAGGTTGAGGGCCAGCAGCGACCGCAGCCGCCGGTTCCGCCAGAAGATCCTGGCGCCCAGGGTGGTGCGGTGCCACAGCGAGGCCTGCGGCACTGGGGCGGACGCGCTTTTGGGCAGGGTACTGATGGCCACCATGGCTGCGGAGGACAGGAAGCCGGCAACCGTCCCGAGGAACAGGTTGTTGTAGCCCACCACAGTCAGCAGCAGCGCGGCTATGGCCGGGCTGGCCAGTGCCTCCATGTCATACGCAAGCCGGGACAGGGACAGAGCCCGGGTGTACTCCCGCTCATCTGGAAGGACGGCGGGGATCAGCGACTGGAAGGCTGGAGTGAAGGTGGCGGAGGCGGACTGGAGCAGGAAGATGACCGCATAGATCTGCCATGTCTCGCTGATGAACGGCAGGGACAGCGCCATCACCGCGCGGAGCATGTCGGCCCCGATGAGGACCCGTTTCCTGGGCCACCGGGCCACCAGCGCAGTAATCACCGGCGCCAGCCCCACGTAGGCGAGCATCTTGACCGTCAGCGCTGTCCCCAAGACGGCCCCGGCGTTGCTGCCGGCAAGGTCGTAGGCGAGCAGTCCGAGCGCCACTGTCAGCAGGCCCGTGCCGATCAGCGCAACAATCTGCGCGGCAAACAGCCGCCGGTAGGTGGCGTTCCGCAGCACCGACCACAATGGGTCCACCTCCTTGAGTGCATATGTGCATGACTATGCACTCAAGAGTAGACCCTCCAGGCGCGGGACAAGGAAAGGGTGCGGCCCCACTG
>NZ_VDEV01000028.1:0-65991 GCF_006151685.1 Arthrobacter sp. BB-1
CTGGAGCCGCACCCTTCCGCTTGCCACAAGGCACCTAGTCTTTCTTGAAGGCGTCCTTGACCTTTTCCCCGGCCTGCTTAAGGTCACCCTTAGCCTGGTCAGTCTGGCCCTCAGCCTTCAAACGATCATCACCGGTTGCTTCACCGGCGGCCTCTTTGCCCTTGCCGCCCAGCTTTTCGGCGGTGTTTTCGATCTTGTCATCCAAACCCATGGTGTTTCTCCCTACGGTCGGCTCCCGCCTGCGTAACGCCAGCGGCTTGCCCTCCCATCGTAACCACAAATCACTAAGGGTGCTGATTATTGATGGCCACCCGCCGGCTGCCGGTCACCGAGCGGCCGCCAGGCGCCGACGTCGATAGGCTGGACCTGTGCCATCCCTCGCCGCACTGGTCCCCACGCTGTGGGCTGTTGCCATCCTGATGGCCCTGGCCACGGCAGTGCTCTGGGGCGCCCGCTCGCCGTCGTTCCTTGCCCCTGCCCTGGCCATCCTGCGCGGCGCCGCGCAGCTGGCCCTCATCAGCCTGGTGCTGGGCGGCATCATCACGGACCCGATGTGGGTGGGGGCCGCGCTGCTGGTCATGTTCATGGTGGCCGCGGTGACGGCAGCGCGCCGGCTGTCCTGGTCCTGGCGGCGCTTCGGGGCGGTGGCGGCCACCATGGCCGCGGGGATCACCATGACCCTGGTGGTGGTGTTCGGCACCGGGGCCGTGGAGCTCGCACCGCGGTACGTGCTTGCCGTGGGCGGGATCGTGATCGGCAACTGCATGACGATCGCTGTCCTGGCCGGGCGCCGGTTTTTCGAAACCGTCCACGAGCAGTGGGACCAGGTGGAAGGCTGGCTGGCCCTGGGCGCGGCACCCAGGCGCGCAACGCTGTTCCAGGCCCGCGTGTCCGTGCATTCAGCCCTGATCCCCTCGACCGACCAGACCAAGACCACGGGCCTGGTGACGCTGCCCGGCGCGTTCGTGGGCGCCATTTTCGGCGGCGCGTCACCGCTGGAGGCCGGCCGGTTCCAGGTGGTGGTGCTGGCGTCCATCATGGCGGCGGGCGCCGTCACCGCCGTCGCGCTCGTCCATTCCCTCGGCGCAGTCAAGGTCCGCCCGGACCCAACTAGGTAGCGCTAAGTGTCGTTTTGGGCGGTCAAAACGACACTTAGCGCTACCTAGTTTGGGCTGGCGGGGAGGGGTTCAGGGGACGCGGACCGTGCAGTTGACGGCGTCGGCCACCACCTCCTCCAGGTCTCCCGTCCGGTGCAGCACCTCGAGCTGCCGTACAGCTCCCGTCCCGGTGCGCAGCACCTCGTCCACCAGTTCCTCCACATGGTCCAGGTCGCCAATGTCCTCCAGCGCCTCACGGATGTGGTTCAGGAGGGAATTGACGACGGCGAGCGCCGGGGCGGGGCGGCTGGTCACCGGATCCAGGAGTTCCGCACGCAGCCCCCACCGGCTCGCTTTCCAGCCGGCCAGCCGCAGCAGCCCGGTGGGTACTGCGACGGGCGGGACGCCCTCGCGCCATTCCCTGGCCGCCGTTTCCACGAGCCCGCGGGCTATCCCGGCGAGCAGTACGGTGTGCTGCGGCCGGAGGCACACGTCCGCGATCCGGATTTCCACCGTGGGATAGTGCCGGGACAGCCGGGCGTCGAAATAGATCATCCCCTCGTCCAGCGCCACGCCGGTGCTCACCATGTCATGCACCAGCTGGTGGTAGGCATCCGGCGAACCCAGGATTTCCAGGGGCCCGGCGGACGGCCAGCGGTTCCAGACCTGCGAGCGGTAGCTGGCGTAGCCGCTGTCCTCGCCGTGCCAGAACGGGGAGTTTGCGCTGAGCGCGATCAGCACCGGGAGCCAGGTCCGGATCCGGTCCAGCACCGCCACCCCCTCCTCCGCCGAGTCAACCGACACGTGCATGTGGCAGCCGCACGTGAGCTGTTCCCTGGCGGTGAGGCCGTACTCCTCGGCCATGGCCGCGAACCGCCGCAGCTGCACCGGATGCGGGTCGCAGGGCAACGGGGACGTTGCCAGGGCGGCCACCCTGACCCCCACGTCCTCGGCGGCCTGGCGGGCGATGGCCCTGCCCGCAATGATGTCCGCTTGGAGCGCAGCCATGGTGGAGTGCGGCGGCGTGACCACCTCGATCATTTCCTGCTGGAACTCGGCCGTCAGTACGGGACCGGCGCTCGAATCCAGCGGCCGGACGTACAGGTCAAGGAGGGCAGCCGCCATCGGCACCGCCTCCCCTATCGCGGGGTCCACCAGGAGCAGTTCCTCCTCGATCCCGAAGGTCCGGGTCGTCCGTGCACTGCCGCTGCCGCCTACTCCGTTGCCGTCACTGCCCAAGCTGCCCATCGCCGTCGTCCTTTGATCCCCTAACCCGCCCACTCCGTTCCATCCGCGCCAGTTCATCCCGGAAGGCGGCAAGCAGTGGACTGCACGTCCACCACCGGGAAGCCCACGCTGCGGAAGGCGTCTGCCAGCCAGTTGTCCGAGCGGAGCAGGACCTGCGCGTGCTCCGGCACCCCCAGCACGCCGGGCACGCGCACCCACTCGGCCAGCTGCCCCTCCGCGCGCCCCGCCGCGAGCGGACAAAGGCGTGAAGCCGCGCGCCGCCGTCGTGATCCCGGGCGCTGCCACGGCCGTCCATGCCCGCTCCCCTGCCCCTCTCCCGCCGCCGGACCGGTCAGCGCGGCCGGGCAGGATGGCAGCAGCTGACCAGCTGCGGCATCTCCCCCTCGGCAAGGCCGTAAATCCGGGTGGGAAGCGTGCCCGCCGGGAGGTGGCCGTGGTCCGGCAGGGGCGGTTCCTTGTGCAGGGGTGCCACGGTGTTTTGGGGTGCATCGGTCATGACTGCGGAGCCCCCTGCGCGGAGCCGGAGCGGTCCGGCGAGCCCGTCCGCCCGGATGTGGATGGCCCGCCCGACGTGCCCCAGCCTTGTGCCAGGCGGTCGTAAACCAGGTCCAGCAGCTCCGCGGCCCTCTGGTTCAGCCTGCGCGAGTCATCCAGGCTCCGGTCCAGCCGGGCGATTTCCGCCCGCAGCTGGGCGATGTCCGAGGCAGCTACGGCCAGCCGGAGGTGGACCTCCTCCAGGGGGTCGGCCAGCGGCTCGTGCTCCTGCAAAGCCTCAATCAGGGGATCATTCATGGCGTTGTCCTCCGTTGTATTCGGCGGGTTGCTGCGGCACGTGCGTGGACGCGGCAGTCCCAACCGGAACTGGCGTGGACGGGCTCTGCATACCGCCGAGTGAAGAACATGATAAGCACACTTACCAATGCCCGGGAAGAGGTGCCTGCCATGATGTCTGGCGCTGGGACGCTGTGCGGGCGCTGCCCGGGCCCTGTGGGCGATAGCCGGGCGTACGCAGGCGTGTGCTGGCTGCGGCCACGCCGGCTGCTCCGGCTGTACTTCCTTTTATGTGACGCGTAATCTCAGGAGTGTGACGGGAATCATTTCCCTTCCCCTCCAGGCCCCCTGCACAGGCCCCAGGAGCAGCCGCTGGAGTAAACCGGCGGCACATGATGCAGAAGCGGAACGGGGCCAACCATGGCAACCTCGCACTTCCAGCAGTTCCTCCACCAAGCCACAGTTTTCGATCCGTCCAACGACGGCGGCCTGGGGCCCGACTGCCTCTACGGCCTGTACGTCAGCTGGGCCGAACTCCACGGGCTGCAGCCCAGATCAGACCAGGCATTCCGCGCCGGAATGCACCGCTGCGGCGTCGACCTGGGGGACAGCAGGCTCCGGATGACGGGGCCGGCCGCGGCTGACTACATCCTCTACAGCTATCCGGCTGTCGCCTGATGTCGCTCTATTGGGACGACGTGGGCGCAGAGTCCGCCCCTTGGCCGGACAACCCTTCGGACGTCCTGGCTTTCGGCGGCAACTACATCCATTGCGGGCAGCCGATGACGCGCGCCGGAGCGGAAGTGCGCCGCATCTCCAGTACATACGAGGAAAAGGACCGGCCGGACCCCTTGGCGGTCTATCTCGCCACCCGGGTGCTCCGTTGCTGTTGCGGTTTCCAGATGGAGATTCCGGACCACGGCCACGCCGGGAACCCGGACCCATACCAGGAGCCGGCGGAGTGAGCAGCCTGCCCCTGGACGACCTGACTGTGGCTGTGGCGCGCATCCGCGGGTTGCTGCTGAGCCAGGAAAAAGCGGACAGGGCCGTCAGCCTGCTGGCCCAGGCGATCAAGCAGGCCATGCCTGGCGCCACCGGAACAGGAGCATCGCTCCTGGACCCGGCCGGCGGCCTGGTGAGCAGCGGCTCCACGGATGCCGTGGTGCGGCAGGCCGACACCGCTCAGTACGAACTGGGTGAGGGCCCTTGCCTCACGGCGTGGGCCGCGGAAGAAGTAGTCATTATCCAGGACGTCCACACGGAGGGGCGGTGGCCCCGCTGGACGTCGGCGGTTGCCGGGCTGCCCGTCCGATCGGTGGTCAGCGCGCCCCTGCTGGCCGGAAAGGAAGCGATCGGAGCCTTGAAGATCTATTCGGCCCTGCCCGGGCAGTACGACGACGACGCCGGAAGCACCCTGGCCCTCTTCGCCGGAACTGCCGCGACTCTCCTGGCACACATCCAAGGCAGCGAGGCGCCGCTTCGGATGTCCGAGGAGCTCAAGGCCACGCTGGCCAGCCGGGACACCATCAACCGCGCCTGCGGGGTGCTGATGGAACGCCACGGCATCAGCCATGACCAGGCCTTGCAACAGATGATCAACAACGCGCGGGCGGCCGGTGCCCCCTTGGTCAAGATCAGCGAAAAGCTGGTCACCAAGGTGCCCCCTGCCGAAGGCTAGGGCGGACTGTGGGCTTCGATCCGCACGAACCAGAGCAGCGCAGCCGGCTTAATCAGGCCCTGGCCGCGGCAGACGTCACCGCGGGCGAGCTTTGGCTCCGGTACTTCGGCATGAGCGGTTCTGCCGGCGAGTATGAGGTCCAGGCATACCTTGAGGGCCTTCTTTCGCTGCCGCCCAGTGAGCGCGATCTGCTGGCCATGGCGGCGAATGAGCTCATCCGCGAGGCACCGGAACGGCTCATCCGTGGCGCTCCGCCGCTGCTGGCACCCTACGCGGACCAGCTGAACGGCTCCACGCAGGGCGAGCGGTCCGGGAGCGACTGACTGCCCACCCCTGACCCGCCCACCTCGGGCGGTGGGCGGGTCAGGGGTGGGGACGCGGCACCGGGCAGGGGACGACGGCGAAGCGGCGGTTGTCCAGCACCGGCACCTGCCTGCGCACACGCTTGAGCCGGTCCAGGCTGAGGTCCGCAACGATGAGTCCCGCTTCTTCCCCGGCGTTGGCCACCACCACGCCCGCCGGGTCCACCGCCATGGAGTATCCCGTGGCCAGCGGCCCGGTCTGGTTGGCTGCCAGGACGTAGGCCGTGTTCTCGATGGCCCTTGCCTTGAGCAGGGTGCTCCAGTGGTCCTCCTTGCCCGGACCCCTTATCCACATGGCGGGAACCAGGAGCACGTCCGCTCCGGCGTCCACCGCCGCCCGGGCACTCTCCGGGAACCGGAGGTCGTAGCAGGTGAACGCGCCGAACCCGAAGCCGCCCAGGCTGAACACCAGCGGTTCCCCCGGCCTGCCGGGGGCAATTCCCTCACTTTCCCGGTAGCCGAAGGCATCGTAGAGATGGACCTTCCGGTAGCAGCCCAGCATGACGCCGCGGCTGTCCAAGGCCACCAGGGTATTGTGCGGCAGCCCGTCCGGGTTCCTCTCATAGGTCCTCACCACCACGGCGATTCCGTGCCGCCTGGCGAGGGCGGCGACGGCGGCGACGAAGGGGCCGTCCAGGTCCTGCGCCACGGCCGCAATTGCCCTGGACCCCTCATTGCTGCCGTAGAGGCTGGACTCAGGAAGAAGGACCAGGTCCGCTCCCGCACCCGCCGCCGCCTCCACCAGCCGGCCCACCGCCGTCGTATTTTCACCGGCGTTGGTGCCTGCACTGAACTGGCCTGCCGCCACGCGCATCATGCTGCTCCTTCCAAGCGGCCGGCCATGTTTTCCCGGTTGCCGCCCAACCCCTTCCCACCAGCATCCTGCCCGTGCAAGGGTTGCCAGACAAGCCTCCCGCCCCTGGCCGTAGGCACGGGCTCGTGCAGGGGCCTCTGGAGCGTTCCGGAGGGATCCCCCGTGGGTACACGCGAAAAATTCTTAGGCTACGACGCCGGACGGTTGCCTTGGTTGACTGGTAGCGCGGGGAGGCGTCCAGGAGCTGGGCGATGGTGGTGCCGATGAGTTCAACAGGGCTGATTTCCGCCGATGCCGCGCCTCAGCTGATTTATTCAGCATGCCTGCCATCCTGCGCTACTCAAACACCTTTTGACCGGACGTTTGGCTGCCCCGGTACAGCAGCCAGCCGCCCACCACCAGGGCTACGCTGACGGCCAGGAAGCCGAGGTCCCATGCCAGCGGCCCGCCAAGATCGTCCCTGACGTGGTGGATCTGCAGCAGCTGGTGGTTGACCAGGCCTTCGACGATATTGAAGCCGCCCCATCCCGCAAGGGCCAGGCCCCCGTGGAACTCCCAGTCAGGGGACAGCCGGCCCTGCCGCCGTGCCCGCACCACCAACGCGGCCGACGCCACCACCAGCACCCACATGGCACTGTGGAACAATCCGTCCGCCAGGGTGTTGAGTTCGAGTCCGGGCACTGTCCTGGTGCTGCCGCTTTCGGTGTGGCTGAGCATGTGGTGCCATTGCAGCAGCTGGTGCAGGACAATCCCGTCCACGAAACCGCCCACCCCCATCCCGAACAGGAAGGCGGGCGCCCGCGCCGCCGTCCCAGCCGCGCTGCCAACTGCCCCGGCAGCCGCCGGCCTACTGCGTTCCCGTGACATTTCGAGCCCCCTCCGCCGGTGCGACCTTCAGCTTGTCCCTACCCGCCGTCGTCCGCTCTAAGCGCAGCGAGCCGCCACAGGTGATGTAACGGGACACCCTTGCCCAACGCCGGCACAAGGTGAAACGTAGGGCAGGCGGTGCTTGCCGTCCGCCCGCCGTCGGACGTTCCTCGCCCCTGTTTTCGACACGGTTATCCACTGGTGACGCGCACGTTCCCTGACGCGGCCCGTATATGGGGGCGCCGCCGATTTTGTGCGTCGCGGGCAAAGATGTGCGTCGCAGGCAAAGATGCGCGTCGCCCGTGCGGCAGAGGCCCTGTTCGCCGGAGCTGAAGGTCACAGGAAAAACACCCGATTGAAACAATTCAGCAACCTCGCCACGGCAAGCTGTGCGTACGGGGACACAACAGCAGGAGGCGCATCATGGAGGCACAAAAAGTACTGACGGCCCAGCTCCGCATCGGCGACCAAATCGAGGCGTGGCACAACGGCAAGCTATTCCACCGGGGGCGCGTTACCGACGTCGTTCCCGCCCTGGAACTCTTCTGGATTTTGGACGCGAGGACGGGCGCGCGGAAGCTGCTGGACCCGGAGGCGCTGGAGATCCGGCACGTGGAGGAGCAGGCCAAGCCGCTGGCACCGGCCTGATTTTCGCGGAGCGGCTGGTGCCGTCCCGGGCAAAGGGGGCGGCACCGGCGCGTGCATAGAATGGACCCATTGCGGCACCGCTGCGGCACTCCGGGCGATTTCCGCCCGCAACCACCACGAAGGAGCACACCGTGATCGGATTCATCGTCGCCGGCCTCATCATCGGCGCGCTTGCCCGCCTCATCAAGCCGGGCAAGCAGAACCTGGGCCTGCTGGCCACCCTCCTGCTGGGCCTTGCCGGCTCGGTCATCGGCGGGGTGGTGGCTTCGCTCCTGGGCACCGGGGACATCTTCGAGCTGAACTTCCTGGGCTTCATCGTGGCCGTCATCGCCTCGGTGCTCCTGGTGGGTACGGCCGAAGCAGTGGCCGGCCGGCGGAGTTCAGTCCGCCGCTAAGCCTGGCTCTAGGCCCTGCCCTGGTACACGTCCGGGATGCCGTCCTGGTCAGCGTCCACCCTCTCAAGCTCTTCGGCGGCCCGGTACTGCCGATTCCGGGTCTTCAGCACCGCCGTCGCCAGCAGCGCGGCGAGCAGGGACGCGGCCAGGATGCCCACCTTGGCATGGTCGTCGTGCAGGCTGCCCTGCCCGAAGCTCAGTTCGGCCACCAGCAGGGACACCGTGAAGCCGATGCCGGCCAGGAGCGCCACCCCAAAAATATCGATCCACTTAAAGGACTCATCCAGCCGTGCCCTGGTGGCCTTGGTCAGGACCCACGTGGTGCCCAGGATGCCGACCGGTTTGCCCAGCACCAGCGCCACGATGATGCCCAGCGCCACCGGATCCGCGAGCGCCGAGCCCAGTCCTTCCAGGCCGCCCACGGCCACGCCGGCGGAGAAGAACGCGAAGATGGGAACCGCGATGCCGGCGGAAATGGGCCGGAACCGGTGCTCGAAGATTTCCGCCAGGCCGGGTCCTGCCTCCGGGCCGCCGCCGGCCTGGGACCGGACGACGGGGATGGCGAAGCCCAGCAGCACCCCGGCAACGGTGGCGTGGATGCCTGAAGCGTGCACCAGCGCCCAGGTGGCCACGCCCAGCGGCAGCAGGATGACCCAGGACGCAAAGACCTTGCGGCCGAAGAAGTGGCGGAACTTCTGGGCCAGGAACGTGTAGATGGCCAGCGGAATGAGGGCCAGGAGCAGCGGTACGGGCTGCAGGTCGCTGGTGTAGAAGAACGCGATGATGCTGATGGCGATGAGGTCGTCCACCACGGCCAGGGTCAGCAGGAAGATGCGCAGTGCGCTGGGCAGGTGTGATCCGATGATGGCCAGCACCGCCACGGCGAACGCGATGTCCGTGGCAGTGGGGATGGCCCAGCCGCGCAGGGTTTCAGGGCTGGTGAAATTGATTGCCGCATAGATCACTGCCGGGACCAGCACGCCGCCCACGGCTGCGGCCACAGGAACTATCGACTTGCTGATCTGGCGCAGGTCCCCGGCCACGAACTCGCGTTTGAGCTCCAGGCCCACCAGGAAGAAGAAAATGGCCAGCAGTCCGTCGGCGGCCCACGCGCCAAGGCTGAGGTCAAGGTGCCAGGGCTCGTAGCCAACCTTGAAGTCGCGGAGGGCAAAGTAGCTGTCCGACGCCGGCGAGTTGGCCCAGACAAGGGCGATGAGCGCAGCGGACACCAGCAGGGCCCCGCCAACCGTTTCCTTGCGGAGAATCTCCCCGATCCGGAGCGCCTCGGCATAGCTGCCGCGGGCAAAAACGGCGGGCTTCCGCGGCGGGGATGGCGGTGTGGCGGGCGAGGGATGGTTCATAGGGGGCTCCCGGGATCTGGGTTCGACAAAATCATGCCGACCAGACTTCCCGGCGCACCTTTGTCCATCCTACAGGGACCGCTTTGTGCTCCATTTCACTTTTGTCCCATCCGGAACAGCAGCAGCGCCGAATCACTGCTGTCCCTCATCTGGGACGACCACGTCACTTGTATGAGGAGACTGCTTTCCGATGAACAAAACACTTCGCTACCTTGCTGTTCCCACGCTCGCCCTGGGCGCCCTTGCCCTTTCCGGCGCCCCCGCCACGGCCCATGATGGGGCCGACCACTACCAGTCCACCCTGGGCCAGCTCAACGGCAGCGCAGGCTCCGGCAGCATCACCCTTGACGTCACGGGCAACCAGGCCCACGTTGTCCTGAAGGTTTCGGGCATGCCCGCCACCTTCATGGACGCCCCGTACCCGCACGTCCAGCACATCCACGGCGGAGCCCAGGGCGCCTGCCCGGCTCCTTCTGCCGACAAGGACGGCGACCAGGTCATCTCCACCACCGAGGGCGCCCCGTCCTACGGCGGCATCGTCACCACCCTCTCCACGAGCGGCGACACCAGCCCCGCCGCGGGCCTTGACCTGAAGGTGGGCGGCCAGGGCGCCGCCTACACCGTTGACCGCACGTTTGAACTGAACGCCGAGACCAAGGCGGCCCTCCAGGCAGGCACCGCGGTGGTGGTGGTCCACGGCCTTGACCCGGCCACCCTCAGCGCAGCCGGCCAGGCCGCAAAGAGCGACCTCGCCCCCACCCTCCCGCTGGCCGCAACATCCCCGGCCCTGTGCGGGACCCTGGTGGCCGGGCAGATGAAGATGCCGGCAGGCGGCGCTGATACCGGCATCACCCAGGAGACGGGCACCGGCACCGGAGCCCTGGCAGTCGGCGGCGGCCTCGCCCTGGTTGCCCTCGCCGGCGGCGCCTACGTGGTCCGCCGCCGCAGCTCCGGATCAGCCGCATAGCAACAGGCCGACTGGATCAGCACTGTGAATGACACGGATTCCGGCCGCCGCGGGGGCCTTTGGGCCTCCACGGCGGCCGGGCTTCTGCTCGCCTTGGCCCTTGCCGGCTGCGGCTCCGGCAGCAACGGAACGTCCGACGCCGGCGCCCCACCTTCCGCTTCCGGCGCCCCTTCCGCGGCGGTCGTCTCTCCTCCGCCCGCCCCGGCCGTGGCGGCACCTTCCGCGTCCACTCCCGCGGCCGCGCCCTCCGCAGCAGGGCCCGCAGCCCTGCCCCGGTCCGAGCCGGTGGCCCTGGAAATCCCCGCGATCGGGGTGCGGACCGACCTCCTGAAGCTCGGCCTGCGGGAGAACGGATCGCTGGAGGTCCCCCAGGACAGCGGGAACGGCGCACCGGCCAGCTGGTACAACGGTTCACCCACCCCCGGCGAACGCGGCCCGTCCGTCATGCTGGGCCACGTCAACTCGCCCAACGGCCGCGGCGGCGTCTTCGCGGACCTCCGCAAGCTTGCCCCCGGGATGGACATCGCCGTTTCCCGCGCTGACGGCAGAACCGCCGTCTTCACCGTTGACCGCGGCGAGCTCTACGGCAAGGACAGCTTCCCCACACTGGAGGTCTACGGAAACACCTCCGGGCCCGAACTCCGGCTGATTACCTGTGACGGCTACGATCCCGCCACCGGGCTCTTCGACGACAACTACGTGATCTACGCCAAGCTCAAAGCCTGACCGGGGCCTCCAGGCAAACGCCACCCCAAACGGCCGCAGGATCCGGAACGGATGCGGCCAGGACGGAAGAGTCATGACCACCCGTTTTCCACTATTCGCCGCCCTGGCACTCTCCTCCCTGCTGCTCTCCGGCTGCGCCGCGGCGGCCGGATCGCCGGGCCCTGCGGGGGCGGCAGCGCCGTCATCGGACGCCCCTTCCCCTGCTGCCGCGCCGTCGAAGGCATCCCCGCCCCGGCACGGCGGCCACGCCGGCCACCAGGGCGGCGGTGCCATGTCACCACGCACCGCGGTCAAAGGCCCCAGCGAGGCGGCAAAGATGGTGTGCCGGGAGCAGCCGATGGACCGGCTCACCATGATCCTGGACCTTGGGCAGGACCCCCATACCGTCGAAACATGGGCCGACAGCACGTTCACCTGCACGTACCACCTGGACGAGGGCGCCCTGGAGATCTCCGTCAGGGAAGCGCCGGACCGGGCGGCTGCGCTGACATACTTCGACGCCATGCAGGCCCTTGCGGTGGGTGCCACGCCCATTCAGGGACTGGCCAACCTCGGTTTTCCTGCCTATGAAACCGCAGACGGCTCGGCGGTGTTCCAGAAGGACAGCTTCGTGCTGCAGGTGGACGCGTCAGGCCTGCCGGGAACGCTGGGGCCGGACGCCATCAGCCGCAACGCCCTGGCCTACCAGCTGTCCACCACCATCCTGGCGTGCTGGGTGGAACACCACTAACGGCGCGGTGTATCCGCCCGGGAAGTGCGGGGACAGCGTGGCGTGTGCGGGCAGCGCTATCCCGCCCGCTGCCGGACCGGCCTGCCCTGCCCGTCGGCGGCAATGGCCCTCACGGCCGCCTCCAGGTAGTTGCCGGATTCCGCGGAATTTGCCAGCTGAACGAGCTCCGCGGCCACTACCACCAGCTTCACGTTCCGGTGGCTGCTGGTGCTGACCAGCATTTGGAAGGCTTCGTCCGAGCCCATCTTCAGCTGGCCCATGAGGATTCCGCGCGCCTGGTCGATCACGGTGCGGGTGGAGGTTGCGCCGATCACCGCATCCCGGGCGGTCTGTTCGGTTTCGCGCTGGAGCGTCGAGGTGAGGTCGATCATCACCCCCTCCAAGGCTGTGACCTGGCCGCCGTCCATCATCGCGTCACCGGATGTCAAAACCCGCCGGGTCCGGCCCTGGGCGTCGATGATGCGGTGGTACATGCAGAAGTAGCCGCCGTTTTGGACAACCTGGGCAACAATGTTTTCGCACCGGGGCCTGTCCTCCGGATGCTTGTGGGAAAAGAGCAGCTCAATGGTGGGCACAACCTCGCCCCTGGTGTATCCGTGCAGCTGGAACATGCCGTCGGACCAGTGGATCTTCCCGGATCCAAGGTCCACGTGGAACGTTCCGGCACCGCAGACACTGTCCCCCAGCGCGCTCGAGTAGGTGTAAGGGCCGGTCAGCTCCGTCACAGGCCACCTCCTTGTAGCATCCGACACATCCGCGGGCCTGTGGCACACACGCACTGCCTTAAGTATGGCCGCCCGGCGACTGCCGGGATAGGGCCGATGGCCCCCTTCCGCGCCGCGGGAGATTCGGGGAAGGCCTTGACCGCTATACCCCCTAGGGGTATATTCAAAGTGTTGTCAGTGAAGTGGTATGTCCAGGCCGGTGCAAGCACCGCCATCACAGCCGTTCAACCCCAGCACCCTGCTTCTCCAGCAAGGAATCATCCTTTACAAGGAACGGAACTGACATGTTTGACATTGAAAACCGGACCGCGCTCCCCCTTGCCTCCAGCGCCGGCTGCAGCTGCTGCTCCCCCGCCGGACACGCACCCAAGGCGCAGTCCGCCGTCGTAAATCACGACGCCGGCACAGGCTCCCGGCGGACGTTCACCCTGGAGGGCCTCACCTGCGGGCACTGCGTCCGGACCGTCGAGAAGGCCGTCTCCGCCCTCGAGGGCGTTGAGTCGGCGTCGGTTGACCTGGTACCGGGCGGCCGTTCCGGCCTCACGGTGGCCGGTTCCGCTCCGGACGCGGCTGTCCGGCAGGCCGTCACCTCGGCCGGGTATTCCCTGGCTTCCAACTGACTTTCCCGCCCGGGGCTGCTGGCCCCGGGATTGCGGAGCCCTCCAAGGAGGAACACATGCAGGACCACCAGCACATGCGCCATCACGACGACGACCATCCCGCACAAGGGACCCTCACCAGACCAGCGGCCGCTCCGGCGGGCGCCGGTGGCCCAGGCGGGCACACCCACCCCGACGACGACCACACGGTCCACACGCACGGACAGCATGCCGGGCACAGCACAGCCATGTTCAAGAACAGGTTCTGGCTGACGCTGGCGCTGTCCGTTCCCGTGGTCTACTTCAGCCCCATGGTGGGCCACATCCTGGGCTACATGGCGCCCATGTTCCCCGGTTCTACCTGGATCCCGCCGGTCCTCGGCACTGTCATCTTCCTCTACGGCGGCCAGCCCTTCCTCAAGGGGGGCCTGCAGGAACTCAAGGACCGCCGGCCCGGCATGATGCTCCTGATCGCCATGGCCATCACGGTGGCGTTTGCGGCCTCGTGGGTCACCAGCCTGGGTATCGGCGGGTTCGACCTGGACTTCTGGTGGGAGCTCGCGCTGCTGGTGGCCATCATGCTGCTGGGCCATTGGATTGAAATGCGGGCGCTGGGTTCGGCCCAGGGCGCCCTGGATGCCCTCGCCGCCCTGCTGCCCGATGAAGCCGAACGCATCACGGACACCGGCACCGAAACCGTCCCCGTCTCCGAGCTCCGGCCTGACGACCTGGTCCTGGTCCGGTCCGGAGCCCGCATGCCGGCCGACGGAACCGTGGTGGACGGCCAGGCGGAGTTCGACGAATCGATGATCACCGGCGAATCCAAGACCGTGCCGCGCGGCCCGGGCGACCCCGTGGTGGCCGGAACGGTGGCCACGGATACGAGCGTCCGCGTCCGGGTGACGGCGGTTGGTGACGACACAGCCCTGGCCGGCATCCAGCGCCTGGTGGCCGAGGCACAGTCATCGTCCTCGCGGGCCCAGGCGCTGGCCGACCGCGCCGCGGCCTTCCTGTTCTACTTCGCCGCCGGAGCAGGCGTGATCACCTTTAT
This sequence comes from Arthrobacter sp. BB-1, assembly GCF_006151685.1. Taxonomy (NCBI): domain Bacteria; kingdom Bacillati; phylum Actinomycetota; class Actinomycetes; order Micrococcales; family Micrococcaceae; genus Arthrobacter; species Arthrobacter sp. BB-1. The sequence goes on from NZ_VDEV01000028.1 coordinate 14,040, forward strand.
CGCGTGGACCCTGCTGGGCAGCATCCCCGAAGCCGTTACCCGCACCGTCACCGTCCTGGTCATCGCCTGCCCGCATGCCCTTGGCCTGGCCATCCCGCTGGTGATCGCCATCTCCACCGAGCAGGCCGCCCGCGCCGGAGTACTGATTAAGAACCGGATGGCACTCGAACGCATGCGCACCATCGACGTGGTCCTCTTCGACAAGACCGGCACGCTCACCACCGGCGAGCCCAAGCTGGTGGACGTTGCGGCCGCCGAGGGAGTCGATGCCGACGAGCTGTTGGCCCTTGCCGCCGCCGTCGAGTCTGACAGCGAGCACCCCGTGGCCCGGGCCATTGTCCGCGCAGCCCGGGAACGCAACCTCACGCTTCCTGCCGTCACGGAGTTCGGCTCCCTGACCGGCCGGGGCGTCCGGGCCAGCGTGGAGGGACGGACCGTGCACGTGGGCGGGCCCGCGCTCCTGCGTGAGCTTGGCGCCGTCGAACCTTCCGCCCTGGCGCAGTCCACCCGCGGGTGGATGGACCGCGGCGCTGCCGTCCTGCATGTCATTGACGACGACGGCCGCGTGCTGGGGGCGGTCAGCCTGGAGGACGCAGTGCGGACGGAGTCGCGGCAGGCCGTGGCTGCCCTGCAGAACCGCGGCGTCAAGGTTGGCATGATCACCGGCGACGCCCGCCAGGTGGCCCAGGCCGTGGCCACGGACCTGAAGATCGACGAGGTGTTCGCGGAAGTCCTGCCGGCGGACAAGGACAAGAAGGTGGCCGAACTCCAGGCCCGCGGGCTGAAGGTGGCCATGGTGGGCGACGGCGTCAACGATTCTCCCGCGCTGGCACGCGCCGAGGTTGGCATCGCGATCGGCGCCGGCACGGACGTGGCCATGGAGTCCGCCGGAGTGGTGCTGGCCGGAAACGATCCGCGCGCGGTGCTGTCCATGGTGGACCTGTCCAGGGCCAGCTACCGCAAGATGTGGCAGAACCTGGTGTGGGCCACCGGCTACAACATCCTGTCCGTGCCGCTGGCCGCGGGCGTCCTGGCGTTCGCCGGGGTGGCGCTCTCCCCCGCAGCCGCGGCGGTCCTGATGTCCGCGTCCACTATTGTGGTGGCGTTGAACGCCCAGCTGCTGCGGCGGGTGAAACTCAACCCGTCCGAAGTACGTTGATAGGGCAGGGCAGGACCCCGTTCCCGGGGAAGACCCGGCCCGGCGTCATCCAGACGACTTGCACGAAGGAGGAAACAGCATGACCGCACGCGCCCGCGTCCTGTCGGCAGCCCTCCTCCGCGCGGGGCTGTTGGCGGCGGTCCTGGCAGTCATGGCCGGGATCCTCGGGATGCACGTCATGACGGCCAACCACTCGTCGCACGCGGGGCATGCCGGCACCGTCAAGGCCCAGGCGGCACACCCGTCCGGCGGGCAGTCGGCCGGGGACGCCGCCGTCGGGCATTCCCTCGCCGGGCATTCCCACGCCGGGCACACGGCCGGGGACGCCGCCGTCGCGCGCCCTGCCGCACTGGCTCCGGCCTACGCCGCCGGACATCAGGCCACAAGCGCAGCTTTTTCCGCCGCGGAGTCCTGCGGCTCCGCCTGCCCTGGCGCGCAGGAAGCCGGCGCACCGTGCATCCCGCTGGCCAAAACCGCTTCGCTCGCCGTTGTCCCGCCCCCGGTCGGCGCCGCCGGGCCCGCACCCGCAGCCCGCACCCGGGACGCCGTCGGATATTCCTACATCCCGTCAGGCCCCACACCCTGCGACCTGTCCATCAGCCGGACGTAAACGGACTGTGCCGCGTGGCTGCCCACGCACGGATCGGCCCAGTTCAATTACTTCCTTGAAGGACACCCAGAAAAAATGAAGACGAACCTCAAAACCCTGTCCATCGCCGCTGCCCTGGCAGCCTCGCTCGGCCTTGCCGGGTGCGCCGCCGGTTCCGGAAGCTCCGGCGGAAACACCATGCCCATGAACCACGGCAGCTCCGGCCCCATGTCCAGCATGATGCCGGACGCCAGTGCCGACCATAACCAGGCGGACATCATGTTTTCCCAGATGATGATCCCGCACCACGCGCAGGCCGTGGAGATGAGCGACATGATGCTCGCCAAGCCGGACCTGCCCGCGGAGGTCACCGCCCTGGCAACCAAGATCAAGAACGCCCAGGCGCCCGAAATCGAAACCATGACCGGCTGGCTTAAAGAATGGAACGTTCCCGCCATGATGTCCGACCACTCCGGGCATGGCATGGGCGGCATGGTGGATCCGCAGGGCCTGGAAAAGCTCAAGGCCGCGCAGGGAACGGAAGCCGTCCGGCTGTTCCTGGAGCAGATGATCGGGCACCATGAGGGCGCGATCGACATGGCCCAGCAGGAGATCGGCGCCGGGAAGCACCCCGGATCCATCCAGCTCTCCAGGGACATCGTCACTTCCCAGGAAGCGGAGATCGCCCAGATGAAGGAGATGCTGGCCGGCCTCTAACCATCCTCCCCCCCCCCCCCCCGGCGACCCTCTCTCACTTAACGCGCCTTTTCGGCCCACGCTCTCTCACTTGATGCGCCCTTTCGGCCCACGCTCTCTCACTTTCCATACGAAAGTGAGAGAGCGTCGGTCGGGAGACCGCGTTAAGTGAGAGAGCGTCCGATTGGGGGGTGGCGGCCAGGGGGTCACACGGGGTGGCTGACGTGCTCGGGGCGGATTCCGACGCCGATGAACCGGGCCGTCAGCCGGCGCAGCACAGGCGAGGCGAACCGGAGGAGCCCAATGAACCAGCGCGGCGCGATGCTGTTGCCGGCTGCGGCCCGGGCGATGGCCTTGTGCCCGTTGCGCTGAAGCAGCTGCATGACCTTCACCGGCGTCTCGCGGCGCCGCTGCACCGCCGCCAGCTTTCCAACCGGCGCCGTCCCTGCGGCAAGGTCCCCGGAGATGGCGTTGAACAGCGCAACGGCGTCCTGGATGGCGAAGTTCACTCCGACGCCGAACATCGGGGACATCGCGTGGGCGGCGTCCCCGATCGCGATGAATCCGGGACGGTACCACCGCCGGAGCCGGTTGATCTGGACCGACAGGAGCTTGATCTGGTCCCAGTCCGCGAGGGTGGTGACGACGTCGCGAAGGACGGGCGCGGCCTGGCTGATCCGCGCATGCAGGGCTTCCAGTCCGGCCGCCCGGAGCTCGTTGTACCCGCCCTTCCGGATGACCATGCCCGACTGGTACGTGTCGCCGCGGTCGATCGTGAGGACCATTCCCTGGCGGGATATGTACCCGAGGGTTGCCGGCGGGGGATCCGGCGGTTTGGGCAGGCTGAACCAGAGAACGTCGATCGGCACCCCAAACTCGTCGGGGATCATTCCGGCAGCGGAACGAAGTGCCGACACGCGTCCGTCCGCAGCGACGGTGAGCGTCGCGCGGATCTCAAGGCCGCCGTCGTCCTCCGTAACGGCCCGTACGCCGCGAACCTCGTCCTGCTCAATGATGAGGCCGGTGGCTTCGGTGAGCATGCGCAGCTCGAAGTTGGGAAACGCCGACGCCTCGCCGGCCAGGAAGTTCAGGAAGTCCCACTGTGGGGCAAGGACCAGGAAGTTGTCGGGCTCCGGGAGGGTCCGGAAGTCCACGATGGTGAAACGCTGGCCATCCATGACAGCGTCCATGGCGGGCAGCCGGGTGAGCGGCAGCTGCAGGAATTTCCGGCGCAGCCCGAGCTCGCCGAGCAGTGTCACCGTGGACGGGTGCACGGTATCGCCGCGGAAGTCCCGAAAGAAGTCCGCATGCTTCTCGAGCACCGTTACACGCAACCCCGCGCGCGCCAGCAGGTAGCCGAGCACCATCCCCGCCGGGCCGCCGCCGGCAATAACGCAGTCACGCTCGATAACTTTCTCCACGGTCATATCATCGTGCCTCCTCCACGGAACAGTGAGAGATCGTTGCCGAAAAACCCACCGAAAGTGAGAGAGCGTGCGCCAAAAACCCACCGAAAGTGAGAGAGCGTGCGGGGGTTGCGTGTTAAGTTGAAATCCGCGGGCTGGACGGTCCGCGCACCGGCTGGAAAGAGAACATCCCCTTGGACACGTCCCAACCAGTAAGAATCCTGACCGTCTGCACCGGCAACATCTGCCGCTCGCCGGTGGCCGAGAGACTGCTGCAGGCGGGGCTGGACCAGGTGGTGCCGGGCGGTTTCGAGGTGGCCAGCGCGGGCACCCGGGCCATGGTGGGAGACCCCATGCAGCCGCTCTCCGCGGACATCGTGCGCACCTTCGGCGGGGACCCGGACAACTTCGCCGCCCGCCAGCTGAACCAGAAGATCCTCCGCGGCGTGGACCTGGTGCTCACCATGACCTCCGCCCACCGCGGCGAGGTGCTGCAGCTGGACGCCTCGCTCCTCAAGCGGACATTCACCATCCGCGAGTTCGCCCGCATGCTCGACGTCCTGGACCAGCGCGCGGCGGCTTCCAGCGGCATGGTGCCCGCCGCTGCGCCCGCCCCGGATAATCACGACGACGGCGGCCGGCTGGGCGCCAACGCCGCCTTCTGGAAGGGCCTCCCGGCACGGGCCGCGGGGGTGCGCCACTTGTCCCTGCCCGCCGACGCCGCCGAGAACGACATCATCGACCCCTACCGGCGCGCGCCCGAGGTGTACCGGCAGATGGAGGACGAGCTGGCACCGGCGATTGTGTCCATCCTCCGCCACGCGCGCCTTAACGCGCCGGCCTGGCCCGGCGTGCCGCCGTCGTAATCAAGCGGGATCCGCGCAGCCGGCACACGCTGGAAGATGACAGTTTGGATACGCATGTAGCCAGCAGGGGCCCGGCGGGCGGACACTGATCCCACCCATTCACAAAGAGGTGAGGCACAATGAGCACGCCTGACGGTTCCGGCCCCTCCGGCCCCAATCCATCCGAGCCGGCATCCGGGCCCGCTCCCGGCCCCCACAACGGCAGCTGGGTGGCACACGGCCGCCGGCGCTGGATAGCCGCACTGCTGGCACTGGTCCTGGTGGCCGCCGCCGTCGTCGCAGTCATCAGCCTCAACCGCTCCGGCACCGAGGCCCAGCCCGCCGCAACGCAGAGCGAAACACCGTCACCGACCCCATCGGAGACTCCCTCCGAAACGCCGCCGCCCGCCCCTGCTCCCCCGCCGCCGCCCGAGCCCATCCCGGACCTGCCCGCGGTTCCCATGAACGTCCTGGTCATCGGCAGCGACAGCCGCGCCAACGCCCGGGACGCCGCGGCCCATACGGCGGCAACCGGCGAGGCCATGGACCACCGCTCGGACACGCTCATGGTGGTGCACGTCCCCGCCGACCGCCGGACCCTGTACGTGGTGTCCATCAACCGTGACATGTGGGTGGACATCCCCGGTTTCGGCGGCGCCAAGATCAATGCCGGGCTGCAGTACGGCGGCATCGACATGACCACCCAGACGGTGCAGTCGCTGTTCGGGATCACCATTGACCACACCCTGATGCTGGACTTCAACGGCTTCCGGGGCCTGGTGGACGGGCTGGGCGGGATCGACGTCAACGTGCCCATTCCCTTCCAGTCCACGCACGACACGGGGCACGTCTTCGGTCCGGGCGTCAACCACTTGGACGGGCAGTCCGCGCTGGAGTTCGCCCGCGAGCGCTACGCCTTTTCCGACGGCGACTTCCAGCGCGTGCGCAACCAACAGGTCCTGCTCAAGGCCATCCTGGCCCGCCTGACCGGCGGCGGAGGCCTGAACGATGTCAACGCGGTCCGCGGCCTGGTGAATTTCGCGTCCTGCTGCCTCACGGTGGACCGGGGCTTCGACCCCGTGCAGGCCGCCATCCTTGCCTACAGCCTGCGGAACCTGGACGCGAACGCGATCGGCACCATGACGCTGCCCACGGCGGGCTCCGGGTTCATCGCGGGCCAGTCCGTGCTGTTCCCGGATTACGGGGCGATCAACGCCGTTGGTGCAGCGCTGCGGGAGGGGCGGATCGGGGAGCTCGCGGTTCCGTAGCCGGGGTCCGCTGACACTCGACGCGCAAATTCCCTGGCGCACCTCGAATTACGGGTGCGCCAGCGAATGGGCGCTTCGCAGGTCATTTTGCGCGTCGAAACCCGAAGCTGTTCAACGGGGGCTCACCCGGGGTTCACCGGCGGGAAAGCGTCCGTGCGCCCGGCCGGTAGAGGCTGGACGGCATGACTGACATTTCGCGCCGCACCATCGTCAAGGGATCCGTCCTCGCTGCCGCACTGGCGGCCACACCCGCCGCCGCCCAGGCCGCCGCAGTCCAGTCGCCCGCCGGCGTCGCGCTGGTCCGGAACCGGCTCACCCTGCCCAGCGGCATAGCCACCGGAGACGTCACCTCCGATTCCGCCGTCCTGTGGTCCCGCGCTTCCGGTGCCGGGCGGATGGCGGCAGTCCTGCGGGCCGTGGACGACGGCGGCGAGGTCCTCCGCGGCCGCGGCGCCTTTGAGCGCGTCCTCCGCGGGCCCCGCGCAACCCAGGCCTCCGACTTCACCGCCAAGATCCACGCCGGGAACCTGCCGTCCAATACGCGCTTTGCGCTGGAGATCAGCTTCGAGGACGACGGCGGCGCGGCCGGCGAGACCATCAGCGGCAGCTTCCGCACAGCTCCCGACGCCGGGACATACAACGGCAACGGCCGCACCGGTGGGACGAGCGAGGGAGGCGAGGTGCCGGCGTCGTCCGCCCAAAGCTTTGTATGGACGGGTGACACTGCCGGCCAGGGCTGGGGCATCAACGAGGAAATCGGCGGGATGCGCGGCTACCGCGCCATGCACGAGACCCGGCCGGACTTCTTCATCCACTCCGGCGACACTGTCTACGCCGACGGCCCCATTACGGAGACCGTGGTGGAGAAGGACGGGCAGGTATGGCGGAACCTGGTCACGGAGGAGGTGTCCAAGGTGGCCGAGACGCTCACGGAATTCCGCGGCCGGCACCGCTACAACCAGATGGACGCCAACATGCGGGCGATGTTCGCGAACGTCCCCGTCATCGCCAACTGGGATGACCACGAGACCACCAACAACTGGTACCCCGGCGAAATCCTGGACGATCCCCGCTACACCGTCCGCGACGTCAACACCCTGGCGGCCCGGGGACGGCAGGCCTGGCAGGAGAACATGCCCATCGCCGATTCGGCAGCGCTGTGGCGGCCGGGAACGTTCGACGACGCCGGCCAGTACCAGCCTGCCCGCATCTACCGGAAGATCAGCCGCGGCCCGCAGCTGGACATCTTCTGCCTGGACATGCGCACCTTCAAGTCGCCCAACACGGACGGCAAGGAACCGTACGCCACGGCCATCCTGGGCCAGGAGCAGGTGGACTGGCTGATTCGCGAGGTGACCAGGTCCAAGGCCACGTGGAAGGTGATCGCAGCGGACCTGCCGCTGGGCATCATCGTGCCGGATGGTCCGGTGAACCAGGAGAGCCTGGCAAACCGCGACGCGGGTGCTCCCCTGGGCCGTGAGCTGGAGATCGCCGGGGTGCTGAGCGCGTTCAAACACAACGCGGTTAAGAACGTGGTGTGGCTGACCGCCGACGTCCACTACTGCGCCGCGCACCACTACTCCCCCGACCGTGCGGCGTTCACCGACTTCGACCCGTTCTGGGAATTCGTGGCAGGGCCGATTGCCGCTGGATCCTTTGGTCCGAACAAGATGGACGGCACGTTCGGGCCCGAGGTGGTGTTCTCCAAGGCCGGCAAGTTCGCCGGAGAGTCACCACGCAACGGTGAGAACCAGTTCTTCGGGCACGTGCAGCTGGGCGGGGACAACAGCTTCACGGCCAGCCTCCGGAACGCCAATGGCGCCACGGTGTTCACCAAGGTGCTGACGCCGGAGCGGTAGCTTCTTCGCCCGGGTGCGCGCTCCATCCGGCCGCGCACCCGGGTGCCCGGCCGCCGTCGTCCGTTATTTTCCCGGCCCCGTGGGTACGCCGCTGGTAGTGTTCCTGCATTCGGAACGGCACGCAGACGGGGTGATTTCTCTTGAACGACGACGGGCTGACAGAGGCTGTGCAGGAGGCAGGGGCGGTGGAGCTGCTGCTGATCCGCCACGGCGAGAGCGAGGGCAACGTTGCCGCCACCGAGGCACGGGAGGCACGGGCGGAGGTCATCGCCGTACCGGCGCGTGACGCCGACGTGAACCTGTCCGATATTGGGCAGGAGCAGGCGAAGGCGCTGGGCGCGGCGCTGGCCCGGATCGCCGAGGAGTTCCGGCCGGACGCCGTGGTGTCCTCGCCCTACGCGCGTGCCCGGCAGACGGCGGAAATCGCCGTGGAGGTGGCTGGCTGGCCCATGAAGGTGCGCACTGATGAGAGGCTGCGGGACCGCGAGCTGGGCATCCTGGACCGGCTCACCCGGCTGGGCGTGGAGCAGCGTTTCCCGGATGAGGTGGAACGCCGCGAATGGCTGGGCAAGCTGTACTACCGGCCGCCGGGAGGTGAATCCTGGGCGGACGTAGCCCTCCGGCTGCGCTCCGTCCTGGCGGAGCTGAACAACCTGGGCACCGGGCACCGGGTGATGCTGGTGTGCCACGACGCCGTGATCATGCTCTTCCGGTACGTGCTCGAAGGGCTGAGCGAAACAGAACTCCTGGACCTCGCAGCCACAACCTCGGTGCTGAACGCCTCCCTGACCCGGTATGTGCGGCCCTCCGGCGCCGGACCGTGGACGCTCGAGAGCTTCAATGTGGCGGACCACCTGACCGAGCAGGGCGTCACCGTGACCGAACACGGCGGGGATACCAGTGTCCACCCGCGGTGAGGCGGCCGGGGCCGAGCGGGCCGGGGCCGAGCAGCCGACGTTGGTGACGCCGTCGCTCCTGCGCGATTGGCCGCTGCCCTCTCCGGGCGAGGACAAGTACTCCCGCGGATCGGTCTTGGTGGTGGGCGGAGCCCGGGCGACTCCCGGCGCCGCCCTGCTGGCCGGTGCGGCGGCTCTCCGGGCCGGCGCAGGGAAGCTCACCCTGGCGGTCTCGGAGTCCGTGGCTGTCCACGTGGGCGTCGCGCTGCCGGAGTGCGGGGCGGTGGGGCTGCCGGAAACCCCTGGCGGGTCCGTGACGGCCGAGGGCCTTGACCGTATTTCCACGTACCTGGACCGGGCGGATGCCGTGCTGGTGGGCCCGGGCCTCGATGACCTGGACCTGGCCGAGGAGCTGCTCCGGGCGCTGCTCGAGCGGGAGACAGGAGAAGGCGGGCCGAACGGCCCGGGAGGTCCCGCCGTCGTGCTGGATGCCTACGCCCTGGGCGCCCTGGTGAAGGTGGAGGACCTGATTGAGCCGTGGAAAGGCCGCCTGATCCTCACCCCCAACCCCAAGGAGGCCGAGGTCCTGCTTGGCCGCGACGTGAAGGACCTGGAGGCGGACGTGGCCGCGATTGCCGAACGCTACCGTGCCGTGGTCAGCTGCCAGGGCCTGATCGCGCGGCCGCCCGGAGATGCCCCGGAACAGCCGGAGCTCTGGAAAATCACCACAGGATACGGCGGGCTGGGGACCTCGGGCAGCGGGGATGTCCTGGCCGGTGCCATCGCCGGCCTCCGCGCCCGGGGCACCAGTGAAGCGCAGGCCGCATGCTGGGGGACCCACCTTCATGCGGCTGCCGCGGACAGGCTTGCCAGCCGGCTGGGACCGTTGGGCTTCCTGGCGCGCGAACTCGCGGATGAACTGCCCGCGCTGATGCTGGAGCTCAACACCTGACACCGCCTTAAAGGCCCGGACATAGGACGACCCCCGGCCGAAGCCGGGGGCCACCTTATCGGGAAGTTACGGGAGTAGGCTGCCGGTGCGCTTTAAGCGCTGTGGCGTGCGTACTTCGCGATCCGCCCAAAAGGCAGTCAGCAATTTGATACCCGACGTCCCGATTCTTGTGTTGACACTAGGCGGCAATCTCTTGCTTTGCCCCCTTCGTCTCAATCTCGATCTTGCGCGGCTTGGCCTTCTCGGCGACAGGAATCCGCAGCGTCAGGACACCGGCGTCGTACGTAGCCTTCACATTGTCCGTGTCCAGGGTGTCCCCGAGGATCAGCTGGCGGCTGAACACGCCGCGCGGCCGCTCGGAGGCGATCAACTCGGTATCCTTGCCCGCGGGCTCGGGGCGCTCGGCCCGTACCGTCAGGACATTCCGTTCCACATCCAGATCCACAGAATCCAGTGCGACACCGGGCAGATCAAAAGCGACTACAAATTCCTGGTCCTCCCGCCACGCGTCCATCGGCATCGCTGCCGGGCGCGCCGCCGTGCCGAGGACCTGCTGGGCCAGCCTGTCCAGCTCGCGGAACGGATCAGTTCGCATCAACATGGCTTCCCTCCTCGTAAGAGACGGTCCAACACTTTTTGGTACCAGCCGATCTGTATTGGCTGATATAGATTTTTTATCACTGGAGAATCAGGTCTGCAAGGGGTTCAGGAGGGATTTTTAAGAGTTTTTCCGGCCTGCCCTGGACGCGGAAGAGGGGCCCTCTGCGGCAGGCAGAAGGCCCCTCTTATCCTGGTTTGTCAGCTCCGCGTGGGGTCCGGCCGGAGCGGCGCCGGGCCGGGGTCGGGCACCGGCAGCGGGCCCGGCGGTTCGGGTGCCGGGAACGGGTTGGGAGCCGGCGGGCCGGGGTGGCCGGGCTGGGTGGGATCTGGCTGGTCCGGGCCTGGTTCCGGCGGAAACGGCTCGGGCTCGTGCACTGGCGGGATGGTCATGTGACGTTCCCCTCTCACGTTTGATGGACGTGCCTTGGCGTGATCAGGATACGCCCGCCACCTCAAGCCCACTAGGCCAAGCGCCCGCCGTTCCCTGCGGCCCGGGGCGTGGGGTCAGCCCGGGACGGCGCCCACCAGCCGAAGCCAGGCACGCAGCTGGTGCAGGTCCGCCTCCCCGCACCGGAAACCGACGTGCCCGTCCGGGCGCACCGCAACGATGCCGCGGCCGGGATGGCTGCTGAGCCGGTGCACATGAACCTTGCGCCCGGAGAAGGTGAGGTCCGCGCCCGCGGCATCCCATCCGGCGTCGTGCTCCAGCAGGACGTGCACGCCCGGCGCCGCAGTCAACTCGTGAAGGCGGACGCTCCGCCCGCCGGTGACCACCGGCGCATCCGGCAGCCGGTCCCCCGGCCGCGGCCAGCGCGCCGCTGGCGGGGTGCCCTCCACCGAGATGGTGCTGTTCCGGTAGCGGACAAAAGGCTGTGCCAGGAGCCTGATGCCCGCGGACGTGAGCCGGCGCCGGCGCAGGAGCACCGGCAGCAACGGCGCGGAAACCGGCAGGACCCTGCGGAGCAGGCGGGCAAGGGGGTGGGGCGACGCTTCCCCGAAAAAGATGGCATGCGTCAGGGCCAGCACCCGCCGGGCGGCGAGGCGGCGCTCGTAATCATAGGAGCCGAGCAGTTCCGGGTGCGTCCCGCCGCCCGAAGCGAAGCCCAGCTTCCAGCCAAGATTGAGTGCGTCGAGAATGCCGTTGTTCATCCCCTGGCCGCCCGCTGGTGAATGGGCGTGTGCGGCATCTCCGGCCAGGAACAGGTTCCCGCTGCGGAACCTGCTGGCGAGCCGGTGCTGCAGGCGGACCTGCGCGGACCACCGCACGTCCCGGACCGTCGCCTCCAGCCCTGACCCTTGGACCAGCCGGGCCACTTCCCCTGCCGCAACTTCCGGCCCCAGTTGGCCGAACGGGCCGGCGGCATGCGGATCTGCCGGGCGGGTGGCGAGCAGCCGCCACGTGGCGCCCTCCCCAAGGGCGAAAAGGAACGCCAGCCCGCCGTTCCCGACGGCGACGTGGAGGAGCCCGGGGTCCAGCGGGCCATCGAGTTCCAGGTCGGCCAGGACGGCCTCCACCCGGTACGGCGCCCCATGCCAGTCGGCGCCGACAAGCCCGCGCACGGTACTGGATTGGCCGTCGCATCCGGCAAGGAAGCGGCAGTCGTGCTGCTCCAGGAGCCCTCCGGGCTGGCCGGCATGGGCCAGGTTGGCCCGCGGTCCGTTCGCGGGGAGCCCGTTCCCACGGGGGACGTCGCCGTCCGCCAGCCGCAGGTCGGCGCGCAGCGTTCCCTCCGTGCCCGCGAAGGCGGCCAGGCCACGGAACTCAACGCCCCAGTCAACCGGCACGTCCCGGGCTTTGAGGGCCCGCCACAGAACGTCCTCGACGTCGGCCTGCCGTACCAGCGTCAGGTGCGGGAAGGCCGTATCCGGAAGATCGGCGTGGCCGAGCCTGGCCTGCACCACCCGTTTACCCAGGTGGATGCGCGCCTCCGGAGTTGTGCCCGCCCGGCTGAGCAACTCGTCCGTGACGCCCAGTGGCCGGAGCCCTTCGAGCGCACGGGCATGGAGCATCATGGCCCGCGAGGGGCGGACGCGCTCGGCCCGCCGGTCAACAATCCGGACGGTGGCCCCGTGGGCGTGGGCCTGGAGGGCTGTTGTCAGGCCGGCCGGGCCTGCGCCCACCACCAGGACGTCGCTGTCGGCTGTCATTTGTGGCTCAGGAGCCGCCACCACGCCTGTCCGGCCCCGGCGGCCTCCATCCGCGCCGGGTTGGCGAGCACCTCGTCGCGGCGCAGCCCGGGTACAACTTTGTAGCTGATCGACCCCGGGACGCTGACCAGTTCCAGGACCCGCCACAAGGCGGAGGCGTAGTGCCGGGCACGGGCGGGGCCGTCCCATTCGTAGAGGCCCCGATAAACTCCACGACTGTCATGGGCGCACCAGAGCTTCGACACGAATCCAGGAAACCCGACGAAGAGCGGGGTGTTGAGCAGGCTTTCGGCCTCGAAGAGGCGGTGTGCCCTGCCCCGTACCAGCCTGAGCTTGAAGGCGACGACGAGAATACACGGCCGCCGGGGTGCGGCGCTGACAGCCGTTTCCCGGTACACCCGGGACGTGCTGCCGTCCGCAAATTGCAGGACGCGTCCCACATTCTCCCGGGGCAGGTGGACCTGCCGCCGGGCCAGCATCACGAAACTCCTGCCCACGCACCGGGCTACCGCCCGCCATGCCTGGGCTCTTGGGGCCGGACCCGATTTGCTGGACATTGGTGTCTCCTTCCGCACCCTGCGTGTACCCCGACCTATCTCCCCGCTCTTTCCACCGTCCCGCACTCCCGGCCCGGACCCTAGGGTCTTTGGCCCTTTACCCCTCGGCAGGCGCCCGCAGCCCCGCACCAGGCACCCCGCACCCCCGCCGGGTGCGATCCCCCGGTAGCGAACGGCCGGATAATTGCCGGCGGGGATCTATATATTGAAGGAATGACCCAGACTCCGCTGCGGGATTCCGCCACCACTGCCGCCCCCACACCGCCGGTTGCCAAGAAGATCCCGTCAGAGCGTGTCCACCACGGGGATGTTTTTGTGGACAATTACGAGTGGCTGCGGGACAAGGAATCCCCCGAAGTGGTGGAGCACCTGAAGGCCGAGAATGCCTACCAGGAAGCTGTCACCGCGCACCAGGAGCCGCTGCGCGAGGCCATCTTCCAGGAGATTAAGGGCCGCACCCAGGAAACCGACCTCTCCGTGCCGCACCGCAAGGACAGCTGGTGGTACTTCAGCCGCTCCGTGGAGGGCAAGGAGTACGGCATCCAGTGCCGGGTCAGGGCCGCGGACACCGATGACAAGATAGCCGACTGGACCCCGCCCGCGGTGCAGGCCGGCGTCGAAATCCCCGGCGAGGAAGTCCTGCTGGACGGCAACGTGGAGGCGGAGGGCAAGCCCTTCTTCTCGGTGGGCGGTTCTGCAGTGACCGTGGACGGCACCCTCTACGCCTACGCCGTGGACAATTCCGGGGACGAGCGCTTCACCCTCCACATCAAGGACCTCAGCACGGGCAAGCTGTTGCCGGACGTCATCGAGAACATCTTCTACGGCGTCGCCTTCTCCCCGGACGGCACCCGGATTTTCTACACTGTGGTGGATGATTCCTGGCGCCCGTACCAGGTCAGGGCGCACGTCCTGGGCACGCCTGTGGCCGATGACGTGGTCATTTACCAGGAGGACGACGCCGCCATGTGGCTCGGCTTCGAGCTCTCCGCCGACAGGCGCCACCTTGTGCTGGGCATCGGCTGCTCCGAGTACAGTGAAACCCGCCTGCTCCGCTTCGATGATCCCGCCCAGGAGCTCACCACCGTGATCTCCCGGAACGAACGCGTGCTCTATGAGGCTGAGCCGTTCCTGCTCGCCGGCCCGGACGGTGAAAAACAGGAGCGCATCCTCCTCACGCACAACCGCAGTGCCGTCAACTCCATGGTCTCCCTGGCAGACCCGGCCGGGCTCACCAGGCCGCTGGCGGAGCAGGACTGGGTCACCGTCGTCGGGCATTCCGACGACGTCCGCATCAATGGCGCGGGCGTCACCTCCACGCACCTGGTGGTTTCCATCCGCAAGGACACCATCGAGCGGGTGCAGTTCATCGGGCTGGCGGGGTTGGGAACGCCTGCCCAGGAAGAACCCGTGGAGCCGGCCTTCGACGAGGAGCTGTACACGGCCGGCGTGGGCGGCTCCGACTACGGGGCCCCGGTCATCCGGCTGGGCTACACGTCCTACTTCACGCCGTCGCGCGTGTACGACTTCGTCCTGCCCACCCCGGAACAGCCCGCCGGCGAGCTGCTCCTGCGCAAGGAAAGCCCGGTCCTGGGCGGCTACGACGGCAGCGACTACGTCGCCACCCGGGAATGGGCCGACGCCGCCGACGGCACCAGGATTCCGCTGTCCGTACTGCGGCACAAGGCCGTGAAGCAGGATTCGACGGCGGCCGGCCTGGTGTACGGGTACGGCTCCTATGAGATGAGCATGGATCCGGGCTTCGGGATCGCGCGGCTGTCCCTGCTGGACCGCGGCGTGGTGTTCGTGATCGCCCACATCCGCGGCGGCGGGGAGCTGGGCCGGCACTGGTACGAGAACGGCAAGAAGCTCACCAAGAAAAACACGTTCACCGACTTTGTGGACGCCACCGATTGGCTGGCAGGTTCAGGCTGGGTGGATCCTGCCCGGATCGCCGCACTGGGCGGATCGGCCGGCGGGCTGCTCATGGGTGCCGTGGCAAACATGGCACCGGAGAAGTACGCCGTGATCGTGGCGCAGGTGCCGTTTGTGGACCCGTTGACCAGCATCCTGGATCCGGAGCTGCCGCTGTCCGCCCTGGAGTGGGAGGAATGGGGCAACCCCATCACCGATCCCGCGGCCTACGCTTACATGAAGTCCTACTCCCCCTACGAGAACGTCAGGGAGGCGGCATATCCCAAGATCGCCGCCGTGACGTCCTTCAACGACACCCGGGTGCTCTACGTGGAACCGGCCAAGTGGGTGCAGGAGCTGCGGAACAAGACCACCGGCACCGAGCCCATCGTCATGAAGATCGAGATGGACGGCGGCCATGGCGGCGCCTCCGGCCGCTACGTACAGTGGCGCGAACGGGCCTGGGACTACGCCTTCATCGCCGATTCCCTGGGTGCCATCGAGCTGCTGCCCGGCGCCGGCCTGAAGTAGGAAGAGAGCGCGCAATCCATCGACTGCTCCGATATTGCCGTTTAGAGCCCCGAAAACGGCAATATCGGAGCAATCGATGAGGAAACCAGGCAGCTCAGGACTGGGGATGCTCCGCCAGCCACTCGGCCAGGGTTTCGAGGTTGGCGCGCACGGTCCGCCCCTGGGCCCGTTCCACGAGCGGGTCGGCCAGCTTGCCGAAGACGCCCCCGAGTCCGCTCGCGGCGTCGATCCGCTGCGTGAGGCGGGTGCCGCCGTCGGCCGGTTCAAGCGTGAAGGTGATGGTGAAATCCAGCTTCCCCTCGACGGAACGGGACACCATGCGCCGGGGCGGATCGAACTCTGTGACCTCGACGGTCCAGTCGAACTGCCGCCCCATGACTTTGCTGGTGCCGCGCCCGCGGGTACCGACGCCCAGGGGGCCGTCCCCGACCTGCTCCGAGGTGGTGACCGAGGAGTCAAAGAGTGCGATGTTCTCGAACTTCGACACGAAGTCAAAGACCTCCTCCGGCGGCCGGGCGATAACAACACTTTCTTCTACAACAGGCATTGGAGTCTCCTTGGACGGGCGCCTGATGCCGGCTTGGCCTGCCGGCAGGATACGCAGGCACAGCGCCAGAGTGGACCGCCCGCACACCCATGTCAAGGGTCCGGTGCGGGGGCTATTATTTCTCCACTCATTTTCCTTTAACGGCCGATTTTAGTTAGGTAAGGCTCCGCTAATAAGATCGTCCGATGACCACGCAGCTTGATTTCGCGCGGGTTTCTTTCGCTGCCGATCTTGCGCGCTACGGAAACCGGCCTGCCATCCTCGCCGACGGGCTGACGCTGACCTACCGGGAACTGGCCGCCCGCGTGGACAGCTTTGCCCGGAGGCTGGGCACCGAACGGCGCCTGATTGCCCTTGCGGCGTCCAACGACGTCGAATCCCTGGTGGCGTACCTCGCTGCCCTCGCGTCCGGGCACCCGCTGATCCTCCTCCCGGAGGACAAGCCCGCGGCCCTCCAATCCCTGGTAGCCGCCTACGACCCCGACGTGGTGGTCCGGTCCGCCAACGGCAAGTGCGTCCTGGACGAACGCAGGCCCGTGACCAGGCACAACCTGCATCCGGACCTCGCACTCCTCCTCAGCACCTCGGGCTCCACGGGTTCCCCCAAACTGGTCCGGCTGTCCCACGCCAACCTGCAGGCCAACGCCGAGTCCATCGCAACGTATCTGCGGATCACGGCCGAGGACCGGGCCGCCACCACGCTGCCGATGTCCTACTGCTACGGCCTCTCCGTCATCAACAGCCACCTGCTCCGCGGCGCAGGCCTGGTCCTGACAGGACTGTCAGTGGTGGATCCGTGCTTCTGGGAGCTGTTCCGGCGGGAAAGCGCCACTGCGTTCGCCGCCGTGCCTTACACCTTTGAGCTCCTGGAACGCGTGGGGTTCGCGGACATGGACCTGCCCAGCCTGCGCTACGTCACCCAGGCCGGCGGCAGGCTCGCCCCGGAATCTGTCCGGCACTACGCGGAACTGGGCCGCCGGCAGGGCTGGGAGCTGTTCGTCATGTACGGCGCCACGGAAGCCACGGCCCGGATGGCCTACCTGCCACCGGACCTCGCCGCGGCCCATCCCGGCGCCATCGGCGTGCCCGTTCCCGGCGGGGACTTCCGCATTGAACCCGTGCCCGGCCTGGCGGACGGCGAGCTGGTGTACACCGGGCCCAACGTCATGCTGGGATACGCCGAAACGCCGGAGGACCTGGCGGAGGGCCGCACCGTCACCGAGCTCCGCACCGGCGACCTCGCGGCGAAGAACGACGCCGGCCTCTACGAAGTGCGCGGGCGGCGCAGCCGGTTCGTCAAGATCGTCGGGTTGCGCGTGGACCTGGGCCAGGTGGAGCGCCTCCTGGCGGACCTCGGAGTGCACGCGGCGAGCGCCGGAACAGACCAGGGGCTCGTTGTGGCGGTCGAAGGAACCCAGGACACCCGGCTGCTCACCAAAGTCCTGGCCCAGGGCCTCGGCCTGCCCCGCGCCGCCGTCGACATCCATGCCGTGGCGGAACTTCCCCGCCTGGCCACCGGCAAGGTGGACTACCCCGCCGTAGCGGCGCTCTCCGCAAACGCCCCCACAAACGCCCCCGCCCAGAACGAAACCCCGCACAACGAAACCCACCCCGCCCCGGACAAGCGCCCGCAGCAGGAGCGCGGCAAGCCCGCGGGTCCGGACACCGTCAGGCGCATCTACGAGGACACCCTGGAGCAGACGGACATCGCGGACACGGACACGTTCGTCTCGCTCGGCGGCGACTCGCTGTCCTTCGTAGCGGCCTCGGTCCGGCTCGAGCAGGCCCTGGGCCACCTGCCCCCGGACTGGCATGTCACGCCGATCCGGGACCTGGAGCGGCGCCGGGCAGGGAGTCCCGCCCGGACCCGGCTCGCACGGCTCTTCGCTCCCACGGACACCAGCCTGGTCCTCCGGGCCGCGGGAATCATGCTGATCGCCGGCACGCACATCGGCCTGCTCAACTGGCAGGGCATGGCCCACGTCCTCATCGCCGCCGCCGGGTTCAACTTCGCCCGCTTCCAGCTCTCCGGCGACAGGCTTCCCCGCCTGCGCCGGCAGCTCACCAGCGTGGCCCGGATCGCCGTGCCCAGCATGCTGTTCATCGCCTTCGCCTACCTGGTGACTGACCGCTACGGCCTGGTGAACATAGTGCTCCTGAACTCCATGCTCGGGGACGAACAGATCACCACGCAGTGGCATTTCTGGTTCATCGAGGTGATCGTCTACATCCTGCTGGCCATGACCGCCCTGCTCTCCATCCCGTGGCTGCACCGCGCGGAACGCAGGTTCCCGTTCGTTTTTCCGCTCATCCTGTTCGGCGGCGGGCTCCTGACCCGCTACGAAATCGTGGAACCCGGCGTGCCATACACCGTCCCTGCCCTGTGGCTCTTCGCGCTCGGATGGGCGGTGGCGCGGTCCCGCAACCTCGCGCAGCGCTGCATCGTTTCCGTCCTGGCCGTCCTCACCGTTCCGGGGTTCTTCGAGGACGCCAACCGCGATGCCACGGTGGTTGCCGGGGTCCTGCTGCTTGCGTGGCTGCCCACCCTCCCCATGCCGCGGGTCCTGGGCCGGGTGACGGTCCTGCTGGCCAGCGCCTCCATGCACATCTACCTTGTCCACTGGCTGGTCTACCCGCCACTGGCCGGCCTGGGCCTTCCGCTGGCACTGGCCGCCTCGTTGGCGGCCGGGGTGGCCTACTGGGCTTTGTGCAACAGGGTTGCCGGGACCACGCACCGCCTGCTCGCACGGAAGTGAGCGGACGACGGCGGCCCTCCCCCGTCGTCGTCCGTCACCTTCGTCGCCCCCGCCCCTAAAGGTGGCCCCATCCAGGGCGTTGACCTCGGCGGACACCGATATACCCAATAACACTAATCATGCTTACTATTGTCTCGCGCTGGCTGCCCGCTGGGGGCAGGCGAACCAGCGCTGCACGTGGAGGTTTGCATGGAACAGGAAATGCGTCCCCTGACCGACGACGAACTGATGGCGGAACAGGCAACGGCATTGCCGGACAAGGAAGTTGCCTCTGTCCTTGACCTGAACGCGGATCTGGACCTTGGCATCGATGCGGCGGCACCCATCGACCTGGCCGTGGCTGCCAACGCCAACGTGGCCGCGCCCATCGACGCCGCCGCTTCGGCCAACATCCTCTCCTACGGCTCCGAAGCCCAGGCTCTGGCGGACCAGGGGGTCATGATCGAGCAAGGCATTGTTGCCGACGCCAATGCGGCATCCGCCCAGGACAGCACCATCGACCAGTCGAACGACACTGTGGACGGCGGCACCACGGACGCCGGCACGGAGGACGGCGCCGCGGGCGCCGGGACCACCGACGCGGGCGGCGCTCTGCCCGACGTCGGTTCTTTGCCCGTGGATCCGGCTGCCGCACTCGACGGCGACCTGCTCAACGTCAATGTGGACCTTGCCGCCGACGCGGACATCGCAGCCCCGATCAACGGTGCCGTGGCCGCCAACGCCAACGTGGCTGCCCCGATCGACGCCGCGGTTGCGGCGAACATCGGCTCCATCGACAGCCAGGCCTACGCCGTGGCGGAACAGGATGCCATCATCAGCCAGAACATCGAGGGCGAAGCCAACGCCACTGCCGACCAGCAGTCCGACCTCCGGCAGTAACACCCATGACCCACACCAGCGGCGGGCCACGCACCCAGGCGGGCCCGCCGTCGTCCGCTGCGCCCCTTGCCCACCGCCTGCTGCATGCTCCCGCCCGGGCTGACGGCGTGCAGCTCATCGGCCCCGCCGAGGGCTCCGGCTACCGGGAACCGCCGGCGCTGGTCCGCCGCGCTGACGGGCAGGCCCTCCAGCTGACGCCGCTGCTGTTCGCGGTGCTGGAGGCAGTGGACGGTACCCGGACCGTGGAGGAGGTGGCCCGGCATGCCAGCGAGGCGTCGGGAAGGCTGGTCAGCGCGGAAAACGTCCGCAGCTTGATGGACTCGCAGCTGCTGCCGCTGGGCCTGCTGCGGCTTGCGGACGGGTCCCAGCCGGAGGTCCGGAAGGCCGACCCGCTGCTGGGCATGCGCTTCCGCTACACCGTGACCGATCCGGAACGCACCCGTAGGATCACGGCACCTTTTGCGGTTCTGTTCAACCCGCTCATTGTGGTTTTGGTGACCCTGGGGTTCCTGGCAGCCTGCTGGTGGGTGCTGATGGTCAAGGGCCTGGCCTCGGCCACCCACGAGGCGTTCGAGAAGCCCGTCCTGCTCCTGCTGATTTTCGCCGTCACCATCCTTTCGGCAGGGTTCCACGAGTTCGGTCACGCCGCCGCGGCCCGCAGGGGCGGGGCAACGCCCGGGGCCATGGGCGCAGGGTTGTACCTGATCTGGCCGGCATTCTTCACGGACGTCACGGATTCCTACCGGCTGGGCCGCGGCGGCCGGATCCGCACGGACCTTGGTGGCCTGTACTTCAACGCCATTGTTGCCGTGGCCATCATGGGGCTGTGGTGGGCCACAGGCTTCGACGCCCTCCTGCTGGTGGTGGTCACGCAGATCCTCCAGATGGTCCGGCAGCTGCTCCCTTTGGTGAGGTTTGACGGCTACCACCTACTCGCCGACGCCACCGGAGTCCCTGATCTGTTCCAGCGCATCAAGCCGGTCCTGCTTGGCCTGCTTCCGTGGCGGTGGGGACGGCCGGAGAACCGGGTCCTCAAACCGTGGGCACGCGCCGTGGTGACCCTGTGGGTGCTGATCACCGTGCCGCTGCTGCTGTTCAGCCTTGCAATGATGGTGCTCGCCCTACCCCGGCTTCTGGCCACCGCCTGGAGCAGCGCCGCACGGCAGCAGGAACTGCTCGCCGGGAGCCTTGCCGACGGCGACCTGGCCGGCGCCGCGGTGCGCGTCCTGGCCATCGCGGCCGTGGCCCTTCCCATGGTGGGCATGCTCTACATCCTGGTGCGGTTGCTGCGGCAGCTGGTCACCGGCCTGTGGCGGAAGACCCGCGGCCGGGCACTTCGGCGCACTGCCGCCATGGGCGTGGTGGCGGCACTGCTGGCCGGGCTGGCCTGGGCGTGGTGGCCCGACGGCGGCACGTACCGTCCGGTCCAGCCGTACGAACGCGGAACGCTGGCCGATGCGACGGCCTCGATCCTGCCCGCTTCCGCTTCCGCCGCAACGCTGCGGGAAGGCGGCAGCGGACGGACCGTGGCTTTGTGGCCCGAAGGCGCGGCAACGCCCACCCGGGAGGACCCGCAGCTGAGCATGGTGCTGGTGCCGGTGGACAGCCCGGCGGGGGCTGCCCCGGCTGGATCCACAGGTCCAGCAGCGCCCTCCTGGGTGTTCCCGTTCGACAGGCCGAACGCTCCCGAAGAGGGCGGCAACCAGGCGCTGGCCGTGAACACCACCGACGGCTCCGTCACCTACAGCGTGGCGTTCGCCCTGGTGTGGGCTGAGGACGGGGAGCCGGTTGATACCCGGAACGAGGCGTATGCCTTTGCCAGCTGCAGCGGCTGCGCTGCCATTGCGGTGGGTTTCCAGGTTGTCCTCATCCTGGGGCAGGCGGACGTTGTGGTCCCGGAGAACCTGTCGGCTGCGGCGAACTACAACTGCCTCGAGTGCCTCACGTACGCCCTCGCCAGCCAGCTGGTCCTGACCCTGGACGGGCCGCTGACGGAGAACGGCATGGCGGCACTGCAGGCCCTGTGGGCCGAGATTGCCGAGTACGGCCGGAACATCCGGAATGTGCCGCTCTCCGAAATCCAGGCCACGCTGTCCTCCTACAAGGAACAGATCACGGCCATCATCCAGGCGGACCCGAGCGCCACCAAGGGTTCCGCTCCGGCAAGCACTCCCGCCCCTTCGGGGGAACCGGGACCAACCGGAAGCCCGACGCCGGCCCCGTCCGCGCCCGGCACCGGCGCAACCGCTCCGGCAGGAACGGCGCCCGCCACTGCTCCGGCGACGCAGCCTGCCCCAGGCGAGGCGCCGGCGTCGTACGCGCCCGTTGAGACGCCGGTCCCAACGGCGGATACTGGGGGCACGGCCCCCGCTGCCGAACCGCTCCCCACCGCTAACCCCAGCCAGGAGAACTGATGTCATTGAGCAAGGGAACGTCCGTGGAATGGAACACCCCGCAGGCCAAGACCGGAGCCCGGGCAGCGCACAAGGCGTCCGCCCTCACCGAAACTGCCAAAACCGGGAAGAAGTAGCACGGTGGCCGTGCAGCACGAGGTGGTCATCATCGGCGGCGGCAACGCCGGCGTGTCCCTGGCCGCCCGCCTGGAGCGCTACGGGGTGAAGGACGTGGCCGTCGTCGAGCCCAAGGACCACCATTTCTACCAGCCGCTGTTCTCCCACATCGCGGGCGGCCGGGCCCCGGCCGCCGAAGCAGTCCGCGCGCAGGAATCGGTGATGCCCCAGGGCGTGACGTGGATCCGGGACGCGGCCACGGGTGTGGACACGGATACGAACACCGTCACCCTGGCGTCCGGTTCCAGCGTGTCCTACGGCCAGCTGGTGGTGTGCCCCGGGCTGCAGTACGACTGGGACGCCGTGCCGGGGATGGCGGAGGCGGTGCACTCGCCCCACGGCACGTCGCACTACGAGTTCGAACTGGCGTCCAAGGCCTGGACCCTGCTGAGCGCTTTGACGTCCGGCACGGCCGTCTTCACCATGCCCGCCGGCCCCATCAAGTGCGGCGGCGCAAGCCAGAAGCCCATGTACCTGGCCTGCGACTACTGGCGGGAACAAGGCATCCTGGACCGGATCCGCGTGGTGATGGTCCAGCCCTACCCCACCGTGTTCGGGGTGCCGGAGGTGGACAGGGAACTGGACCGGAAGATCGCGGAGTACGGCATCGAGCTGCGGACCAACAGCGAACTGGTGGCCGTGGACGCGGCGGGCCAGGCAGCCACCATCCGGAACCTTGAAACCGGCGCCGAGGAGAACCTGCACTACGACGTCCTCAACGCCGTTCCGCCGCAGTCGGCCCCGGACTGGCTCAAGGCAACGGACCTGCCGGCAGCGGGAGACGCCGGAGGTTTCGTGGAGGTTGACCGCCAGACGCTCCGGCACATCCGGTTCCAGAACGTCTGGTCGCTGGGGGACGCGGCTGGAACCACCAATTCCAAATCCGGGGGCGCCCTGCGGAAGCAGACCAAGGTCCTGGCCAGGAACCTGGTGGCCGCGCGGAAAGGCAAACCCCTGCGGGCGAAGTACAACGGCTACTCGGTGTGCCCTTTCACGGTGTCACGCGACACCGTGGTGTTTGCCGAGTTCGACGACCGCTACCGGCCCATGCCCACCATCCCCCGGGTGCCCACCTGGAACGAAAGCAGGCTGTCCTGGGTGGTGGACCGGGACGTTTTTCCGCAGGTGTACTGGAACATGATCCTCAAGGGCCGCGCCTGACCTGAGAGAGCGTCCGGGGAAAACCCGCATCGAGTGAGAGAGCGTCCGGGGAAAACCCGCATCGAGTGAGAGAGCGTCCCGGGAAAACCCGCATCGAGTGAGAGAGCGTCCGGGGCGGGGCTGGGTTTAACCGCTGACGACGGCGGCTGTCGCCTCGGCGATGGCGCGTTCCTCGTCCGTGGGCACCACCAGGACGGGAATGGCGGACTGTGGGGTGGAAATGACCCGCGGCTCCTTGGACCGCTCAGTGTTCAGGCCGGCGTCGAGCTCGATGCCGAGCGCGCCCAGCCTGTCCGCCACCAGGGCACGGAACTGGTGGGAGTTCTCGCCGATGCCGGCCGTGAAGACCAGTGCCCTGGCCCCGCCCACCGCCACGTGGTACCCGCCGATGTACTTGGCCAGCCGGTAGGACGTGACGGCGAGCGCCGTCGCGGCCTTGGCATCGCCTGCTTCGGAGGCCTCCACTACCGAGCGCATGTCGTTGTTCCCGGCCAGTCCCTTCAGCCCCGATTCGCGGTTGAGCATGGTGTCGATGTCCTCCGGCGTCCAGCCTGCCCGGCCAAGGAACACCAGGATGGACGGGTCCAGGTCCCCCGAACGGGTGCCCATCACCAGGCCTTCGAGCGGTGTGAAACCCATGGAGGTGTCCACCGACTGGCCGCCCCGGATGGCTGTGACGGAGGCGCCGTTGCCCAGGTGGGCGATGACGCCGTCGAACTCTTCCACGGGAATGTCCAGCAGCGCTGCCGCCCGTCGCGCAACGTACTCGTGGGAGGTGCCGTGGAAGCCATAGCGGCGGATGCCGTGGTTGGTGTAGAGCTCATCCGGCACGGCGTAGCGCCAGGCGTGCTCGGGCAGGGTGCGGTGGAAGGCGGTGTCGAACACGGCAACCTGCGGCATGTCCGGCCACTTTTTGGTGATGGCCCGGATCCCCAGCACGTTGGCGGGGTTGTGCAGCGGCGCCAACGGATTCAGCCGCTCGATGGCCCGGGTGATCTCGTTGTCGATCAGCACCGGCTCGGCGAAACGCTCGCCGCCGTGCACCACCCGGTGGCCCACGGCGCCCAGTTCGAGGTCCCCCAGTTCCTGGTGGATGGCGGCGTCCACCTGTTCCAGCGCCTCGGCGTGGTCCCGCGGGCCCTCGATCTCGCCGTCCCCGTCACCGCCGTTGCCCATGCCGATTTTCTCGATCAGCCCCTCGGCCAGGACGCTCCCGGCGGCGACGTCGCGCACCTGGTATTTGAGCGAGGACGAGCCGGAGTTGATGACGAGCACGAGCATGAGGGGCCTCCTGAGGCTTGCTTCTGCGGTTCAAACCCCACTATAGGTGGGCACGGCTGCCGTTTCCTTGCGGTGGGGGCCCGGCTGCGCCTAGAGTCGGGGCGGACAGGCTGGACCACGCGCGAGAGGACACTGCCATGACGAACGAACCAACGTCGATCGACGAGAATGATCCCACCAACACGGGATCCAGCAGCACCGCTCCCCTGAATGCCCAGGCGGATTCGGACACCGGGACCGGCTCCGGGACCAAGGACCCCACCGGCGTCGAGGGCGCCAACCCGGCCCTGGACGACACCGGCAACCTCAAGGCCGCCGAAACCGGCGAAGCCCCTGAAGCCCCGGAGAACACCGAGGACCTTGACCTCACCCCGCAGGGCCTTTCGGACGAACCCGCCAAGCAGGAAGACCAGGAAAGCCTGGCCAAGCCGGACAACAGCTGACCCATGCAAACGGCGACGGCGGCCCTGGCACTTACCGCTGCTGGCCCTCGTCCACCGGATCCACTGCCGCTACGGAGATCAGGACGATCCCGAGGTTCCGGACCCTTGTAAGGACCCCGTGGAGCGCTGCCTGGTCTGTGACGGAACCGCTCAGCTTTGTGGTGCCGTCCCTTTCGCGCGACAGTGTGAAGGGATCGAACCAGGCCGACCAGCGCTCGTCCAGGTGCCCGCCGATACGGATCTCGTATCTGGTGGGCACTTGGTGTTTTGGCAGCGCACTCATGATGTCCCCACTTTGTCCGCCAGCGCGTTGGCCTTGCCGCCGGTGCGGTCACCGCCGTGGTGGCCGCCGCGGTGGATAAAGTGCTCGGCCACTGCGAGGTTGATCACCCAGCCTGCACCCAGGGCCAGGTCGTTGGTGAGCTCGGTGACCCCGAACAGGGCCTCCCCGAAGCCCTGGGTGAACACCTGCGTGCCGGCGCCGAGGGCCAGGGCATAGGCCCGGGCCATCCAGGCCCGGTGCCGGCTGACGTCACCTCGGCGGACCGCTGAGAGCCCCACGAGGATAAAGGCGGCCATGCTGAACCCGAACGCGATCCGGAAAACGAACGCCAACTCCCCCGTACCCGGCTGGCGGGCGAAGAACAGCGTCATCCACAACCCAGAGGCCGCCACTGCCAGCCCGAGGCCTACCGCGCCCCGGCCAGCTATGCGGTGCCAGCCCGGATGGCGATGCCGGATCCCCGGAGCGAACTGGAATGCCCCGAGAAGCGCGTATGCCACGGCGCAGATTATGTGCACCACAACGGGGACGGGTGAGGCTGTCATGCGCGGGTTTTCCGGCAAGAGGTGTGGTCCGCCCGCCAGTTCCACGAGCCGCAGGGTTCCGGCGATGGCTGGGAACAGTACGAGGGCGAGCAGCGCGAACGGTAGCCAGCCGGTGGGCCGGGACCGCGCAGCTGTCCGGGTGGTCACCTGGCACCTTCCGGATGGAGCGGCGTGCCGACGGTACCCGGAGTGGTCCCGGCGGCCGGGGTGCGGAGCCCGCTCCACAGGGAGTACCCCAAACCAATCAGGGCTACGCCGATGGGAACGGCGAACAGCCTGTCATTGACCTGCGGCAGCAGGGGCAGGGCGAGGGTGGCCACGGACCCGGAGGCGAGCAGCGCAGCGGCCCAGCGGGCAAGTACCCTTGCGCGGAAGAGCGCAATGCCGAAGAGGAGGCCGCCGCCCAGGAAGCTGGCCGCGGCGGCCAGGTTCAGGCCCTGCATCAGGCCGATGTCGCCGGAGACAGCGTCCCCCGTGACGGTGGCGAAAACGTCGTTGACGTACCCGGGCGTACTGCGGGCGAGAGTGGGCAGGACAACGGCGCCGATGACTTCGATGCTGATCATAATGAGGTAGCCGGCGGCGAACACAAGGTAGCCCACCAGCCCCGGCAGGCGGGCCTCGGCCACCTGCCGGAGGTACATCCCGGTGATGGCCGCCAGCGACAGTCCCGCCATGAGCACCTTCAAGGTTTGGCGGACCATGTACTCAGTAGTGGTGGCGAAGGACGCATCCAGGTGCGGGTGGTTGATCTGGACACCGATGAACAACAGGCCTGCTGCAACTGCGCTCAGCCCTGCCCAGCTCATGAGTTTGGTGGTGCTGATGGACATGTTTGGCTCCTTGGCATATTTGGTCGACGCCCTGCCGGCAACTCAAAGGTAGGGGCCGGCAGGGTGACGCCGCCTCACCCGGTGATGTGACTGCCAGGGTGAAAAATGCGCGGCAGTTCCGGACGGATCAGCTGTGGGCCGAGAACCACTGCCAGCCGACTACAGCAGGCCGAGGTCGTGGGCCGTGCGGACTGCGGCGCGGCGGCTGGTGACCCCAAGCTTGGTGAAGACGTGCCTGGTATGCGTACGCAGCGTGTTGTGCGAGATGAACAGCGCGCGGGCGATCTCCGGCCCGCTCAGCTCACTGTCGAGGTGCCTGAGGACCTGCAACTCGCGCGCACTGAGCGGTTCAACGCCTGACGGCGGCTGGCCACCGTGGGCGGCAGGCGGCGGCTCCATAGACGCCTCCAGGGCAAGCAGCCGGTGCGCGGCGGCAGCACCGCCGTCGTGCGTTGCCGCACGCAGCAGCTCTAGCATGGGCGGGCCTTCGTCCAGGAACAACCGCACGTACTCGTCCGGTTCGGACAATCCCGCCAACACGGTGCCGAGCATCTCCCGCGCCAGGAGGTGCGAACCCAAAGCATCCTGCGCGAGAGCCTGCAGCATCCGGATTTCCAGCACGCTGCCGGCCCGTCCGGCCGCCGCCGCGGCGGCAAGCAGCCGGTCCAGCAGGCCAACTACTCCTTCGGCCGTGCTGGAATCCGGCTGGGCGCGCTGCTGGGCAATAAGCAACCGGGCAAAGGTGAGGTGGCTGTACTCGTCCAGGTAGCGAGCTTCATCGGTCACGGAGATCCCTTGGGCCCGTGCCCAGCCAGCGGCCTCGGCGAGGTCGCCCCGCCGTACCCGGATCCTGGCCTTGACCGCCGGAATGGGGCGCACATCGGGGAAGAACCCGGGCCGGAAAAGCTGCTCCGCGTGGTCCAGGTAGCTGAGGGCTGCCTCTGGACTGCCTTCGTCCTGTGCCACGAGTCCTTTGGCCAGGTACCACCGGTAAAGGCTTTCGGTCATGGGTTCCCGCTCCGCGAACGGTTCCGCCGCCTCAAGATGCAGCCGGGCCCCGTTGAGGTCCCCCGACTGCCGGCAGACCTCGCTCAGCCCCACATGCAGCTCTGAGCTCGCCCGCACCATGGAGTCGCCCAGGGACTCGGCCTGCCGGAGCGCGTTGTGGTAGATCCGGCGCGCCTGGCCGGGCCGGCCTGCTGAGAGCCACATGTCTGCGAGGATCACCGTGCTGCTGAGCTCGTCCAGCAGGTTTCCGGCAGCGTGCAGGCTCGCCACAGCCTCAGTGAAAGTGCGGAGCGCTTCGTGCACGTCACCGTCCGCCCATGCGGCGAGCCCCAGGAAACCGCCCGCAGCACCCCGCACCAGGTGGTGGTCCGGGCCCGCAAGATCGAGGGCGTTCCGCGCATGCGCCGACGTTTCGGCGGCATCGCCCCTTGCCTGCGCCAAAGAGGCGCGGTAGATCGCGATGGTGGCACCCAGCATCCGCCACTCTTGGTCACCGGGCTGCAGCATGGCCCCAGCTGGCGCTTCCGCGGGTGCCCGCCCCGTGTCCGCCAGGGCGCGTTCGGCGTCGGCAAGCCGCGCTTCCACTCCCGGGAAGTCTCCGGAAACCATCAGCATCCCCCCATAAAAGACACTGAGTAACGGGCTGCGCCGAATGGCAGCGTCCGGGAGCATCTTCAGCCAGCTGAACAGCAACGCGTCCTGGCGGCTGCGCCGGAGCATGGGCACGGCAGACTCAACCAGGTGCGCCGCGCGGTCAAAGTCCCGGCCTTCCATGGCATGCCGCACGGCGTCCTCCAAGAGCCCCTGGGACTCATACCAGCGGCTGGCACGCTGATGCAGCTGCGGAATCTGCCCCGGCTCCTCGCTGAGCAAGCGCCCCCGCAGGACATCGGCGAACAGGTGGTGGTACCGGTACCACTCGCGTTGATCGTCCAGCGGGATGACAAAAAGATTGGCGCGCTCCAGTGCCACAAGCATGTTTATCCCGTCGCCGCCGGCGGTGACCGCATCGCAGAGGGGCCCGTTGAGCGCGCTCAGGATGGCGGTGTGTAGCAGGAACTGGCGGATGGCGGCTGGCTGATGCTCCAGGACTTCGTCCACCAGGTAGTCCACGATGTACCGGTCATTACCGGCGAAGCTTTCGATGAACCCGGCTGGGTCCGGGCGGCCCCGGAGCGAGAGGACGGCGAGCTGGAGCGCCGCAATCCACCCCTCAGTCCGCTGCTCCAGTGTAGCCACGTCCGCGTCAGTCAGTTCCAGGCCTGCCGCGCTCAGATAGGCCGCGGCCTCGTCAGGGGTGAACCGGAGATCAGCGGCACGGATCTCCGCCAGTCTCCCCCGGGCCCGCCAGCGGGACAGGGGCAGGTCCGGATCGGCCCGAGTGCTCAGCACAACATGGACCTGCGGCGGAAGGTGCTCCAGGAAGTAAGCCACTCCGGTGCTCACGGCGCCGCTGTCCACCGAGTGGTAATCGTCCAGCACCAGCCACACGTCATGAGGCACTGCAACGAGATCATTCACCAAGGAAGTGAGCATCAGCTCGGTCGCCGATGGCGAGGACCCCAGGAGCTCCAGCGCCGCGGACCCGACGCCTGGAGCAGCGGTTCGGAGCGACGCGATGACATAAGCCCAGAAGGCGCCGGGCTCGCTGTCCGTGGGATCCAGGGACAGCCAGGCGGCACACCGGCCCTTGCCCGAGCCTTCACTGAACCAGTCAGCCAGCAGCGCGGTCTTCCCGAATCCCGCCGGGGCAGCCACCAGGGTCAGGCCGGGCTCGGCCCCGCGGTCAAGGAGGTCCCTGAGCCGCGGCCGGGCCACAAATCCCCGCCGCGGCGCTGGAAGGTAGAGCTTGGTCGCCATCGTGGCACGTTTCACGGGTGCCCCTTCCTGCCACGCGACGGCGGCACCCCTGGCGGGTGCCGCCGTCGAACCTTAATCTAGGAGGCCGGCGCCTGCGCCTGGATGGCGGTAATGGCCACCGTGTTCACGATGTCCTCCACCGTGCAGCCGCGGGAGAGGTCGTTGACGGGCTTCCGCAGCCCCTGCAGGACAGGCCCCACAGCCACCGCCCCAGAGCTCTGCTGCACCGCCTTGTACGTGTTGTTGCCGGTATTCAAGTCCGGGAAGATGAACACGGTGGCCTGGCCTGCAACGGACGAGCCCGGCATCTTGGACTCGGCGATGGAGGCGTCCACGGCGGCGTCGTACTGGATTGGGCCTTCGACGGCGAGGTCCGGCCGGCGCTCACGGACCAGCTCGGTGGCCTGCCGCACCTCGTCCACCGCCTCGCCGGAGCCCGAGCCGCCGGTGGAGTAGGACAGCATGGCCACCCTCGGCTCCACCCCGAACTGCGCGGCGGTCTCCGCCGAAGCCAGCGCAATGTCCGCCAGTTGCTCCACGTTGGGGTCCGGGTTCACCGCGCAGTCGCCGTACACCAGCACCCGGTCCGGCATGAGCATCAGGAACACCGAGGACACGATCTTCACGCCCGGGCGGGTCTTCACGAACTCCAGGGCCGGCCGGATGGTGTGGGCCGTGGTGTGGGCGGCGCCGGAAACCATCCCGTCCACCACGCCCAGCTGGACCATCATGGTGCCGAAGTAGCTGACGTCCTGCATGATCTCGAGTGCCTTGGCCAGGTCCACGCCCTTGTGCGCCCGCAGCTCCGCGTACTTCTCGGCAAACTTCTGCCGGAGATCGGAGGTGGCGGGGTCAACGATGTTGATGCCGGTGAGGTCGATGCCGTTCGCTGCGGCCAGCTCGCGGACGTCAGGCTCCGGTCCCAGCACGGTGAGGTCACAGACGTCGCGCCGGTGCAGGATCTCCGCCGCGCGCAGGATCCGCACGTCCGTCCCCTCCGGCAGGACCACGTGCCGCCGCTGCGAGCGGGCTCGTTCGATGAGGTCGTGCAGGAAGCGCAGCGGCGTCATCCGCTCGGCCCGCGGCAGGTGCAGGCGCTCCACGAGTTCGGCTTCATCCACCCGGCGGGACCACAGCCCCAAAGCGGAGGCCACCTTGCGGCGGTGCCCGGACCAGATCTCGCTGCGGACTTCCGAGACCCGGCGCGCGGTGGTGTAGGTGTCCTCCTTGGCGGCGAACACGGGGAACGGTGCCTGCGCCAGGAGCGGGTAGATGTTGGCGTCCGGCGCAAGCCCACCGGTGAGGATCAGCGCCGACGCCACCGGGAACTCGGGCGAAAAGGACGACGCCAGGCACGCCACCATCACGTCGGCCCGGTCCCCGGGAACGATCACCAGCGCGCCCTCGTCCAGCACGTTCAGGAAGTTGCCGACGTTCATGGCCGCCACCTTGATGTCCTTCACGTCGCGCTCCATGTCCGGACGGCCGGCAATCTGCCGGACCCCCAGCGCCGTGGCCACCTCGCCGGTGGTGGGCCGGGCGATCTCCTCCAGTTCCGGCAGGACATAGACGGGGCGCTTGGACGCGCCGGGCTTCACAGCGGCCCCGATCGCTTCCACGTCCTCCGGGTCCGCACGGTTCACCAGGATGGCCAGCAACGAGCACCGTTCTGCGGCAAGTTCCTTCCGGGCAACCTCGACGGCGGCCACAGCCTCCGCCACGGTCCGCCCCTTCGCGCCCACCACAGCCACCACGGGGGTGGCCAGGTTGTTTGCCAGGCGGGCGTTGAGGTCGAATTCGACGGCGGAGTCCTGGCCCACCAGGTCGGTCCCCTCCACGATCACCACGTCGCAGTGCCGCGAGATCTCGGCGAAGATCTCCACGCAGCGGGCATCGATCTCGGCGCGGTTTCCTTCCGCCAGCAGGTCACGGACTTCGGTGTAGGTCAGGCCCCCGCGGCACCGCTCATCCTCCAGCGCGAAGCGGGATTTCATCAGCGCCACCATGGGATCGGCCGCCGCATCCGGGCCGTGGACCACCGGCTTGAAGAAGCCGATCCTGTCCGCGTGCCGGTGCAGGGTGTCCGCCAGGCCCAGGGCAACAAGTGACTTGCCCGAGCCCGGGGTGGTTGCGCTGACGTAAATGCCTATGCCCATGGTCCGCCCTTTGCTGTGCTGGTGCCGGTCCCTCCATCCTTGCACCTCGGGCGCCCCAAATGGCAAAGGTGCGCGCCGCCGTCGTACGTTCCAGCCCGGTTGCTTTTCCGGTCACCGTGCGGCGCGCCGCGTACGACGGCGTGCCCCCGCCTTGGTGCGTGGGACGGCCGAAGTAACCGGGCAGGAACGCACGCATCCCCTTGACACGGGACCCCTCCATGGGATTACCTAATGAACATTCGGTAAATAAAGCTGGAGGCAATGACGCATGGCTGAGACCACCCTTTCCGGGCCCACGCACCAGATCCTGGAGAACGACTACGCCTCCGAGTGGATGGGCATCCAGGTCCTCGCCATCAGCGACGGGCACGCCACCATCCGGATGACCCTCCGGCAGGAAATGCTCAACGGCTTCGGCATGGCCCACGGCGGAATGATCTTCGCCTTCGGGGACACCGCCTTCGCGCTCGCGTGCAACCCGGCCGTGCCCGCCCCCGGCGAGGAAAACAGCATCACCGTGGCCTCCGGCGTCGACATCAACTTCCTGAAGCCCGCCTTCCGCGGCCAGGTGCTCACCGCCGTCGCGGACCGCCGCTCCAGCGCCGGACGCAGCGGCCTGTACGACATCCAGATTTTCGCCACTGACGCGGAGCCACAGACGTCCGCCGAGCCAGGCCAGCCCACCCCGAACCAGCCCGGCGAACTCATTGCCGAGTTCCGCGGACGCAGCCGCACCATCCCCAAGAAGTAGGAAACCATGACCCTGCATGCCCCCGAATCCCCCGCAGCCACCACTGCAGCCGCCACAGCAGCCGGCGCCGGACTGGACCGCGAGGAGACCATCTCCCGCGACGAGCTCGAGGCCCTCCAGCTCAGCAGGCTGCAGCACACCGTCGCCTACGCCTACGAGCGGGTGCCCCTGTACAAGCGGAAGTTCGACGACGCCGGCATCCACCCCAACGACCTGCGTGAACTGAGCGACCTGGGCAACTTCCCGTTCACCACCAAGGACGACCTGCGCGAAGAGTACCCGTTCGGCATGTTTGCCGTGCCGCAGCACGAAGTGGCCCGCGTGCACGCCAGCTCGGGCACCACGGGCCGGCCCACCGTCGTCGGCTACACCAAGCAGGACCTGGCCGACTGGGCCAAGCTGGTGGCCCGCAGCTTCCGTGCCTCCGGCATCCGCCCCGGCATGAAGGTCCACAACGCCTACGGGTACGGCCTGTTCACCGGCGGCCTGGGCGCCCATGCCGGCGCCGAAGCCCTGGGCTGCACCGTCATCCCCATCTCCGGCGGCCAGACCGAACGCCAGATCCAGCTGATCCAGGACTTCAAGCCGGACGCCATCCTGGCCACCCCCACGTACCTGCTCACCATCGCCGACGCCATGGCCCACATGGGCATCGACCCCGCGTCCACTTCCCTGAAGTACGCGGTGCTGGGCGCCGAGCCGTGGACGGAGGAAATGCGGCACGAGCTCGAGGTCACCATGAACCTCAAGGCTTGCGACATCTACGGCCTGTCCGAGGTGATGGGCCCGGGCGTGGCGGGCGAGGCAGTGGAGACCCAGGACGGCAGCCACATCTGGGAGGACCACTTCCGCCCTGAAATCATCGACGCCTTCAACCCCGTGGTGGGCAAGGAGAACGTGCTGGGCGACGGTGAGCACGGCGAACTGGTGTTCACCTCGCTGACCAAGGAAGCGCTGCCCATCATCCGGTACCGCACCAAGGACCTCACCCGCCTGCTCCCCGGCACGGCCCGCCCCGCGCACCGCCGGATGGGACGCATCACC
Source organism: Arthrobacter sp. BB-1 (assembly GCF_006151685.1). Classification (NCBI taxonomy): domain Bacteria; kingdom Bacillati; phylum Actinomycetota; class Actinomycetes; order Micrococcales; family Micrococcaceae; genus Arthrobacter; species Arthrobacter sp. BB-1. The sequence continues at coordinate 47,577 of NZ_VDEV01000028.1, forward strand.
GGCCGCAGCGACGACATGATCATCCTCCGCGGCGTGAACGTGTTCCCGTCGCAGATCGAGGAAATCGCCCTGCGGATCCCCGAGCTGAGCCCGCACTTCCAGCTGGAGCTCACGCGTCCCGAGGGCCAGCGGATGGACCAGATGACGGTCAAGATCGAGCGCCGGGATTCGGTCACCATTGAGCAGAGCACGACGGCGGCACGCACCTTGAAGGAACAGATCAAGATCCACGTGGGTTCTTCCTGCACGGTTGACGTGGTGGAGCCGGGCTCGCTTGAGCGGTCCAACGGCAAGCTCCGGAGGATCTACGACCTGCGGCCGAAGGGGTAGCCGCTCAGGTGGCGCCGGCGGCTTCGGCCGCCGGCGCTTCTCCGGGCACCATGAGGACAAGGTTCCCCACCACGTCCCCGCGCTCCAGCCGCGCGTGCGCCTGCCCTGCCCCAGCCAAAGGAAACCGGTCCGCGATGACCGGGCGTATGCGCCGGGCTTCCAGGAGTCCATACAGCGTTGCCCAGGCGTCCATCAGCGGCTTCCGGTCCAGCCGCCAGGATGTTGTCCCGTAGAGCCGGATCCGCTTGCCTTTCGGGACCAGGTTCTGCCGGGCGGCCCGGGCCAGGAGGCGCAGGGTTGCCCTGGGGCTCCCGGGATTGGCATACTCCACCAGCACCCCGCCGGGCCGCAGCACGGCCAGGCCGGTGTCCGCCCAGTCCCCGCCGGCCCCGTCGAGGACCGCGTCGACGCCGGAAGGTTCCAGCCTTTGCAGGGCACTGGCCACGTCCTCACGCTTCGCGTCCAGGGGCACCACCCCGTGCTCAACGAGCCAGGGGTGTTTGGCGGGGAGATCCACCCCGTACATCCTGAGCTCCAGCAACTGCCCCAGCTGGACGAGCGCCGTACCGATCCCGCCGGCCGCGCCGAGGATAAGGATGGCCTGGCCGCGCCGGATCCGGGCCACGCGGGAGAGTGCCTGGTGGGCCACGAGGTAGTTCAGGGCAACAACCACCGCCTCGCCGGCGTCCAGTTCATCGGGAACCCGCATCATGGGGTGCGAGCTCACGAAAACGTACTCGGCGTACCCGCCCTTTTCCGTCATCACCACCACCCGGTCCCCCGGCCTGACTGCGGTGACGCCGGCGCCTACGGCATCCACGACGCCCACCACGGCGTAGCCGGGAACAAAGGGGAACGTCGGCGGGTAGGTGGAGAGCCCGTTCCTGGCCTGCACGTCCACGGCGCTCACGCTGCACGCCTCGACCCGCACCCTGGCCTCGCCCCGGCGCGGCGTCCTCAGCCGCCGTCGTACAACCTCCATCACTTCCGGCCCGCCCACGCGGACAGCGGCCACGCTGCGGTACTCCGCAGGCCCCTCGGGCACCGCCGCGTTTGAAGCCGCGCCGGCGCTCGCAGCGGCCAGCCCTTCCAACTGGCGGGCTGCAGCCGGCCCGGAAATCACCTCCCCGTGCCCGCCGGCCAGCACCCGCGGCCGAAGCCGGGCAAGCGCACCGATGGAAGCCTCCGCCGTCGGCCGGTCCCAGGTGGCAATCCATGGCGGGCCGCTGGCCTTGGGCGTCCGGCCCAGGAGGCCGCGCGGCGAGTTCACGTCCGTGGTCAGCACCGCGTCTCCGGTGAGCAGCACGCCGTCCGCCTCGCGGAACAGGGCAAAGTGGCCGGGTGTGTGCCCCGGGGTGGGCACGCACCTCCAGTCCGGCAGCCCCGGCACGCCGGCCGCCAGATCGAGAGGACGCACGACGGCGGTCAGGTCCGTCGCGGGCATGGCACCTTTCGGCAGGACTTTCTGGAGGGGACGCAGCAGCCGCCGGTCGAGGGGGTTGGCGTACTCGTCCAGCAGCTTCCCTGACGCCTGCGGCAGCTCATCCGGATGGATGAAAACCGGCACGTCCCAACGGCGGGCCAGACCCCGAGCCGCCCCGGTGTGGTCCGGGTGGATGTGCGTCAGGACAATGGCTGCGGGAGGGGTGTCCGCGCCAAAGAGGGAATCTGCAGCAGCCGCAATGGCGTGGTCCGCGTTCGGCCAGCCGGCATCCACCAGCACCCAGGCCTGCCCGGAGCGCACAAAATAGACATGGGAGGCAAACCGTCCGCGCCCAGTGGGCAGCTGGTACACGCCGTCCGCAATAGCGGTGGGCTGGGGGTTGCTGGGCTTCATCCCGGCCGGCCTTCCTGGGGGTCAAGCGGCGCTGGTTCGCCTGCCTACCAGCGTGGTCCTCCCGGAGAAAGCGCCACAGGGTCCAAGGTCCCCCGCAAGTAATGGCTAAATTACCGAACGTTCATGAGAAAATGCCGGTATGTCCACAACTGATGCACCCACCAAGCGCGGCCGCCCGGGGTACGACCAGCAATCGGTGCTCCGCATCGCCGTCGACGTCTTCAACCGGCACGGCTACGACGCAACCTCGATGGGAATCCTGGCCGACAACCTGGGCATCTCAAAGTCTGCCATCTACCACCACGTCCCTTCCAAGGGCGACCTCCTCAAGCTCGCGCTCGACCATGCGCTCGGCGGGCTCGAAGCCATTCTGGAGGAACCGGCGGCGACGTCCGGGGCGGCGGACGCGCGCCTGGAGTTTGTGCTCCGGCAGACAGTGGCGGTGCTGGTGGACCGGCTGCCGTTCGTCACCCTGCTCCTGCGCCTGCGCGGCAACACCGAGATCGAGCGGGATGCGCTGGAGCGCCGGCGCGCGTTCGACCACAAGGTTGCCGGGCTCATCTCCGCGGCCCGGGACGAAGGCACCCTGCGCCAGGACATCGATCCGCGGACCGTCACCCGCCTGCTGTTCGGCATGATCAACTCCATCGTGGAGTGGTACAAGCCGGGCGGCTCCCTCTCACCCGAACGGCTGGCCGACGACGTCATTACCATGGCGTTCGACGGCCTGCACTCCACCAAGCCCTGACCCTCCCCAACCAGGTAGCGCTAAGTGTCGTTTTGGACCCTCAAAACGACACTTAGCGCTACCTACTTGGGCTGACCGTCCCGGTTGAGCCCCCTCGCTCGAAACCGCGCCCCAAGAATACTCGCCCTTGGGAATAATAAGGGTGCTTGGTATTCAAGCCGCTTCCCGGCTACCGTTGAAGGACCAGCCAGGATCCGCAGGGAGGCCTCCCATGAGCACCACCACCAGCCGGGCATCACGCCGTCCGGCCCGTTGTTTCCGCACAGCTGCGGGAGGCCTGGTCCTGGCGGCTTCCCTGGCCCTCACGGCCTGCACGGGTTCCACCACTCCTCCCGCGCCCACCGGGACCTCCACCGCCGGCCCCACTTCCGGTTCCACCTCCACGCCAGGCAGCACTGCAGCGGCCCCGGCCCCGGCTGCGGCGGGCGACATCCCCCAGCTCGTGGAGAACCTCGCACCGTCCGTGGTGACCATCTTCACCGAGGGCGGCCTGGGCAGCGGTGTTGTCTACTCCGAGGACGGCCTCATCCTCACGAACGAACACGTGATCCGGGGCAACACCACGGTGGAGGTCGCCTTCGCCGACGGACAGCGGGTGGAGGGAACGGTCAAAGCCACGGACCCCGTGACCGACCTTGCCCTGGTGCAGGCAAAACGCACCGGCCTGCCCAAACCCGTCTACCAGGCCAACCTGCCGCGTGTCGGTGAAGGGGCGGTGGTGCTTGGCTCGCCCCTGGGCTTCGAGAACACCGCCACGGCCGGGATCATCTCCGGACTGCACCGGTCCATTCCCGGATCCGCCTCCAACAGCCTGTCCCTGGTGGACCTGATCCAGACGGATGCCCCCATCAGCCCCGGCAACTCCGGCGGCGCCGTCATCAACATGCGCGGCGAAATCATCGGCATCAGCGAGGCCTACATCCCGCCGTCGGCCGGCGCCGTGGCCCTGGGGTTCGCCATCCCTGCCGCGACCGCCGTGGAGGTGGCGGAGGAACTGCTGGCGGACGGCACCGCCGAGCATGCCTACCTGGGCCTCACGCCGGGCGAACTCACGCCGCAGATCGCCGAGCAGCTCGGCATTAACGCCCGCACCGGCGTCGTAGTTTTGGCAGTGGACGACGGCGGCCCGGCGGGACGTGCGGGCATCCGGCCCGGCGACGTGCTGGAGTCGATGGAAGGCGTGGAACTGAACGCCCCGGAGAAGCTCCTGGCGGAACTCCGCAGCCGCAACCCCGGCGATACCGTAGGCTTCAAGGTCAAGCGGGGAGATCAGAGCCTTGACATCAAGGCGGACCTCATCGCCCGGCCCACAAGTAACACCCGATAGGAAGGTAAGAACATGAGCCACCCCAAGGACGAAGCAGACTCCGGATACATCATCCCGGACCCCTCAAAGGTCCGCGAGGACATTCCCGGCGACGCCGGGGACGAAGCCAACGCCATCCGCTTCAGCGAAGAGCAGGCCCTGATCGAGGAACAGTCCCACGGCATTCGCCCGGACACTTACAGCATCCCCTCCGGCGGTCCCACCATGGCGGAGGCCCGCGGGAACATGGACCTTTCCGATCAAAGCGAGGCCGGGCACGGCACCGGCCGCGAGGATGACAGCAGCGACGACGGCCTGCACGGCGGCGCCGAGTCCTGACCCGTCTCCTTGCCTGAACGGCAGCAGGGGCACCCCGGAAACCCGGGGCGCCCCTGCTTGGCAATTGGGGACGTAACCTCCGCCGCTACAGTTCGTACTCGGCCTGGACGCCCAGCTTCTCGTGGACGCAGAGGATGTTGTGCTCGGTGTCCATGAACCAGGCACATTTTTCCGAATTCGTGGTGCAGATGTGGTTCTCCGTCTTCAGGTTCGGCAGGTCATAGTCCTGGAACCTTACGCCCCTGGCTTCCATGTCCCGGACTGTCCTCTCAATGTCCGTCACCTCGAAGCTCAGGGCCGTATGCTCTGAGTGCTTGCCGTCCGAGACCGGCATCAGCTGCAGCATCGGGCCGCCGTCGCTGCCGAGCAATTCGCTGCCATCGTCTGCCTTGCCGCGGTGCGGGAGTCCGAGCTTTTCGGTGTAGAACCTACGGGCGCGTGCGGGATCGTCCACTGGCAGGACCGTTGTGGCTGTGTTCATTCTTAGGCTCATAAGGGCCACCTCCTACGGGCAGAATTTTACGCTTCCGCCCGCCGAAAAGATCCAACGCTCCCTCACACAATGCGGCTTAATCACCAACGCTCTCGCACCTATCGCCGGCAGGTGAGAGAGCGTCCCGGGAAAACCCGCGTCAGGTGAGAGAGCGTCCCGGGGGTTACTTCTCCACAAGGGTGAGGACGTCGTAGGTGGCCACGATCTCGTCGTTCTGGTTGGTGAGCACGGCGTCCCACGCCACCTCGCCGTATTCGTCGGTTTCGCGGGGCGTGATCTTCTTGGCCGTGAGGGTCACCCGGATCGAGTCGCCTGCCGCCACGGGGGTGATGAACCGCAGGTTTTCCAGCCCGTAGTTGGCCAGGACGGGGCCCGGGGCAGGCTCCACGAACAGGCCGGCCGCCCAGCTGAGCAGCAGGTAGCCGTGGGCCACAATGCCCGGGAAGAACGGGTTGGCTTCCGCGGCCTCCTGGTTGGTGTGGGCGTAGAACGTGTCACCTGTGGAGTTGGCGAAGGCCGTGATGTCCTCCAGGGTGACCTGGCGCAGGTCCGAGCGGACGGCGTCGCCAATCCACAGCGTCTCCAGGGACTTCCGGAACGGGTGGGTCCCCTCGGTTTCCAGGGTGAAGTTGCGGTCCGCGCCGGCGTGCCACAGGCCGGTGACGGCGGTGAGCATGTTCGGCGAGCCTTGGATGGCGGTGCGCTGCATGTGGTGCATCACCGAGCGGATGCCGCCCAGTTCCTCGCCGCCGCCTGCACGGCCGGGACCGCCGTGGACCAGGTGCGGCACGGGCGAACCGTGGCCCGTCGACGAGCGCGCGTCCTCGCGGTTGAGCATCAGGACACGGCCGTGGTGCGCCGCGATCCCGGTGACAAGTTCGCGGGCCACGGAAGGATCGTTGGTGCAGACCGAGGCCACCAGGGAGCCGCCGCCGCGGGCGGCGAGGCGGACGGCGTCGGGAAGGTCCTTGTACCCGATCACGGAGGACACGGGGCCGAATGCCTCGAGCGAGTGCACTTCCTCGGCCTCGGGGTCCTGCCAGTTCAGGACGACGGGCGCCATGAACGCGCCTGCCTCCACCACGCCGGTGGTTCCGTCGGCGGAGGTGACCGACGGCGAATCGAGGGTTCCGTACGCAAGCTCACCGCCGGCGTCGAGCATGGACTGCACGGCCGCGCGGACATCGTTAAGCTGCTCCACCGAGGCGAGCGCGCCCATGGTGACGCCTTCAGCCCGCGGATCGCCCAGGACAACGCGCTCGGAGATCCGCTTGCCGATGGCGGCAGAGACGGCGGCAACCAGCTCCTCCGGCACGATGGCGCGGCGGATGGCGGTGCACTTCTGCCCGGCCTTGGCCGTCATTTCCGTAACCACCGACTTCACGAAGGCATCGAATTCCGGCGTCCCTTCCACCGCGTCCGGGCCGAGGATGGCGGCGTTCAGCGAGTCCGTCTCGGAGGTGAAGCGGACCCCGCCCTGCACCACGTTGGGGTGGGCCTTCAGGGACAGTGCGGTGGAGGCGGAGCCGGTGAAGGCCACCAGGTCGCGGTAGTCCAGGACGTCCAGCAGCCCGCGGACGGAGCCGGAAATCAGCTGCAGCGAGCCCTTGGGCAGGATGTTCGATTCGACAATGGCCTTGACCACTGCGGCCGCCACGTAGCCGGTGGGGGTGGCGGGCTTGACGATGGTGGGCACGCCGGCCAGGAAGGCCGGGGCGAACTTCTCCAGCATGCCCCAGACCGGGAAGTTGAAGGCGTTGATCTGCACGGCGACCCCGGGGATGCGGGTGTAGATGTGTTCGCCGGCGAAGGAGCCGTCCTTGGACAGGACCTCCATGGGGCCGTCCACCACCACCTGCGAGTTGGGAAGCTCGCGCCGGCCCTTGGAACCGAACGTGAAGAGCACGCCGATGCCGCCGTCGATGTCGATCATGGAATCCACTTTGGTGGCGCCGGTCTGGGCCGAGAAGGTGTAGAAGTGCTCACGCCGGGCGTTCAGGTACTGGGCCAGTTCCTTGAGCTTGAGGGCGCGCTGGTGGAAGGTGAACTGACCGAGCTCCTGCTGCCCCGTTGTGCGGCCGTATTCCACCACCGCCCCCAGGTCCAGCCCTTCGGTGCTCACCTTGGCCAGGATCTCCCCCGTGCTCGCATCCCTGACTGGAGTCGCGGACCCTGCCGCTCCGGCGTCGGGAGTCCACCATGAGTCCATGATGAAGCTGGGCACTGTCTCCACGGTGTCGACCGTGGCCTGGGGGGCTGTGGCGGTGGTGGTCATCGTTGACGGGTCCTTCCAACAGGGACAGACGAAAGCGGCCAATGATTACTGACCGTCCGTTCGGTAATATATTTACCATACATGAATGTGCCCCGCTGCACACTAGGAGGCTGGTGCACACTGGAAGCCCGCGCACTTGCCAGACGCCCAGAAGGAGAGCACATGAGCACGCCGCCGAAAGATGCAGTTACCGACCACCACGCCAGCGACAAGGAGCTGTGGAAGATCACCCTTGGCGAACTGGACGAGAAGATGGGCGTGAAAATCATCGAGGAGTCCGTCCAGCGCGTGGTGGCCACCATGCCGGTGGAGGGGAACCGGCAGTCCTTCGGGCTGCTCCATGGCGGCGCTTCCCTTGCCGTGGGCGAGGCCGTGGGGTCCTGGGCCGCGGTGATCCATGCGAGCACCCTGGGCAAGACGGCCGTGGGCGTGGACGTATCGGCCACCCACCACCGCTCCGCGCGGGAAGGCCTGGTGACCATCACGGCCACCCCCATCCACCTCGGCGGCACCCTCACCACCCACGAGGTGCTTATCACCAACGAGGCCGGCCAGCGGCTTTGCACCCTGCGCATCACCAACCTGCTCATGAGGCGCCACAAGTAGCTGCTACCGGGCCGATTGCCGCTTCCGGCGGCGGACCAGCACCATCAGCAGGATCCCGACGGCGAGCGCGGCGGCTGCTGCGATCGCTGCGGTAACCAGTCCCCCGGCTCCAGTGGCGGCGAGGCTGCTGTCACTGATGTGCCCTGCCGGAAGGACCGACGGCGGGGCATCGACGATGAATGTGAGGCGCGCCGGGGCAGAAGCCACGCCATCCACCGCCTGCGTCACCGACAGGGCGTGGGTGCCCGCTCCCAGCCCGGCGGGGAAAGGAACCCGCCAGGTTCCACCGTCCACCAGCACCAACGGCGCCAGGACCAGGGGCACGGAACGGGATGCCGGTGCCGCGCCACCGGCCGCTGTGCCGGAGACCGGCGTCCCATCAAGGGACACCGTCACGTCCGCGCCGTTCAGCCCGGTTCCCGCTATGGCTGACGGCAGGGCGTCCTGCTTGAGGTGCTGTCCGTCGGAAAGGCTCGTTACGGCCGGGGGCGGCGGCATGACGGCGAAGGCCGCCGTGGCGGCCGGGCTGTCCGGAAGGCCGGGGTAGGACTGGACCGCGGTGGCGTTCACCTTGCCGTAGGGGGCCGGGGCCTGCAGTGAAACCGACCAGCGCCCGTCATCGCCCACCAGCGCCGAGCCGGCAACGTCGCCGGAGAGGGTCACCGTGGCACGCGGCGTTCCCGTGCCTTCGACGATCTTGAGTTCCGGCAGCGGCTGGTTGTCCGGTGTGGTGATCACCGGCGCGGGAAGGAACGATGGCGCAATGACCACGCTCAGTGTCACGGCTCCGGAGCGGCTGAATCCGTTCACGGTTTCGGCCGTGAATGTGAACGGGCCGGGTGCTTCCGGCGCCGTGAAGGCCCAGGTGCCGTCGGACTGCACGGGCACGTCGAACGGCTGCCGGCCGGCATAGGTGATGCGGACCTGGGAACCTTGGGCGACGGCGGAGGCTGGGGCGGCCGCAACCCGGCCCGTAATGCTGGTACCGGCCTTGACCGTCGTGTCCGCAGTGGCCGAGACCCCGGGCTTGTTGAGGAAGAGCTCCAACTGGTAACCCGGCAGCACTTTGAGCGAGTCCTCCAGGGTTGCTGCCACGGCGAAATTTGGCGGCGGTGGCAGGTCGGGCTGTGGATCGTCACCGGCACTGTGGGTGCCCACGGCGTAGTTTCCACTGATCCACGGGCCGCCCGAGTCGCCGCCGCTGGACTGCACGTCGTAGGACAGGAAGCCATTGAATGCGCGGATGTCATCAGGGTCCGCGGGGTAGGTGGGGCCGCCCACCAGGAAGATTCCCACAGCTGCGACATGTCCACAGGACCAATTGGTCCTCCAGCCTGAACGGCAGACCGGCATGCCGATGACAGGGGCGGCCGTGCCGATGATTTTGACGTCCTGCCCGGGCTGCAGCGGGTCACCATAAGTGCTGGCAGCCGGCAAGGGATCCAGGTCCGGGCGGAGCGCTCCGACCACCGCAATGTCTGTTCCCACGTTGCCGGGGTCCGTAAGTGCCACGCCATTCTGGTCCGTGGGAACGTTCTGGTCCAGCACCCTGGCGTTGCCGGGCCCGCCCAGCTGGCTGAACTGGAAGGCACCCAGGCGTCCGGCAGGCGCACCCTGAAGCAACAGTTCCGCGGTGGTGGCGGTGCCGTCATCGGCACAGTGCCCTGCGGTAAGGACTGCGGGCAGGCCCGAGGGATTAAACGCGGAAAACCCTGTGGAGCAGATGGCGCGGTTGTCCGTCTGGTAGCCCACCCCGCCCGGGACGTCCGTCTCAGGCGCAAGGGGCGCGCCGCCGTCGAGCACTACGTTCGCGTAGCGCGAGACGAATTCCGACGGCGATATCTTGCCGGGAGCGGCAGTGTTGGCCAGCACGCCCGGCGGGTTGGCGGGCATTCCGCCCGTGTCCTTCGTTGACTGCGCTGCGGCGATGTTCCCCGTCCGGATGACGAATTTGCCGCCTTCGGAAACCACAGCCTGCAGGCCTGCCGTTCCGACATCGCGCAGATAAGCCTGGAAGAGCTCATCGACGCTGACTGCGATCCGACGGACCGGGGCCGCCTCAGTTGTTGCAGCGATAGGGGGCTGCGGTACGGGGGACGGTGCCTCTGCTGCTCCCGCTGGGTATGTGGGTGGAACGAGCAGGAAGGTCGCCCCACCTGATTTGTTCAGTTCATCCACCCGTGCCTGCAGGGCAGAACCCACGCCCTGCACTTGAATCTTTCCACTTCCAACACTGATGCCCGCATAACCCGGAAGCACGCGCAGTGAGTCCAAGGCTTCCACCGCTTGCCGCCCCAATTCGCCTGCTGCGTCGAATTCCACCATGCTCATGCCCAAGTCGCGGCGCACCGCGTCAGCGAGTCCGGCATCGGGGGGCGTCGCGGCCTGGCTGGCGGGGGCACTTGGCTCCGGAGTGGGGCTTGCGGTGCTCTCGAGCGCCGGTGATTCCGAAGCGGAGGATCGCGGGACGGCCAGGGCGGGCACCGCAGCCAGTCCCATGGTCAGGGCAATTCCCGCTGCCGTTCCTGTGGCAAGAATTCGTTTCATTCCGGTCGCCGTTCCGCTCGTTCAATGAACACGTCTCGCTCTGCTGTGAAGGCGGACGCTCAAACGAGCCAGTACCAACTGTCACAGTAGTCACTTTGGTAACAAGCCTACCGGCCCGCTGTAAGAGTGAGAAGAGCTGTGAGTTCCGCAAAGGAAAGGCCGTGCTCGAGCAAGAAGGCGGTTGTAGCCAACTCGCGGACGCAAGCCACCACAGCCTGGCCGCGGAGCTCAAGAAGTGGCGCAAGTTCATCTTCCGAAAGGTGCTGCTCGCGGGCGTGGGGCGGGCCGTGGATGCGGTGGCGTTCGTTGATGCCGCGGGCCGCCCGCGCGTAGCCGGCCGCTATGTCCTCATCAGTGTGCCCTGCGAGGTCCTGAACCATCGCGGCGATCATTCCACTCCGGTCCCTCCCGGCAGCGCAGGGAATGAGGACGAAGGAGGAAGCGCCGGCAGCGATTGCATGAAAGACGCCACCGATCTTCTGGGGAAACAGCCTGACGTTGTCGGCGTAGTGAACAGGATCATTGAGGTAGGGGCCGCAAAGGGCCGTGAAACGCGGGTCGCCCGGTTCTTCTGTCTGGGCCGGGACAACTGACATTCCCGACCCAGCTGCCTCGGCTACTAAGGGGTCAGTTTCCCTCCGCTGCACCTCCGCCGGGTTGCGCAGGTCCACCACGGTGCGGACCCCGTCGTCGTACGCCTGTTCCAGCCCAGCTCGATGAGCCATTCCGCCTGCCCATGCGGAAGACGCCACCAGCTACGCGCCAGGAGTTCACGGCCCATCCCAGTTGACGGGACCAATCGGGTCGTTCACCGCACAGCTAACCACAGGCTCCTGAATGCTGCACGTTACAAAAACGTCTGGCTAAAAGGGGTCCAAAGACCTCAGGGGCACCGCGCGCATGGCAATACTGTTGCAGCCACATGCTACTCATGTGATTGATGTTCAAAGGAGAATCTAGTGGGAAAATCTACATTACGCCGCCGACTCCCGGCTTTTGCGGCCGGCCTCGCCAGCCTGGCCATGGCGACGGGCATTGCGGCCATTCCAGCTGAAGGGGCGCCACCGAAGGTCGACTACGTCGCCCTGGGCGATTCTTACGCGGCAGGACAGGGCGCTGTGCCCTATACAGACCCAACCTGCTACGTGAGCCGCAGGGGATATCCCGCGATCGCCGACAAACTTCCGGGTCTCGAACTAACCAACGCGACGTGTTCGGGTCAAATTGTCGAAAACGTCATGCTGGACGTGCCGTCTGTTGCCGACGGCACAGACCTGGTCACTGTTACTGTCGGGGGCAATGACGTAAATACAATGGGCGTACTTGGTGCTTGCATGCCTGCTCCGGCCTCTCAGGCTTGCGCTCAGAGCGTGGCGGGGGCTCAGGAAAAGCTGACCGATGGAAGCCTTGCCGCATCGTTGGCAAGTTTGGTGGCCACAATCCAAGAGAAAGCCCCCGGCGCCAAGGTTGTGCTGACCGGATACCCAAGGTTGTTCGCGCCGGACCAGCCTTTTGCACCTGTTGCCAACCCGCTGGCCGATATCCTTAACGGGGTTATTGCAGGAGTTGCCGCAAATACAGGGGCTCAGTACGTAGATGTGGCCACTGCATTCGACGCCCACGGCATCGGCTCAACCGATCCGTGGATCACCTTCGACCCCACCAACCCAACAGATCCGGCCAATTTCCACCCAAATGGTAACGGATACCGGTATGGCTACTACGACTCACTTCGTAGCCAGGGCGCCTTTCGTTTGAACTGACTTCGCCAGAACTCAGACACCTATCCGCGCCGGGCGAGCCTGTACTCCAGCCCGGCGCGGACCATGGGCCATTCATGCTCAAGGATGGAAAACACCACGGTGTCCCGGAGCAGTCCGTCGCGGGTCCTCGAGTGGCTGCGGAGCACACCGTCCTGCTTCGCGCCCAGCCGGGCGATGGCCTCCCGCGACTGGTGGTTGAGCCAGTGCGTCCGGAACTCCACGGCAGGGCAGCCAAGAACCTCGAACGCGTGCCGCAGCAGCAACAGCTTGGAATCGGGGTTCGTGCCGGTCCCCTGCACTGAAGCAGCATTCCAGGTGGAGCCAATCTCCACGCGGGGAGTACCGGCGTCGACATTCATGTAGGTGGTCATGCCAATGATCCGCCCGGGACCTCCGGTGGCTGGATCGGTCAGCCGGGTGGTGAACGGCAGCATGGAGCCCTGCTCCTGCAGGGCGAGCCGCCGTTCGATCTCGCCGGCCATTTCTTCCGGGGACGGCACAGAGGTGTACCAGAGCCGCCACAGCTCGCCGTCCCGCGCCGCGTCCACCAAACCGTCGTGGTGATCTCCGGACAACGGTTCCAGGGTTACATACCGGCCTGTCAGGGTAAGGGGTTCCAGGAAAGTCACGGCACCAGCCTAGGCGGAATCGCCGGGGCCGGTACGCTGGGGAAACACCCAGGACAGCGAGCTAGGGAGTCAACGTGTCAGGAAGCAATCCGGATCCGGAAGAGGACAAGATCACAGGCCTGGAGCCGGGCGGCGGCGTACCGCCAGGGGAAACGCCGCCGGGCGAAGCGTCCACCACCACAACCCAGGGCCACGACGAGCACGGCACCAGGCGCAGTACCCAGTTCATCGTCATCGCCGCCATTGCGGTGGTGGTCCTGCTGTCGCTCCTGTACTTCGTCGGCTACATCGTGGGTATGTTCGACTAGCCCGTGTTCCTGGCCGGGCGTGTTCCTAGTTGGGCCAGTCGAAGAAGCCCTTGCCCGTCTTGCGCCCCAGTTCCCCCCGGGCCACTTTGTCCTTGAGGATCTGGGGCGGGGCGAAGCGCTCCCCCAGTGTTGAGTGCAGGTACTCGGCGATGCCCAGCCGGACGTCCAGCCCCACGATGTCCGTGGTGCGCAGCGGGCCGGTGGGGTGCTTGTATCCCAGCACCATGGCGTTGTCGATGTCCTCCGCGGACGCAACGCCCTCCTCCACCATGCGCATCGCCTCGAGGGCGATGGCCACGCCCAGCCGGGAGGACGCGAATCCGGGGGCGTCATTGACGACGACGGCGGTCTTGCCGAGTGCCTCCACCCACCCTTTCGCGGCGGCGGCAAGTTCGGGAGACGTGCGCTCGCCCAGCACCACTTCGATGAGGGTGGACGCCGGAACCGGGTTGAAGAAGTGAAGGCCCAGGAAGTTCCCGGGACGCTTCAGTTCACCGGCCAGCCCGTTCACGGACAATGATGACGTGTTGGAGGCGAGGTAGGCGTCATCCGCCAGCCGCTCCTCGATGCCGCGCAGCGAGGTGACTTTCAGGTCCCAGTCCTCCGGGACGGCCTCCACCACCAGCTGCCGGTCCGCGAAGGCGTCGTAGTCCACGCCGACGGTGAGCCGGGACGCCATTTCATCCAGGTTCGCGTCCGTCATGCCGCGCTCGATGCTTTTGGCCGCGGCCGACTCCACCCGCTCGCGGGCGGCCTCGGCGGACTGGTCGTCGCGCTCCACCACCAGCACGTCGGCACCCTTCACCAGGAACGCATGGGCAATGCCGGCTCCCATGCGGCCGCCGCCCAGCACGCCGACTCGTGCGGGGAGACCAGACGGCAGGCCGGGGGCAGGTCGCGATGTGTTCATCAGTTCTTTTCTCCGGTCTCGGGGGCGGCGCTGTCAGCAGCGTTCTCGGCAGCATTTTTGGCTGTGTTTTTGTCTGCGTTCCTGTCCAGGAACCTCTGCATCCGGTCGAACTTGGCCTCGGATTCGAAGAGGATGCCCTGGGCCAGCTGGTCGATCAGAGGGTGTGCTTCCGCCGGCGCGTGGAACACGGACTTGGTAATGCGCACTGCCAGGGGGTCCTGCCGCCCGATCCTGTCTGCCAGGCTGTGCGCGGCGTCCAGGAGTCCTGCCGGCTCATGGACCTCGGTAATGAGGTTCACCGCCAGGGCTTCGTCGGAGCCAAGGACCTTACCGGCCAGCAGGATCTGCTTGGCCACCGGCTCCCCCACCAGTTCCTTCAGCCGCCAGCTGGCCCCTGCCGCGGCGAGGATTCCCAGCCCGGTTTCCGGATTGCCGATGCGGACACCGGGAGTCCCGATCCGGAAGTCGGCGGCGTACGCGAGCTCCGCCCCGCCGCCCAGGCAGTAGCCGTCCAGGGCCGCGATGACGGGCATGGGGAGCTTGGCGATCCGGACGAAGATGGTGGAGTTAATGCCCTGCAGGGCATCGTCCCGGCGCCGCTCGCGCAGCTGGCCGATGTCCGCACCGGAGGCAAACACCCCGTCCGTCCCGGCAATGATCAGTACTTTGGGATTCTGTTCCAATGCGGAGCAGACCAGGTGCAGCTCGTCCACCATCTTCTGGTCGATGGCATTGCGCACCTCGGGCCGATTGAGCAGCACCACAACCCGGTCGCTGCGCTCCTCCACCAGCAGGGCATGGAACTTCTCCGCGGCCAGGTCCACGGCGCCGGGCATCAGACCTTCTCCAGCAGCATCGCGGTGCCCTGCCCCACGCCGATGCACATGGTGGCCAGGCCAACCTTGGCATCCTCGCGCTCCATGCGCCCCAGCAGCGTGATGGCAATCCTGGCCCCGCTGGAACCCAGCGGATGCCCCAGGGCGATCGCGCCGCCGTCGTTGTTCACGATGCCCGGCTCAAGGCCCAGGCGCCGGATGCAGGCCAGTGACTGCGTGGCGAAGGCTTCATTAAGTTCGACGGCGGCGAGGTCGCCGACGCTGAGGCCGCTGCGCTTGAGGACTTTCTGCGTGGCCGGCACGGGGCCGATACCCATGATCTCGGGCTCGCAACCTGCGGAGGCGCCGTCAATGATGCGGGCGCGGGGAGTGAGTCCCAGCCGCTCGATGGCCGCTTCCGAGGCGACGATGATCGCCGAGGCGCCGTCGTTGAGCGAGGACGAATTGCCGGCCGTAACTACCGACCCACCGTGCGTGACTGGTTTCAGTCCCGCGAGGACCTCCAGGGTGGTGCCCTCGCGCGGGCCTTCATCGGTGTCCACGACGTTCTCGGACTTGCGGGTCTTTACTGTCACGGGAACGATCTCATCCTTGAACCGTCCGGCCGCGATGGCGTCCAGGGCCCGCTGGTGGGAGCGGACGGCGAAGGCGTCGGCGTCCTCGCGGGAGATGCCGTCCACCCGGGCCACTTCCTCGGCGGTCTCCGGCATGGAGTAGGTCATCTTGCCGTCCCGGGACAGCTCGCCCTTTTGGAACCGGGGGTTGGTGAAGCGCCAGCCGATGGAGGTGTCGAAAATCTGCCCGGGTTTGGCGAAGGCTGCGGTGGGCTTTTCCTGTACCCAGGGCGCGCGGCTCATCGATTCCACGCCGCCGGCGATGACGATGTCCGCCGCACCGGCCTTGATCATGTGGCTTGCCTGGATGATGGCGCTCAGGCCCGACGAGCAGAGCCGGTTCACCGTGATCCCGGGGATGTGGAGGGGAAACCCGGCCAACAGGGTTGCCATGCGGGCCACGTTCCGGTTTTCCTCGCCGGCTCCGTTGGCGTTGCCCAGGATGACCTCGTCAATGGTGTCCGGATCGAGGCCGGCCCGGGTCACCGCCTCCCGGAGCACCAGGGCTGCCAGGTCATCGGGGCGGACCGAGGACAGCGCCCCGCCGTATCTGCCCACCGGCGTTCGTACCCCGCCAACAAGGAAAGCCTGCGGACCTGCGGTTGCAGCCATGGAAACACCCTTCACGCGATAAACAGCACTGTCATCGGCGGCCGGCAGCTCCCCCCACTCCCCAACTAGGTAGCGCTAAGTGTCGTTATGAGCGTCCAAAACGACACTTAGCGCTACCTAGTTGGGTCACTTACCGACCGTTCGTTCTGTAAATAGTACACGGGAGGGGTGATCCGTGGATACCGGATGACGCCTCGGGGACGGTGGGCCCAGGTTCGCTGCGCCTCGCTACAGCGATTCCGCCTTTGCCGCTATTTCCGTGAGGTCCTTCGCAAGGGCTTTGCGGGTGGCGGCCAGGCCCATCCTGCCGAACAGCAGCATCATGACCCTGCTGGCCAGGGTGGGCTTGATGACCTCGGCGCCGAACGTGAGGGTGAGGTCCGTTCCGCCGTTGCGCGAGGCAAGGCTGAACCGTGTTGTGTAGTCCGCGCCGCCCTGGACAGCCTTCACGGTGGTGCTGCGGTTCGGCTCGGCTTCGGCCACCCACATCTCCACTGTTTCCGCTTTGCCCAGCATTCTCCGGGTCTCTTTCCACCGGGTTCCCTCGCCGTAGGGGCCGTCCGTAAGGAGCTGCACCGAGTCCACGCCGGAGAGGGTCGCTGCGGAGCCCGGGATGTCCGTGATGACGGACCAGACTTTCTCGGGCGGTGCCTGGATGTGCTGGGTGAGGCTGACGCTGTGGTCCATGGTTTCGAGCCTAGCCGCGGGCAGGGGGATTCAACAGGCACCGCCCCCGCGGGCAATCAGAGCACTTGAATTAGTAAGCATGCTTTGTGTTAGTGTGAAAATGCATTGTTTGATCAACGGAAACGAAAGGAGGCCATCACCATGGGCCTCGGAGACAAGATCAGTAACGCAGCAGAAGACATGGGCGGCAAGGCCAAGGAAGCGGCCGGCAACGCCACGGACAATGACCGCCTGAAGGCCGAAGGCCAGGCGGACCAGGTCAAGGCCGACGCCAAGAAGGTGGGCGAAAGCGTCAAGGACGAGTTCAAGCGCGACTAGTCCTTGCTGGGGCAGCCGCAGCGAACGGCGTGCCGCATCAGCTTGAAACGGCGGTGGATCCTGCGGGATCCGCCGCCGTTCTGCTGTCCGCGCGCGTGTGAGCGGAGCCCGTTCACCATCCGCTCCGGGTTGGGGTGTGGCCCTGCCGGGAGTCGTCCGGCATCGTCATTTCGGCCCGCAGCCCGAGCAGCCTGATGGGGCGGCCCGGCTCGATCTTCGCCACAAGGTCGAGGACCCGTGCGAGGACTTCCGAGGGATCCGACGTCTCAGGGATCTTCCGGGCGTACGTCTTGGTGATGAACGGGCTGTAGCGGACCTTCAGGGTCAGCCCGACCACCGGCCGACCCTCCGCCGCGACATCCGCCAGCACGTGCGCCGCCAGCTCCCTGACGGCGCCGTCAATCTGCCCCGGCTCGGTCAGGTCGCGCTGGAAGGTTGTCTCCCGGCTGTGCCCGCGCGCCACCCAGGGCGTGTCATCAACTGTCCGCGCGCCGTCACCCCGTCCCAGCTGCGCATACCAGGGCCCCATCCTCGGGCCGAACTCCGGCACCAGGTCGTCAGGATTGGACGCGGCCAGCTCGGCGACCCTCCTGATGCCGAGCCTGGCGAGCCGCTGCGAGACCTTTGTTCCCACTCCCCACAGTTCGATGGTGGGCCGGTTCCCCATGACCTCCAGCCAGTTGCCTTCGGTGAGCCGGAAGACGCCCGCCGGCTTGCCGAACGTCGTCGCCACCTTGGCCCGGACCAGGGTGTCGCCGATGCCCACACTGCAGTGCAGCCGGGTGGCCCCAAACACGGCATGCTGCAGTTGCCGGGCGTAGGCGTCCGGATCGTCCGTCTGCACACCAACAAAGGCCTCGTCCCAGCCGAGGACCTGGACGGTAGCGCCGGGCTGCGAGCGCAGCACCGCCATAACCTGTTCGGACGCCTCAAGGTACGCCTCGTGGTCCACAGGCAGGATGACGGCGTCGGGCACTTTCCGTGCGGCGATGCGCAGCGGCATCCCCGAGCCGACCCCGAACGCCCTGGCTTCATAGGAGGCCGTGGACACCACAGCCCGCTCGGTGGGGTCTCCGCGGCCGCCCACGATCACCGCCTTGCCCGCGAGCTCGGGCCGGCGGAGCACTTCCACTGCCGCGATGAACTGGTCAAGGTCCACATGCAGCACCCAGGGTTCGCCCACAAGCCCCAGTCTGCCCCGGCCGCGCGCTCCGCACCACCGCTCCCCGGGAAACGCCGACGGCGGGACTCCCCTCC
>NZ_VDEV01000029.1:0-127933 GCF_006151685.1 Arthrobacter sp. BB-1
CCCCAAGGGGCGCCCCGCCGTCGTACGTACTGCTTGGGTGAGCCGTTAGCTGTACAGCTCGCTCTTCGGCTCGTTGTTCTTGACCTTCTGCCAGCCCAGCCACAGGACCACGGCGAAGAACGGGATGGTGGCCAGGGTCCAGAGGCCCAGGTAGAACACCTCGCCGGTTTCCTTGCTGGTCATGGTGTCGAAGCCGATCAGGATGGTGATGGCCAGCAGGCCCACCAGTCCCGCCCAGCTGGTCCACGGCGAACCGGGCATCGGCAGGCCGGACGTGACACCCTTGCGGCGGCGGAGCACAATCTGGCTGGCGAAGATGGAGCCCCAGCAGAAGATCACGCCGATGGAAGCGGTGTTAAGGGCGAGATCGAACGCGTGGGATCCGCCCAGCCAGATGTTCAGCATGATGCCCACGAGGTAGAAGGCCGCGATGGCCAGGATGGCGGCGTACGGGACGTGGCGGCGGGACATCTTGGTGAGCCACTGCGGGGCGTGGCCGTTGTTGGCCATGGTGCGGAACACGCGGCCGATCGAGTACAGGCCGGAGTTGCAGGAGGACAGCGCGGCGGTGATGACGATCATGTTCATCACGTCGCCCACCCAGGCCAGGCCCATCTGGCCGAAGACGGTGACGAACGGGGAGGTCCCGGCAACGTACTGGTCGGACGGCAACAGCATGGCCAGCAGGGTCACGGAACCGACGTAGAACACCACGATGCGGAGGACGACGGCGCGGATCGCCTTAGGCACTTCGCGTTCCGGATCCTGCATCTCACCGGCGGTGATGCCGACCAGTTCGATGCCGTTGTAGGCGAAGATCACGGCGTTGAGGACCAGGACCATCACCAGGGCGCCCTTGGGGAACATGCCGCCTTCGGCTGCAAAGAGGTTGGCAACCGAGGCGTTGCCGTCGCCCACCTGGGCGTTGGTGACCACCATGAAAGTGCCCACCGCCAGGAAGATCAGGATGGCGCCCACCTTGAGGCAGGAGGCCCAGAATTCGAATTCGCCGAACGCCTTGACGCTCAGCAGGTTCACTGCCACCAGCAGGGCCAGGGCGGCAATGGCTGAGGCTTCCACCGGAACATTGGGGAAGAAGAACTGGAAGTACAGGCCGATGGCAATCAGTTCGGCGATGCCGGTCATGCCCCAGTTGATGAAGTACATCCAGCCGGACAGGAAGGCGCCCTTCTTGCCAAACATTTCGCCGGCGTAGCTCACGAAGGAGCCGGAGGTCTGGCGGTACATGATGAGTTCGCCCAGGGCGCGCATCAGCAGGTAGGCGATGACGCCGGCGATGGCGTAGGAGAAGATCAGGGCCGGGCCGGTGGAGGCCAGCCGGCCGCCAGCACCCATGAAGAGGCCGACGCCGATGGCGCCGCCCATGGCGATCATGGTGACATGGCGCCTGCCCAGGGTCTTGCTGTAGCCCTCGGCGCTGAGGGTGGGGTCGACGGCGACGGATGGTGCCGTGCGGTTCTCGAGATCTGTGGGGGTAGTTTGAGGCACAACGATTCCTTGTGGGTTGGGGGTTGGCCGCATCCGGACTACAGCATGATCCAGCTCACAAAATTCGGGTTTTAGCCGTTGGGGCCACCGTTTGTGAGCGCAATCCTCCGTAAAGCCGAAGCTTCGCGCGGCTCGTCCATCCTACAAGACGCTGAGGGGTGCTACGTGACGCGCGCTACACCGCACCCGTCTCCAGCACCAGGTTCTGCTGCCCATCCAGGGAAATCCGGTAGGTCCGCAGGGGTTCCGCGCCGGTGGTGGAACATCCCGACGTGAGGTCGAAAGCGTGCTGGTGCAGCGGACAGATGACCACCTGCAGGTCCACGGTGCCGTCCGCTACGGGCCCGCCGCGGTGGGGACAGACGCCGGAGACCGCCCGCAGCGAGCCGTCCCGCAGCCGGAAGACGGCCACCTGTTCGCCCCCGACCCCGAAGGCCCGCCCCTCGCCCATCGGAATCTGGTCGACCGGTCCCAGGACATGGGCGCCGGTACCCGTTCCGGCGCTGCTCATCGGACCGGCACCTGCGGGAGGACGGTCAGCGGCAGCGAGGTCCTGAACTGCCCGGGTGTGTGCGGGTCGTCGCGTTCCTGCCACGGGTCAACGTAGCTGTCCACGGAGGCCTGCATGGCCTCGTCCAGGCGCCCGGCGATCCCCTCCGAATCTTGGACAATCACGGCCCGCAGGTGATCGATGCCCACCCGCGGGACGAAGGCGTAGGTCCGTTCCAGCCAGTTGGCCTGTTCCCGGTAGTACTGCATGAACCGGCCGGTGAGGACCTTCACCTCTTCCGGGCTGTCCACGGTGGCCAGCAGGTCTCCCTTGCGGATATGGGCACCGGCCGCTCCGCCCACGTAGATCTCCCAGCGGCCGCCTTCCACCGCCACCACGCCCACGTCCTTGACCAGCGATTCGGCGCAGTTCCGCGGGCAGCCGGAGACAGCGAGCTTGAGCTTGGCCGGTGACTCAAGGCCCTGGAAACGGGATTCGATCTCGATCCCCAGCTTCGTGGAGTCGCCGGTGCCGTAGCGGCAAAAGTCCTTTCCAACGCACGTTTTCACCGTCCGGAAGCTCTTCCCGTAGGCGTAGCCCGAGGGCATGTCCAGGTCCGCCCAGACCTGCGGCAGGTCCTCCTTGCGGATTCCGAGCAGGTCGATGCGCTGCCCGCCCGTGAGCTTGATCAACGGGACGTTGTGCTTCTCCGCCACATCGGCGATCCTTCGCAGCTGCTGGACCGACGTCACGCCGCCCTTCATCTGGGGCACCACGGAAAAGGTGCCGTCCCGCTGGATGTTGGCGTGGACCCGGTCGTTGATGAAGCGGGCGTCGCGTTCGTCGATGTACCGGTCCCCCAGCATCATCTTCAGCAGCGAGGCGAGTCCCATCTTTGACTTTGCGTCCTCCGCGCCGCCCGGTGCCAGCGCCCGGAAAACGGCCGAGACGGACCGCAGGCCGCGGGCCCGGACCTCAGCCATCAGCGACTGCTTGTCCAGGGGGATGCCGGGGACGTAGTAGCCGGCCGCCGGGTCCTCCTCCACCGCTCCTTCAGCCGCCCATTCCACCACCTGCCGCACCAGCAGCCTGCAGGAGCCGCAGCCTTTGCCGGCGCGCGTGGCATCCATGGCCCCGGACACCGAGGCGCAGCCGCCCTTTACCGCCCCCACCAGGTCCTTTTTGCTGACGCCGTTGCAGTTGCAGACCTGGGCTTCGTCATCGAGCTCCGCAACCCCCGTCTCTTCGCCCGGCGTGCCGAGATCGAACATCAGTCCCAGGCGTTCTTCGGGAAGCGGCATGCCGCGGTCGAATGCCTGGGTCAGGTAGGCCACCTTGCGGCTGTCTCCCAGGAGCGTGGCGCCCACCATTTTGTTGTCCCGGACCACGATGGATTTGAAGACCCCGCGGCTGGGTTCCGAGAAGACGATGTGTTCGTCCGTGGGGAGTTCCGGGCCCTGCAGGCCCATGGACGCCACCTCGACGCCGGCCACCTTCAGTTTGGTGGCCGTGCGCGAGCCCAGGTACGCGGACCCGGTGTCCGTGCCCGTCACATGGTTGGCCAGCACCACCGCCTGCTCCCACAGCGGAGCCACCAGCCCGTACACCTCGCCGCGGTGCTGGACGCACTCCCCCACCGCGTAGATGTCGTCCTCGTCCTGGACCCGCAGGCTGTCATCCACCACGATGGCCCGCTCCACCGGCAGCCCGCTGAGGACAGCAAGGTCCACGTTGGGGCGAATGCCGGCCGCCACCACCACCATGTCGCACTGGATGTCCGGCCTGTCGCGGAGCCTGACGCCGGTCACCCTGTCCGTGCCCAGGACCGCCGTCGTCCGGCTGCCGGTCAGCACCCCGATGCCCAGCGCCTCTACGCTCCGGCGGAGCACCGCACCGCCGTCGGGCCCCATCTGCGCGCTCATCAGGTGCCCGCCGGAGTGGACCACGTCCACGCCGAGCCCAAAGCTGCGCAGCCCGGCGGCGGCCTCCAGCCCCAGCAGTCCGCCGCCGATCACCACGGCGTGCCGGTGATGCTCTTGCCGGGCGTGCGCCGCCATCTTGCGGGTGTCATCGATCGTGCGGAAGCCGAAGACGCCCTGCTTCACGGACCCTCCGGGCGTGTAGAGGCCGTCCATGGGAGGCAGGTGGGAGCGGCTTCCGGTGGCGATGATCAACGTGTCGTAGGGCGTCACGCGGCCGTCGCTGGAGAACACATGCTTGGCGAACCGGTCGATCCTGTCAGCCCGGACCCCCGCGTGCAGCGTGATGCCGTTGTTCTGGTACCAGGAAAACGGGTTGAGGAAGATGTCTGCGTCGCTCTCCTCACCCGAAAGGACGTGGCTGAGCATGATCCGGTTGTAGTTTCCGTAGGGCTCGTCCCCGAACATGGTGATGCTGAACTGCTCCGCACCGCCCCGGGCGAGGATCTCCTCCACCGCCCGGGCGCCGGCCATGCCGTTGCCGATGACCACAAGGCGCCGGCGGCTGTCCCGCCCGCCGGCGCGGGACCGCGGCCTGGCGCGCACCTGCTCCGCCACGCTGCCCATCAATGTTCCACCATGCCCAGGTCGATCACCACGGACCCGTGGACGCCCTCCGGTGCCGCCAGGTACAGCTCGATCACCGAGCCGCCGTCGATGTCCTCCACCACGCGGAGCGGAACGTGGACCTCGCTTTTGGCGCCGATGGGGAAGTACCGCATGGGAACGCCGTTGCGCATGAGCACCACGGCGATCAGCTCACTGCTCGAATTGCCGCCGCGGAAGTACAGCGCCTGGTTGATCACGCCGTCCGGGACATAGTGCGAGAGCTCGCTGTGCAGGGGAACGGGTTTCTCCATGCCCACTCCCTGGAAGTGGTAGATGCCTTGCAGGAAAAGGTTCTTGGTGATCACGGACAGTTCCTCTCGGCCGGCGGAAAGACGGGCATGGCCCCATTTTCCGCCGCCGATGTTTCCTGCCGCCGGTCCCCCGGTAAAGACTGCTTTACGCCAAACTCACCGCCCTGCGGCCGGGTGCTGCCCCACATGCGTCACTTATGCCCTGCGCGACGGGAGGAAACCCCGCAATCCCGGCCAAAGGCACCACGGCGAGGCCAAAAGTGACGCAATCTGGTCAGGGCCTCCCCTAGACCGGCGCGAGCACGCCTTTGTCCATGGAATACCGCGTCCACCGTCCGGCGGCGGTGTTCCCGGCCCCGGCGCCTTCCCGGCCGCCGGCCTCACCACCCCCGCCGGGCGCACCGCGCCGCCGCGCGCACGCCGCGAACCACTCCCTCAGGGCCCTGTCGTGGCTGACCATCACAACTGTCCCGGCGAAGTCCGCCAGTGCCGCCTCCAGCTGTTCCACCAGCACCGGCGCCAAATGGTTGGTCGGCTCGTCCACCACCAGGGTGCCGTAGCCGCCCAACAGCAGCCGGGCAAGAGCCAGCCTGCGCTGCTGGCCCGCGGACAGGCTGCCCACGGGAACGTGGAACTCGCTGGTGCGGAACAGGCCAAGACGGAGGAGGGCCTCGGCGTGCTCGTCGATGGTGCCGACGAGGCCCGCCGCGAAGGCCGGCAGCAGCCGCAGGGTGGGCCGTGGCGGCAGCTCCAGCTCCTGCTGCAGGTAACCGATCCGGTCGGGCCGCGTGACGGAGCCCACTGCCGGTTCCAGGGTCCCTGCCAGGACGGAGAGCAGCGTGGACTTGCCCGCGCCGTTGGGCCCGGTAATAAGGATCTTCTCGCCGGCGCCCGCCTGGAAGTCTGTGGCGCCCAGCCGGCCGGGCACACTCACGCCGCGCACAGCCAGCACCGGCCCGCCATTCTGCGTTGCCCCGGACGGCGCAACGCCCGGACCGGAAGCGGGGAGATCCAGGTCGACGTTCAGCCGCAAGGGCACGGGCGGGCGGTCCACCGGGCTGGCTTCAAGCCGGCGCAGGCGCTCCTGCGCATTCCGCACCTGGCTGCTGGCGGCTTTCTGCCAGGTGCCCGCCTTGAAGTCGAAGCCCATCTTGTCGCCGTCGCGTTTGCGGCCGTAGCCCATGGTCCCTGCCACAGTCTCTGCCTGGCGCTTTTCGGACTCCATCGCGTCAATCCAGGTGTGGTACTGCTGGACCCAGCGCGCGCGTTCGGCTGCCTTCTCCCGCAGGTAACCGTCGTAGCCGTTGCCGTAGCGGGTAACGGCGCGGCGCTCGGCATCCACTTCGATGATGGTGGTGGCCACCTTGCGGAGGAGCACGCGGTCGTGGGACACCACCACCACCGTGCCGCGGTGGGCCGCCAGCCGGTCCTCCAGCCAGGCGGTTCCGCGGGCATCCAGGTGGTTGGTGGGTTCATCCAGGAGCAGGATGTCCGCCGGATCGGCCAGGACACAGGCCAAAGCCACGCGTTCCTGTTCCCCGCCGGACAGCGATCCCAGCACCCGGTTCCGGTCCAGGCCGCCCAGCCCCAGCCGGTCCAGGGCGGCCTCCACCCGGGATTCCGCGGCGTAGCCTTCGCGCAGCTGGTACTCCGTCTGCAGCCGGCCGTAGGTCTCCAGTTCGTCGTCCCCGGCGTCAGCCAGCCCTGCCTCCAGCCGGTCAAGCTCCGCTTCGATGGCGCGCAGCGAGGCAAGGGATGCGTCGACGGCGGCACCCACCGTGAAGGACTCGGGAAGGCCGTGGGTCTGGGCAAGGTACCCCACCCGGCCCTGGATCGCCACCGCGCCTTCGTTAGGCACTTCGAGGCCGGCCAGGATCCGGAGCAGGGTGGATTTGCCGGCACCGTTTTCGCCCACCACGGCAACGTGCTCGCCGGCCGTAATCACCAGGTTGATGCGGTCCAGCAGCCGGCGGTCGCCATAGCCATGGGAGACATCCGAAAGTTTAAGGTGTTCAGTCAAGGGAAGTCCTCGCAAAGTTCCGCAGTGTTGCCGCCGGAGCTGAACCGGACGTTTCATCCAGCGCTCAACGGCGGCCTTGGTTTGGGAGAACAGCCTGGCGCATGGCCGTGGCTGCTGGTCAGGACTTCATCGCTCCAGACTGCCCCGCTTGAAGCCGCCGAGTCAAGCTGCCGCCAGGGCGGCGGCCTTCCTGCGCCGGGCCTTGGCCAAGCGGGTCCCGATCAGCCCCTGCCGCGGGCTAAAGAGGTAGACGGCGGCGAACACCACGCCCTGCGTCAGCACCACCATGGCGCCGGAGGCCGTGTCCAGGTAGTAGCTGACGTAGATGCCGGTGATCGAACAGAGTGCCGAGACCACCGGGGCGATCACCAGCATCCGGGAGAACCGGTCCGTGAGCAGGTAGGCCGTGGCGCCGGGGATGATGAGCATGGCCACCACCAGGACCACGCCCACGGTCTGCAGCGCCACCACCGAGGTCAGGGCCAGCAACCCCAGCAGCAGCGCCCCGAGCCTGCGCGGTGACAGGCCGATGGCGTGTGCGTGCGTGGGGTCGAAGGCATAGAGGGTGAGGTCGCGGCGCTTGAGGATCAGGATGGCGAAGGCCACCACCCCCAGCACCAGCACCTGGATGAGGTCCGGGACGCTCACGCCCAGCAGGTTGCCGAAGATGATGTGGTTCAGGTCCGTCTGGCTGGGCGTCACGGAGATCAGCACCAGGCCCAGGGCGAACAGCGAGGAGAACACAATGCCGATTGCCGCGTCCTCCTTAACCCGGCTGGTATTGCGGACCACCCCGATCAGGGTCACGGCGATCAGGGCGAACACCAGCGCGCCCAGCGCGAAGGGGGCGCCCACAATGTAGGCCAGGACGACGCCGGGCAGCACCGCGTGGGACACGGCGTCGCCCATGAGGGACCAGCCGATCAGCACCAGCCAGCAGCTCAGGACGGCGCAGACGACCGCGGCGAGCGCCGTGGTGACGATGGCCCGGACCATGAAGTCGTAGCTGAGGGGTTCGAGGAGGAGTTCCATAGGTCAGCTCCGCCCTTCGCGGTTGAGCACGTCCAGGCCGAATGCCATGGCCAGGTTTTCGGGCTGCAGCACTACGTGCGGCGGGCCATGCATGAGGACCCGGTGCATCAGCAGCACGGCTTCGTCGCAGAGTTGCGGGAGCGCGTGCAGGTCGTGGGTGGATACCAAGATGGTGCAGCCGTCCGAGGCGAGCTCGCGCAGGAGCCGGGTGATGGTGGCTTCGGACCTTTTGTCCACGCCGGCGAACGGCTCGTCCAGCAGCATGGTGGTGGCACCCTGGGCGATCCCGCGGGCCACGAAGGCACGCTTCTTCTGCCCGCCGGACAGCTGGCCGATCTGCCGCCCGGCATAGTCCCCCAGTTCCACCCGGTCCAGTGCCTCGTCCACTGCAGCCCGGTCCGCCTTCGACGCCCGGCGAGTGAAGCCCTGGTGCCCGTAGCGGCCCATCATCACCACGTCGCGGACGGACAGCGGGAACTGCCAGTCCACTTCCTCGCTCTGCGGCACATAGCCGATGCCCCCTTCCCTGCGCGCCCTGGAAGGTGACTGGCCTGCGATCCGCACCGTGCCGGCGTCGGGCGTGATCATGCCCATGATCACCTTGAACAGGGTGGACTTCCCGGAGCCGTTCATGCCCACCAGGCCGCAGATCCGCGCGGGGTCAAGGGACAGGGAGGCCGAGTCCAGTGCCAGGACTTCGCCGTAGTGGACCGTGACGTTGTCCACCAGGATGGCCGGGAAAGTCATGGCCCAACCCCCGCGGTGAGCGCATTGGTGATGGTGTCGGCATCGTGCCGGATCAGGTCCAGGTAGGTGGGCACGGGCCCGTCCGCTTCGGACAGGGAATCCACGTACAGGGTGCCGCCGAACCGTGCGCCCGTGGCTTCCACCACCTGCTGCATGGGGGCGTTGGACACCGTGGATTCACAGAAGACGGCGGGGACTTTGTTGGCCTTTACGTACTCGATGGCCCGGGTGATCTGCTGGGGCGTGGCCTGCTGTTCGGCGTTCACGGCCCAGATGTAGACCTCCTTCAGCCCGGTGTCACGGGCCAGGTAGGAGAATGCGCCTTCGCAGGTCACCAGGGCGCGCTGGGCTTCGGGCACCGACGCCAGGCTGGTGGTCATCTGGTCCTGCACAGCCTGGAGCTCGGCTTTGTAGGCGTCCCCGTTGGCTTTGAAGGCAGCAGCGTTGGCGGGGTCCAGTTCGCTGAAGGCCCGCACCATGTTGTCCACATAGGCCTGGACGTTCAGCGGGGACATCCACGCATGCGGGTTCGGTTTGCCCTGGTAGGAGTCCTCGCTGATGGGCATCGGCTCCACGCCCTCGCTCACCACGGCGTGGGGCACGTCCAGCCCGTCCACGAACTGCGCGAACCAGGCCTCCAGGTTGAGGCCGTTGTCCAGGATCAGGTCGGCCTTGGAGGCCTTCCGGATGTCGCCCGGGGTGGGTTCGTAGCCGTGGATTTCCGCGCCGGCCTTGGTGATGGACTCCACGGTGAGCTTGTCCCCGGCGACGTTCCGGGCGACGTCGGCCAGGACCGTGAACGTGGTCAGCACCACCTTCTTGCCGTCGCCGCCGTTGCCCGAAGCGCCGCCGCCGCAGGCCGTCAGCAGGAGGGAAAGCACGACGGCGGCCGCCGCCAGGACGGGGAAGCGCGCCGTCCTGCGGGCGCTGGCCGGCGCGGCTACTTTGGCGCACCGAAACGTAAATTTAGGCATACCGAATATTCTAGGCGACGCACGTTTCCTCCAGCAACGCGCCCGGCCACTTCAACCCTCCCCCCTCCCGGCCCAACTAGGTAGCGCTAAGTGTCGCTTTGGGGCCCCATAACGACACTTAGCGCTACCTAGTTGGGGGGATAGGCTGAAACCATGGCGACCGCCCACCGAATTCCCCCTGCTCCGCAGCCACAGCTCTACCGCTTCTCGCCATTGGATGGGGCCACGCTGATCGTTTACGTGGCCATCGCCGGGTTCTTCGCCGTGGCCGGAGAGCTCCTGGCCCCGTTCCTGCGGCAGGTTGCCCCTTCCCCGGCCGCGGCGTCCTACGCGGTGAACCTCCTCTTTTATGCCTCGGTAGGCATCCTGGCGCTGCTGGCGGCCCGGAAGGTGGTGGGCCGCGACCTGAAGGTCCTGGCCACGCGGCCGTGGTTCACGCTGATGATGGTGCCCGCCGCCGTGATCGCCATGCTGATTTTGACGGCCATCGTGGTGGCGGCCAGCGGCGAGGCGCAGACGTCTGAGAACCAGGCGGGCCTTCAGGAACTGATGCAACAGGTGCCGGCCTGGCTCATGGTCCCGCTGCTGGTGGTGGTGGGGCCGTTTGTGGAGGAGTACATCTTCCGCCACCTGCTCATCGGCAAGCTGAGCCGCCGGGTGAACATCTGGATCTGCTGCGCCCTGTCCGTGGTGCTGTTCGCCGCCATGCACATCGTGGGCCAGGAAGCACTCACGCTGGCCGCTTTGCTCCCGTACCTGGCCATGGGCGCCACCCTGGTCTTCGTCTACGTCTGGACCGGGAAGAACCTGATGTTCTCCTACTTCGTCCACGCCACAAAGAACCTGCTGGCCGTGGTGTTCATCTACGCCATCCCGCCGGAGGTCTTCGAACAGCTCCAACAGGTGCAGCCCTAGGCGGGAAGGGGCCCAATCCAATCCGGTCCAATCCACCGGCAGCTTCCCCCGCATCAGCGGCCAACGTACCGTGGTGGGATGGGACTGAACATCCAGATCGTCGTCGATTGCAGCAAGCCGCACGAGCTCGCGGACTGGTGGGCCGAAACCCTGCAGTGGTCCGTGGAGCCCCAGGACGCCGCGTTCATCCGCTCCATGATCGCGCAGGGCTTCGCCACCGAGGACCAGACCATGACGCACCGGGGCAACCTGGTGTGGCGCGAGGGGTGCGCGATCCGGCCGCCTGAGGAACTCGAGGCGAGGAGCCCCGCCCGGAGGTTCCTCTTCCAGACGGCGCCGGAGGGGAAAACCGTGAAGAACCGTGTGCACTGGGACGTGAACCTGGCCGGCCGGGACAAGGACGAGGTCCGCCGGGAACTTGAGGCCAGGGGCGCCACTTTCCTCTGGACGGCCAGCCAGGGCCCGCACTCCTGGCACACCATGGCAGATCCGGAAGGCAACGAGTTCTGCATCAGCTGAGGCCGATTACTAGACTTGGACGGTGAGCAAACAGATTCCCGCCCCAGTGTCCGACGTCTTCGACCCCATCCGCTGGCGGACCGTGGCCGGTTTCGAGGACTTCCAGGACATGACGTACCACCGGCAGGTGGAAAGGGATTCCGACGGCGGGTGGGTGCGTGACCTGCCCACGGTGCGGATCGCGTTCAACCGGCCCGAGGTCCGCAACGCCTTCCGGCCCGGAACTGTGGATGAGCTGTACCGGGCAATGGACCATGCCCGCATGTCCCCGGACGTCGCCACGGTCCTGCTTACCGGCAACGGCCCCTCCCCCAAGGACGGCGGCCACTCCTTCTGCTCGGGCGGGGACCAGCGGATCCGGGGCCGGGACGGCTACAGGTATGTAATACAAGAAACAGACGGCGAGACGCAGGAAACCATTGACCCCGCCCGCGCGGGCAGGCTGCACATCCTTGAAGTCCAGCGGCTGATGCGGACCATGCCCAAGGTGGTCATCGCCGTCGTCAACGGCTGGGCGGCCGGCGGCGGGCACTCGCTGCACGTGGTGGCGGACCTGACCATCGCCTCGCGCCAGCACGGCAAGTTCAAGCAGACCGACGCCACGGTGGGAAGCTTCGACGCCGGCTACGGCTCCGCCCTGCTGGCACGGCAGATCGGGCAGAAGGCAGCGCGGGAGATCTTCTTCCTGGCACGTGAATATTCCGCCGAGGACATGGTCCGCATGGGCGCCGTGAACGAGGCCGTGGACCACGAGCGCCTCGAAGAGGTTGCCCTGGAGTACGCCGCTGATATCGCCCGGCAGTCGCCGCAGGCCATCCGCATGCTCAAGTTCGCGTTCAACCTTGCCGACGACGGCCTGGCCGGCCAGCAGGTGTTCGCCGGCGAGGCCACGCGGTTGGCTTACATGACGGACGAGGCGGTGGAGGGCAAGGAGGCCTTCCTGCAGAAACGCGAGCCGGACTGGTCCACCTTCCCGCACTACTTCTAGGCAGGAGCGGAAACATGAACGCGCTCAACATCGAGCCGGCCCTCAAAGCCTTGGCGTCCGCCCTTCACGGCGAGGGCCCCGCCGTCGAACTCTCCGTGGGAAGCGACGGCGCCCTGGTGGTGGGGCATGTGGAAACGCCCGGCTGCGACGACGCGGTGGCCGTGGTGCGCACCTCCGGCTCCACCGGTGCCCCCAAGGCGACGGTGCTGACGGTGGAGTCCTTGGCGGCCTCCTCGATGGCAACGGCGCTGGCGCTCAAGGGCGAAGGCCAGTGGCTCCTGGCCCTCCCGGTGGAGTATGTGGCGGGCATCCAGGTGCTGGTGCGTTCCCTGTTCGCCGGCACGCGCCCGTGGGTTATGGACATGTCCCGGGGCTTCACGCCCGAAGCATTCACCGAGGCCGCCCTGGAACTGACGGACAAAATCCGCTTCACCTCCCTGGTTCCCACGCAACTGCAGCGTCTGCTCGACAATCCCTCGCCGGAGACCCTGGCCGTGCTGCGCCGCTTCAACGCCGTCCTGCTGGGTGGCGCGCCCGCCCCGGCGTCCCTGCTGGCCGCCGCCCGCGACGCCGGCGTCCGGGTCATCACCACGTACGGTTCCGCCGAGACGTCCGGCGGGTGCGTCTACGACGGCTTCCCCCTGGAGGGAGTGTCGGTCCGGGTTGAGGGGGACGGCAGGATCCTGCTGGGCGGCGACACCATCGCCGCGGGATACCTGGAGGCCCCGGAAAGCACCGAGACTTTCTTTGAGGAGGATGGAGTGCGCTGGTACCGCACCAGCGACCTCGGCAGCATCGGCGACGACGGCCGCCTGACCGTCCTGGGCCGCGCCGACGATGTGATCATCACCGGCGGCATGAAGGTGTCCGCGGCGCACGTCCAGGAAGAGCTGGAAAAGTCCGACGGCGTCACGGCGGCTTTTGTGGCCGGCGTCCCCTCCGCGGAGTGGGGCCAGGCCGTGGCGGCCTACGTGGCGCTGGCCGGGTCCGCCCGCGGTGCCGAAGCCGAAGGCGCCCCCCACAGCGGGGATCACGCCGTCGTGCTTCAGCGGGAGTGGCGCCGGACCCTGGGGATCCTGGCGCCCAAAACGGTCCTGGCGGCGTCCTCGCTGCTGATGCTGCCCAACGGCAAGCCGGACCGGCTGGCCATGACCGCCGAACTGAATGCCCTCCACGAGGGAAAGTAAAGTAGACCTGCACCACCCGGCAGGGCTCCCCTCCTGCCGCCCTCCCCAACCACACGCGAGGTACTGACCGTGGCCACAGCCGCACAATGGATCCAAGGCGCCCGACTCCGGACGCTGCCCGCCGCGATCGCGCCGGTGCTGATCGGCTCCGCCGCCGCCTACGAGATGGATTCGTTCCTCCTGCCCAACGCCATCCTCGCGGCGCTGGTGGCACTCCTGCTGCAGGTGGGCGTGAACTTCGCCAACGACTACTCGGACGGCATCCGCGGCACCGACGACGACCGCGTGGGCCCGCTGCGGCTCGTGGGTTCAGGGGCGGCAAGCCCGGAGCACGTCAAGCGGGCGGCCTTTGGCGCCTTCGCCGCCGCCATGGTCTTCGGGCTCATCCTGGTGGTGATCACCCAGAGCTGGTGGCTGATCCTGGTGGGCCTGGGCTGCGTCATGGCCGCGTGGGGCTACACCGGCGGCAAGAACCCGTACGGCTACATGGGCCTGGGCGACGTTTTTGTGTTTGTGTTCTTCGGTCTGGTGGCAACCCTGGGCACCACCTACACCCAGGCCGGGCAGATCAACCTGCCCGCCATCATCGGCGCGATCGGCACCGGGCTCATCGCCACCGCCCTGCTGATGGCCAACAACGTGCGGGACATCCCGACGGACATGCAGGCCGGCAAGAAGACCCTGGCGGTCCGGCTGGGCGACAAGCACGCCCGGGAAAGCTACGTGCTGATGCTCGCGGTGGCCATCCTGCTGGTGGTGATATTGGCTCCGGGCCGGCCGTGGATGCTGATTGTGCTGCTGCTGATCCCGGCCTGCCTGATGCCCGCGTGGCTGATGATCAACGGCCGCAAGCGCAAGAGCCTGATCCCGGTCTTGAAGCAGACCGGCCTGATCAACCTCGGCTACAGCCTGCTGTTCTCAGCGGGCCTGGTCCTCAGCCACGGGTTCTAGGGCCTAGGCCTGTTTGCGGTCCTTGGCGTCGTTGCTGATGGCCACGTTCGGGTTGGCGTCCAGGAGGGCGTCCTCGGCGTTGGCGTCCTGGACCTCGCCGGCGGAACGCAGCGGCTTGGCCTTGCCGGAGAAGCGGTGCTGCAGGGCCGCGGCTGCCTCATCCCGTTGCTTCTGGAAGAACAGGTAGCTCACGGCGAAGGCAATCAGGGCGGCGCAGATGACGGACATCAGGGCGCCCAGGCCCAGGAAGGTGAACAGCACGAACAGGGGTGCGAAGAGCGCAAGGCGGATCAGGGAATATTTCAAAAAGGCCACTATTCAAGTTTAGCCGCCTCCGGCCCACGGCCCCCGCGCCTCCTGACGATAGACTTAATGGCATGCTCCTCCGTGTGGTTTTGGCCGTCGCAGTCCTCGCCATCTTCGTGTATGGCCTTGTCGACGTGATCCGCACCGACGCGCGCCTCACCCGCGGGATTTCCAAACCTGCCTGGATCGTGGTCATGATCGTCCTGCCGGTCATCGGGGCGATTCTCTGGCTCCTGATCGGCCGGCCACGCGGCACTCCCCCGCAGCGCGAGAACTACCGCCACTCCACCGCCCCGGACGATGATCCTGACTTCCTCCGCAACCTGGAGGTGCGCCGCCGGCAGGAAGCCGAGGCTGCACGCCTGAAGAAGCTCAAGGATGAGCTGGATGCCAAGGCAAAGAACGACGACGGCGGGAAAGACAAGCACGAGACCGACGAACACGACAACGACGGACTGAAGTAGGGGACCGGCTTTATGGCTCACGAAACTGACGGCGAAGACCGGCGGCGGACCCCCGCCGGGGCAGCTTCACCGCCAGATGGGCCACCGCATGCACAGCCCGCGCCGCCTCCGCGGCCCGGGCTGTCCTATTCGTCCCCGGCCCCCATCGTGGTGGTTCCGCCCGTTCCGCGCAGCGTCCGGCTCGCCCGGAACCTGTGGCTGTTCAGCTTCGTGGCCGGGTTGGCGGTGCTGGTGGGCTCCTTCCTTACCCGGGACTCCCACCTGGAACGGCTTCGAACCGTGGTGCAGGAGATGGCTCCCGGCGGTAATGAGACCGCCGTGACCACGGCCACCGCCGTCGTCTTTTGGGGAAGCATCGGGGCGCTGCTGCTGGTGATGCTCCTTGAGGCGGCCATGCTCGGGGTGGTGGTGGGCCGGCAGGGCTGGGCGCGGCTGGCACTGGTCCCGCTGCTCGCCGGGCACGTGCTGGTGATGGTGGTGACGGCCACGTTCCTGGTACCCCCGGGCGACGCCGGCAGCTACGTGGTCATGCTCTGGGGCATCGAGATCCTGCTGGCGTTCATCGGGCTGGTGCTTTTCTTCTTCCCGTCCGCTGCCGCCTGGCTCAGGTCAGGCCGATAAGGGCTTGGCCTGCCGCGCCGAGTGCTGGGCGAGCTGACGCTGGAACTCGCGCACGGAGCATTCGGCCACAATGGCCTCGCAGCTCCGGATCACCACCCTGCAGGCATCCAGGGCGGCCCGGTCCGTCAGCGGGTTCTCGGCAAGGGCACGCCAGCGGGACAGGAAACGCCGTGCCTCGTCAGCCAACTGCTCGGGGGTGGCATCCGGCCCCAGTCCGAGCCGTACATGCGAGGCCGCACCCAGGCCCCCGATCAGTGCCTCCGCTTCAGCGGCAAACTCGGGGTTCAGGCCGACGCCCGTGGTCCTCAGCGTTGCCAGCAGCCGGAGTTCGCGGAACTCATGGGCGTTGACCTGGAGCTTCTCGAGTGCCGCGGCCAGGTGCCCGGTCCCCTCCCTGGGAGAAGCGCGAAGCAGGGTTTCCACTCCCACCAGCGCCGTCCGGGCCTTCAGCGCATCTGCCCTTGCCTGGAACTGCCGGCCCACCGTGTCCAGCAGCGGGTCCAGGCCGCTGCGGCGGGCGAGCTCGTGGGCCAGGGGTGTGGGCTGGTCGAAGCCGTTGCGGAGGAGGACCACCGCAAGGCGGATGCCAAAGAGTCCATACCTCTCCAGCAGTGAGGCCCGGGCCTCCGCTGCCATCCCTTCCGGTTCGGCTGCCCGGAGGAACCGGTCAGCCGAAAGCAGCATTTTCTCCCGGGCCGCACGGTCCATTCCCGCCAGCAGTTCAAGGGCGTGGAAGTCCGGCTGCCGCATGGTCCGGGCACTTTGCGCCAGGAGGCCCGCCACGGGGACCACGCCCAGCGCGAGCTTCCTCAGGTTGTGGTCGCGGCGGTACCTTTCGGCGATGTCACCGGCGGACAGGAGGGAATCGATCCGTCCTGCGCCCACCTCGTCGGCCCGGGACAGGACGGCAATGGCGTTCACGGTGCCCGAGCGCCCCGCCGCCGTATCGGCAAAGGATTCCAGGAACCTCAGGTCCGAGGCGTGCATGTGCCGCATCAGGTAGATGATGGCGTCAGCCTCCGACGGCGTGTCCTCAGGGGTCAGGAAGCTGGTGGACCGGGCAGAGACATCCCCCGAGAGCGAGGCTATGCCGGGGGTATCGATCAGCGTCATGTCCTTCAGGCGCGGCGCGGGCCACTGGACGTCCAGGCGCTCCACGTCCTCCGCCCGCACGTCTCCCAGGACAAACACCAGCCGCCCGTCCACCCGTTTGAGGGGGAGGTTCCGGGACTCCCCCGCCACCGGGTAGAGCGTGATGCGGGGCGTGTGCCCGTGCCGGTACCACGTGACGATCCGGGTGCATTCGCCCGTATCCGTGGGAGCTATCTCTTCCCCGATGATGGCGTTCAACAGCGTGGATTTTCCGGCTTTCACCATTCCGGCGATGGCAATCCGCAACGGCTCGGACAGCCTGCGTCCATAGCCCTTGAGCGCGGCGGAGGCAGCGGGATCATCCCGGTACACTTCCAGGGCGGCAGCAACCAGCTCCTTGGCACCTGCCATCGTGGAGTTTTTCATCCTACGGCCGCCACTGTCGGAGCGCCCGCCGGCCCGCTGGCTGAAGGCGGGGCCGCGTTCTGACCGCTCCCGGGCACGCTTGGAGTGGCCGGGCCGGGACCGGCGGCTCCACCCGCGCGGCGGGGCGTTGCCGCCGATACCTCTGCGGCAATGGCTGCGGCTGCGCGGGACACCGCGTCAACCTTCTTAAGCTCAGCCTTGATCTCCCGGATGCGGACGTCCTTTTCAAGGGCGTACGTGGTGGCGGCCTTTTGCGCCGCCGAGACTGAGTCCGTCAGCGAACGGTGGTGCTCGTCCGCGATCTCCGTGAAGTGGTCCCGGGTGGAGCGCTGGACCAGCCGCAGCCGGTCCTTCAGCTGCTTGCCCACCTGGAAGGTAACATCGTCCAGTTGGCGGCGTACCAGCGCCTTTGCTTCGCCCTGCCGGCGCTTGAGCCGTGCTTCCTGGTCTTCCCGGAACGCCTTGCGTCCCAGCAGCAGTCCGGCCCCCACGGAGAGGGGATTGATCAAAGCCATCCCGAAGATCCCGGTCAGGAGTCCGAACATCAGGACGCCGCCGTAGGAGCCGCGCATGCCGATCAGCACCTTCTGCATCGGCTTGATGCGTCCGTCGTCGAGCGTTGGCATTTCATCCACAGGGTCCAGGGCGTCCCCGGTGTCGGACACGCGGAACACCGGCAAGGTGACTTCGTCCGCCGCGAAGTGCTCCGCCACCTGCGCCGCGAGCCACTGGGCCCTTTCGCTGGTCCACACAAAAGTATCCGAGATGGCGGCCGCAGCACATTCTTCGAGCCATTTGGAGAACTGGGGCCAGGTGGGTCCCGGGTCGCCCTGGTCAATGGCTGTTTCGGCTTCCCGCTGGATCCGCCGAAGCCGGTCCCGGAGGTCATATTCCATGTCCGCAATCAGATCGCTGATGCCGTCGTTGAGGGTGATCTGCCACCGCGCCGAGCGTTTGCGGAGGTCGTCCGCCTCGGCTTTGGCAAGCTCCAGCCCTGCGATCATCTGGGGTGTGCCCTGCGGGTTCTCGAGGGCTTCAAGCTCGGACTGCAGCGAGAGCCTTAGGTTTTCCGTGACGGACAGCAGGTCCTGGCTCACCGAGCGCCGCTGGAGGCGCTGTGCCTTGCCCACAATCTCGTTCCGAAGGTGCGTGATCAGGCGGGGGAAGCCTGATTCGGCGTTGAGCTCGGCGTCCTGCAGCCGGGAAGCCTCCAGGCGCAGGTCGGAGGAGACCGGATAAAGCGGGATGTCGGGTGCAACCTGGGCGAGGTGGCCCCGGTCCAGCTCCTCCACACGCCGCCATTCCGGGTAGAGGTCCGTCTTGGACAGGACTCCCACCACGCTGGGAGTGATCCGCATGGCCTGCCGGAGGAAGCGCAGTTCCGGCTCGGTGTATTCCTGCGAGGCATCGCTGACCAGCAGCATGGCATCCGCTGTGGGCAGTGCGGTGAGGGTGGTCAGGGTGTGCGAGGAACCCATGCCTCCGACGCCCGGGGAGTCGATGACCGTGAGTCCGCCGGTCAGGATCCTGCGGGGAAGGCAGACCTCTGCAGCCACGAGCTTCTTGCTGTTCCCGGGGTTGCCGCGTTCTGAAACGAAGGCGGCAAGTTCGGCAATGTTGACCGGCTGCCGCTCCACGTTGGTTTCGTCCGGGGCGTCCGTGCCGGCTTTTGGCACCAGGATGCTCGCCGAGGCGGGATCGCCGTAGCGGACCACCGTGGGGACGGACGTGGCAATGTCGTCATCCACCGGGCACACAGGGGCATTCACCAAGGCATTGATCAGCTTGCTCTTGCCTTGCTTGAATTCCCCCACGACGATCACCCGGATGCTCGGGTCCTTGAGCCTTGCCAGGGTCTGGTCCAACCGTTTGCGGAGATCCGCCCTGTCCCCTGTGCCCACCAGCTGGAGGCCTTGCTCCACAAGGTTGATGAGCTGCCCCGCGCTTGCCGCCGTTGGCTGCCCTCCGGTCGTGGGGGTTAACTGTCCTGCTTCTGCCACAGTGTGTCCTTTGCCTCAACTCGGAAATGGGACGTGGGATGAGCCCCGAAATGCCCGGCAGGAGGGAGGAACCTCCTGCCGGGCGCTTCCGGTGGACCCGGGACTGCCTAGCCGGCCACTGAATCGTCGATAGCCGTGTTGACCTCGATCTCTTCCACGTACACCTCAGTGTTGTCCTCCTCAGTCGAGTTGTCCTGGAAGGAGTCCTCGATCGCAACCTCCGTGGTGTCGGTCTCCGTGCTGGAGTTGTCCTGGAAGGAGTCCTCGATCGCGACCTCGGTGGTGTTGGTCTCCTCAGTCGAGTTGTCTTGGAAGGAGTCCTCAATGACAACGTCCGTGGAGTGGTCCGAATTATCTACGCTGTTGTCGGAGTTGTCGTTGAACGAATCCTCGACTGCGACGTCAAGTTCGGTGGTGGTGTCCGAATTGTCGTTGTAGGAGTCGTTCACGGAGTTGTCCGAATTGTCGGAGTTGTCCGAGTTGTCGTTGAACGAGTCATCAACATCGACATCGAGGTCGGTGTTGAAGGAGTCGGCGATATCGGTCTTCTCGTTGCCGATATTGACGTCGTGGCCGGCGTGGACGGAATTGTCCGTGGAGTTGTCCGCGGAATTGTCTGTGTTGTAGGAATCGCTGACGTTGTTGGAGTCCCTGACGTTAGCGTCATCGCCGGCTGCGATGGAACGGTCCCCGGAGGCGATGACGGAGTCGTTGTCGAACCACTGCTCAACGTCGCCCTCAGCCCAGATGTTCTGGTTGACGGACTGGTCAACAATGTTGTCCCGGTCATCCACCGTTGAAGTGTAGGAGTAGTTGTTCACCACGTGGTGGAGCTGCTGGACCGCGTGGGCGTGATCATCGTGGTCGTGGTTTCCGCCGCCTGCAGGAGGAGTGTGTCCGGCGCCGCCCGTGCCTCCGCCGCCGATATGGCCGGTCCAGGACGTGTTGCCGCCGGTGTTGTACTCGCGGTCGAACCGGGAGGTGTAGGTGGTGACTGGTGCGTAATCCAGGACTACGGGCATGGCGGCGTCCACATCTGCAGAGCAGACTCCACCGAGGCCGTGGTCTTCCAGAACCTTCTCGGGATCGTCCAGGAAGTCCTGTGCGGCCTGGCGGTTGCCAAAGAGGTGCATCAGGAACTGGACGAGGTCGTTTGCGAGTGTCATTTGATTGTCCTCAATCTTCTCTGAGTTGCGGATCGCCCGGCGTCGCTACCGGGCTTGCATCAAACGTATGGTCCGGGACAAGGACCGGGCATCGGGCCGATTCCCCCTCCCGGATGGCTAGTTGCCGGGGAATCGGATCCCGTGCCGTTAGGGCATTAGGGGTTTATTCCTGTGCCGGGTCTTCGGGGCCCAACGCAATGCGGAGCCGGGCCAGCAGGTCGGAGCGGTTTTCCGCGCCAAGGCGGCGCCGCATCCTTGCGATATGGTGTTCCGCGGTCCGGGGGGAGATATAGATGGCTTCGCCGATCTCACGGTACGTCTTGCCCTCGAGTACCAGGCGGGCCACTTCCTTTTCCCGTTCACTCAGTCCGGAACCGTCCGGGTGCAGGCTGCCGGCCGCCTCATCGGTGGCATGGTTGCTGCGGACGGCGGGCCCGGATGAGCCGTTCGCTGCCGGGCTGACCTGGGGATGCAGGTCCCGTGCACAGGACAGCAGCCGCACCATGTCCTTGCGCTCCTCAGCCCGGGCCGCTGCGTGCCCGGCCAGCCTGGCGCCTTCCCAGGGCATTCCCACTCGGCCCAGGCCCCGGGCAGCAGCCTCCACATCGGCAGGAGTCAACCTGCCTGCCAGGACCGAAACCCAGGCTTTGCCCGCACTGGCAAGCACCGCGGCAAGGTGGCTGTCACGCGATGCCCGTGCCAGCGCTGCCGCGTGGGGAGCGAGGCCCGCAGGGTCCTCGCTCAGCAACGCGGCCTGGACCGCCGCCCAATGGAAGGGCACGGCCCACAGCGGCGGATCGCCCAGCCGGTCAAGAAGCTGCCACGCCTCGTCAAGGTAGTGCGCCACGCGCCGGGTCTCCCTGAGCCGTGCGGCCGTAATCATCACCTCGCCCCACGGCAGGAGGCTGTAAAGGTCCACGGACGTGTGCAGCATGGCTTCACGGGCCCGCTCCCACGCCATGACGAGTTCCGGGACGTCGCCGTTCCGCCGGGCCAGGCCAACGTCCAGGGCTGCGCGCAGGAACTCGTCCCGGGGCACCAGGGGCCAATGATTCGCTTTTGAGGCCTCGTTGATCGCGAGCCGGGCATCCTCGAGTTTGTCCTGCTGCATGGCAGACCAGGCCTGGAGCAGGAAGAGCCTGGGCTTCGCAGCGTTACCGCCCTGGCCGGCAGCAGTTGCAGACCGGCACACCGTTTCCGCCAGCCGCGGTTCCCCGCTGTGCAGTGCCAGGAGGGCAGCCAGCGCGGCCGGCGTCTCCGGCAGCGGCAGCGCCGCGTCTGCCGCGTTGAACATGTCCGACGCATGGATCAGCACAGGCAGTGCGTGCTGCGGGTCGGCGCTGACTGACTGGTAGATGCCTTTTCCTGTCTCAGCCAGAGTGGCAGCCAGGAGGGTGGGCGAAGCGGGCGGAGCGCCCGGCTGGAAAAGTGCTTCCGCGCCGGCCCGGTTTCCGCAGCCGATCATGGCCACCGCCGCAAGGGGCGCTGATGGTCCAATCCGGCTGGCACCCAGCCAGCTGTACACGTCCGCTGCCCGCGCCAGCATGCCTCGCTGGGCCCAGACTGCTGCGGCCACGTCCACGCCCCGGCGCACGTCCGGCGGATCGTCGCACACGAGTAGCGAGTCGATGATCCGCGTAGCTGCGTCCAGGTCGCCGTTTGCTGCTGCGGCCTGGGCGCGGCGGGCGGCGGTCGCTGCTTCGTCGGCCCCTGCCAGCAGGGCTTCCCCATAGAGTTGGGATGCCAGCGCAGGATCATGGTCAAGCGCCTTGTCGGCCGCATGCTCCAGTTCAGCCGCCACGCGGGAATCTGCCAGGCCACCGCGCGCCAGTTCGCGGGCGACGTCGCCGAGGGGCACGCCGTCCCTGGCGTACGCCGTAACGAGCTCGCGCTGAAGCGCATGGACCTTGGCGGCGGGGACGACGGCAAGCAGGGCTTGCTGCGCCGGCCCCGCCACGGTCCCGTCCGCCGTCAGGAGTCCTGCAGCTTCTGCCCGTTCCACAAGGGCGCCAAGGCTTTGCACGTCGCCAGTGTCAAGTCTGCGCTGCAGGTCCGCTGGCAGCGGTCCAGGCAGGACGAAGCCGACGGAAAGGGCCAGCAGCAATTCACGCATAGCAGCGTTCTCGCCTTTGAGCTGCCGGGCCATCTGTTCTGCGGCACCGGGCTCCTGCACGTGGTGGTTCAGCTCGGGCAACAGGGTCACCGGCCGGATCTCATTCCCGGTCATGCTCAAGCCGCCGGTTCAGCGGCCGTGGCCGGATCGGTGGCCGGAGCGGCCTCCGTGGCCGTGGCCGGATCGGTGGCCGGAGCGGACTCCGTGGCCGTGGACGCGGTGGGTTCGGGCGCGGAAGGCGGCGGCTCCTCGGTTGCCGGCGGTGGGGGCTCCTCCGTCACCGGGGGCGGAGGCTCCTCGGTAGCTGGCGGGGGCTCCTCGGTCACTGGCGGAGGCTCCTCGGTCGCGGGCGGCTCCTCAGTCGTCGGCGGCGGGTCCACGGGGACAGGGCTTGCCGTTCCCGTCTCAACCGGCACTGGTTCGCTTGTACCCGGCGCAGGATCAGCCGTTCCGGCAGGGACAGTGGGTGTGCCGACGGGCTCCGTAACTCCGCCGGCACCGGTTCCGGCGGCGTCAGCTGTAGCGGTACCGGTGTCAAGAGCGCCCGTTCCGCCGGAGTCCGCGGCAGCCTGCTCCGCGGCGGCGCTGGACGTCGGCCTGCTGGTGGGAGAGGCGGCCACGTCCAGGCCCGCGCCGCCAGGGGCGGAGTCCTTCGTGCTGGCACTGGCTTCGATGCCCCTCGCAGGTTCCTGCGCTTCCGCACCGGCACCAGCCGCTGCCGCCCCGCCGACTCCTCCGCCGCCGCCCGAGCCGCCTAAGGAAGAACCCTTCTCGGGGGCGGCGTCCGCCTTGGGGGTGAAGATGGATGTCAGGCTGCTGAGGCCCTCGGGGCTCTGGGCAGCGGTAGCCGAAAGGACCGTGAACGCGGCCGCAGCTGCCGCGATGGCGGTCAGCCGAACCGTAGGTTTCGGCGCGTGGGCGCCGCCCCGGTGTCCGTGCTGGCCATGCACGGCACCCTGGACTGCGATTCCAGCCATAGCGCCTGCCGCCGTCGTGCTCTTCCGCGACCAGCTCGCCAGCCGTCCGGGCGCGTAACCCGGTGCGGCCGCATCACGGGCCGCGGCGGCACGGCCGGCTTCCGCCGCAGCGGCAGCCTGCGCCGCAACCTCGGCGGCGGCTGCCTCGCGCGCCAGGACAGCCGCGGCGGCAGCACCGAGGCAAATGGAGGACTTGGGATCAGCGTCGACGGCGATGGGCCGGTCCAGCTGTTCGGAGATCACCTGCGCAACCAGGGGGATCCTCGATGATCCGCCGATGAGGAGCACGGCGGAAAGGTCCGCCGGTTCCAGCCGCAGGCTGGCCAGGGACTGTTCCAGCGCGTCCACCGTGTCCCGGATGGGTTCGTTGATCAGTGCCTCGAATTCGGAACGGACCAGGCGCACCTGCTGGTGGAAGCCCGGCAGCAGGACGGAGATGCTGGCTTCGCTGTC
Source organism: Arthrobacter sp. BB-1 (assembly GCF_006151685.1). Lineage (NCBI taxonomy): Bacteria > Bacillati > Actinomycetota > Actinomycetes > Micrococcales > Micrococcaceae > Arthrobacter > Arthrobacter sp. BB-1. The sequence goes on from NZ_VDEV01000029.1 coordinate 23,790, forward strand.
CGCGGAGAGCGCCTCCTTGGCTTCCACGCATTCGCGCTGCAGCCTCGCCAGCGCAGCGCGGGCCCCGGGATCGGAGGTGTCCAGCCTGGAGAGGATGCCGCCGGTGTTACTGGCCACGTAGCGCAGGACCGCCGCATCAAAGTCGGCTCCCCCAAGGTTTTCGATGCCTTCCGGGCGGCCCAGCAGCTCAAACCGGTTGTTGCCGGCCTTCCGGAGGACGGCCGTGTCGAAGGTTCCGCCGCCAAGGTCGTAGACGGCAATGGTGCTTCCCTCTTCCACGCGCACCTGGGAGGCGTAATGCAGGGCTGCGGCCTCCGGTTCCGTCACCAGGGCAACGTTCTGCAGGCCCCTGGCGGCCAGGGCTTCCCTAAGGAGCGAGGTGCGGTGGCTCCCCCAGGCGGCCGGGTGGGTCAGCATGATTTCCGACGGCGGCGCCCCCTCGCGTTCCTCCGCGCGGTCGGCCACCCAGCGGGCCATGGTGGCGAAGACGTCCTCGGCGGGCAGGGAGAGCGTGCCCACGGAGATCGGCACGGCGTCACCCATGCGGCGCTTGAATTCCCGCACCACCCGGGCCGGGGAATCAAGCCCGCGGCGTTCCGCGGCTTCCCCCACCAGGACGGGGCCTTCCTCCGGGTAAAACAGCACAGAGGGTACTGAGGTTCCGCGGATTCCCAGCGGGAGGCACTCAGGAGAAGAGGAGGTACCGTGATCGAAGCGTGCAACGGCGGCAGCGGTGAAGCTGGTCCCGACATCAATGGCGAGAACGTAGCTCATGGGGTACCTCAGGGAATACTGTCGTTTCGCCTGCAAGCTTCATCACTGGCGAACGTCACCAAGGTAGCATTACGGCCGGACCGGGAACACCCCCATTGCTAAAACGAATTGTTATTTCCCCCTGTGACGCCCCGGCGCCGGAAAGAAACCCCTGTTCAGAGCCCTGAGTATGAGTGAAGGCCGTTAAAGAATTGGTTCACGATGGTGAAGTTAAAAATGACGCACAGGTAGCCAACGATCGACAGCCAGGCCGCACGCGTGCCTGTCCAGCCGCGTGTAGCACGCGCGTGGAGGTACCCTGCGTACACCACCCAGATGACGAAAGTCCACACCTCCTTGGTGTCCCAGCCCCAGAACCGGCCCCATGCCTTCTCGGCCCAGATGGCGCCGAACATGAGGGTGAACGTCCAGCCGATGAAGGCGATCGCGTTGATGCGGTAGGACAGGTTCTCCAGGCTCAGCGCGGACGGCACCAGGCGCATGAACCCGAGCTTGTCCGCCCCGCCGGCAGCCACCGTCCTCTGGCGGTGCGACTGGACCAGTTGGAGCGCGGACATGGCGAAGGTCAGGGTGAACAGCGCGGAGGACAGCACGGCGATGGACACGTGGATGATCAGCCAGTAGCTCTGCAGGGCGGGGACCAGGTGGCCCACCGGCGTCCAGTACGCCACGGACGCGGCCACCAGCATGATGATGGCCAGCCCCACCACGAACGTGCCCAGGAAGCGGAGGTCGCGGCGGACCAGCACCAGCAGGAACACGGCGACCGCCACGAACGCGCCGGTGGTGAGGAATTCGTACATGTTGCCCCACGGGACGCGTCCTGCACCCAAGGCGCGGGTGACCACGCCGGCACCATGGATCAGCGCGCCGAGGACGGTCAGTGCCACGGCCACCCGCGCGGGCGCGCGGCGTTCCGCGGCGTACCGCATGTCGGCGTCGGCAGTGGCCACACCTCCGGCCCCTGCAGCTTTGGCAGTGGACGACGACGGCCGTTCGGCCCTGCCCGCAGGCCCGGCCAGGTGCGTTTCAGCGCGCTCCCCCACCCCGGCTGCCACCGGAACCTTGGCCGACTCCCGGGCCTGGCCGTCGAGGCCGGCCTGGGCGGCCTTCAGGTCGATGGCGCGCAGGGCCCTGCTGCTCTTGGCCAGGTCCCAGGCGAAGGCGATGAAGGCCACCGTGTATGTGCCGGCCGCCAGCAGCATGAACAGCTCGCTGTACTGGCCCATGGTTTCGTTGATTCCAAACGGCATTACTGGTCCTTTTCGGGCCCGGAGGGGCCGGCTGGGGTGGTGGCTGGGCCTGTGGTTGCGGCAGCGCCGGGGCTATTCTCGCCCAGGCTGCTGGGTGTTTGCTGGGAAGACCCGGGCTGGGCCGCGTCCTGTCCGGGGTCCAGCTGCCACTCTTCACCGAGCAGCTTCCGGAGGGCGGCGGCCTCGGCAGCAAGGCGGTGGTCCTCGCCGCGGGCCAGGAGCCCGTACTCAACCATTGTGCGCCCGTCCTCGTGCGTGCCCGTGCGGACCCATACCCGGCGGCGGTTGACGTAGAGCGAGAGGATCAGCCCGGCTACGGCCAGGAGCGCAAACACCAGGGCGTAGACCTGCCCGGGGTTGTGGTGGATGTCCACGCCGATGTAGCGCTTGACGCCGTCGAAACTGATGGTGCCTTTGCCGTCCGGCAGGGTGTAGCTGGTCCCCGGCGAGAGGGTGATGCCGCCGGCGTCCAAGTTGCGGGCGTTCAGCGGGGTCAGGTCCTTGACGTCCAGTTCGAAGACGTTCTGCGGAGCCCCGTCATCCAGGCCAAGGTCCCCGTAGTAGGAGTTGAGCGTCAGCTGCGGGTTGAACAGTTCCGGGTCCCCGCTGAAGGAGACCCCCTCGTTGGTGACGAAGGCGGTGGGCAGGAAGAAGCCTGCAAACCCCAGCTGGTCCGGTTTGGCGTCGGGAACCTTGATCACCACGGAGGAGTAGTAGTTGTCCCCCTGCAGCTTGGCCACCACGGGTCCCTGCATGGCCACGTTGCCGGCGCCGTCCCGGATGGTCACCACGGGGGCGTAGCCGTTGCCGGTGAGGTAGATGCTGGTACCGCCCAGGGTGATGGGGTCGTTGACCTTCAGGGTTTCCTGTCGCGCGGGCGCGTCGGGGTTTTCCTTTGTGGTCACCGCCGCCGAGAAGTCGATGGGCTGGCCGAACTTGCCCTGGGATTCGCGGTCGAATGTAATGTCGAACTTGTCCAGCTGGATGGAGTAGGGCTGCAGCTGGCTGGACTGGAAATTGGTGCCGGGCGTGAACTGGTCATAGCCCACCAGGGTGTTCACGAACGTGTCGCCCTCCACCAGGATGCGCTGGCCGCTGTAGCCGAACAGGCCGCCGATGGCCACTGACACCAGCACGCCGATGAGCGAGGTGTGGAAGACAAGGTTTCCCACTTCCTTCAGGAAGCCGCGCTCGGCGCCCAAAGACGGCCGCGCGCCGCCGTCGTCCCTCACCTCAACGCGGTAGCCGCGCTTCTCCAGCAGCCCGGCGGCACTGTTGATGGCGTCCGACGCCGGGATCCCGGCGTCGGCCGGAATGACCAGGGTGCCGTACTCGGGAAGGCGGGAGAGTCGCTTGGGCGTGCGCGGCGGCTGGGAGCGCATGGCCCTGTAATGGGCGATGGCGCGGGGCACCACACAGCCGATCAGGGAGATGAACAGCAGCAGGTAGATGGCGGAGAACCAGGCCGAGGAGTAGACGTCGTACAGCTGCAGGGTGTCCAGCAGCTTGCCGTAGTCCGGGTTGTCCTTAATGTACTGAGTGACCACGGCAGGGTTGGCCGGGCGCTGCGGGAACAGCGAGCCCGGCACGGCCGCGACGGCCAGGAGGAGCAGCAGGAAAAGCGCCGTGCGCATGCTGGTCAGCTGGGTCCACGCCCAGCGCAGCATCTCCTTGGGTCCCAGGGCCGGCAGCGCGGCGTCCGCCTTGGCCTCGGCCACTGCGGCACCGGATGCCGGGGAGGACTGCTTCTTCTCTACGTTCACGCGCTCGCTCATCAGATCGGCAACTTCACATCGGTTTGGAACCAGTACTGGAGTTCGGTCACCCAGGTACCCCAGACGCCGCTGGCCATCAGCAGGCCCAGCACCACCAGGATGCCGCCTCCAATGCGCTGGATGGCCACCCGGTGCTTGCGGAAGAACGCCATCACACCCATGCCGCGGCGGACCGCAAGGGCGATCAGCAGGAAGGGAATGCCCAGGCCCAGGCTGTAGACAAAGGCCAGGAAGGCGCCCTTGGCGGCGGAGGAGCCGCCGGAGAGGCTCAGTAACTGGACGGCGGAATAGGTGGGGCCGATGCACGGCGCCCAGCCCAGCCCGAAGGTCAGGCCCAGCAGTGGCGCGCCCCACAGCCCGGCCGGCGGCTTCGCGTGGATCTTGGCGTCGCGCTGCAGCCAGCTGAAGCCGCCCATGAACACCACGCCCATGACGATCACCAGGACGCCCAGGAGCTGGGTGATCCAGGCATTCTGTGAGCCCGTGATGAGGGTTCCCAGCTGGCCGAACGCACCGCCCAGCAGGACGAAGATCACGGAGAAGCCCAGCACGAACAAGCCGACGCCCAGCAGCATCCGGCCGCGCTTCTGCTTCTGCAGGTCCACACCGCTCAGCCCCGTGACGTAGCCCAGGTACCCGGGAACCAGGGGCAGGACGCAGGGCGAGAGGAAGGAGACCAGTCCGGCCAGCAGTGCCACCGGAATGGCAAGGAGGAGCGAGCCGTTCAGGATGGCTTCGGCGAAGGGGCTGTTCACGGTCCGGGCCGCCGCTACTCTGCCACGGCGGCAGCAATGAGGGCTTTCAGGGTGCCCTTCTGGACTTCGCCGAGGACGCGGGAGGCCACGCGGCCCTGCTTGTCCAGCACCAGCGTGGTGGGAACCGCGCCGGGCGGGACCAGGCCGGAGACGGCCAGGAGGACGCCGCCGTCCTTGTCGTCAAAGCTCGGGTACGTCAGGTTGAAGTTGTTTTCAAACGCCTCTGCCGTGGCCTTCTCGTCCCGGAGGTTGACGCCGAAGAACTGCACACCCTGGTCCTTGAACTCCTGGTGGAGCTCTTCCAGGATGGGCGCTTCCACCCGGCAGGGGGCACAGGCCGCGAACCAGAAGTTCAGGACTGTCACTTTGCCCTGGAAGTCGGCGGGCGTCACCGCGGTGCCGTTGAACAGGGTGCCGTTGACCTGGATGGCGGACTTGCGGTCCCCGGCAGCGAACTCCGTGACGGATCCGTCCCCGGCCACATAGTTCTTGTTGTCCCCCGCCTTGGCCTGCTGCGCCAGGGCGTCCTCCTGGGCACAGCCGGACAGCCCCAGGGTCAGGGCGGTCAGGGCCAGGCCGCCGGCAGCGAGCAGGCTGCGGCGGGAGGTGGTCTTACTGTTGGTCACTACTAGGCTCCAGGGGTGCTTGCCGCACCCGGAAGAAGGGAAGCCGCCGGTTCGCTGTACTGCACGCGCAGGAGCGTGCCGCCGTCGTCGAACACCAGCGACGTGATGGAGGTCAGCGTGCATTCACGCTTCCGGGGATCGTGCCACAGGGGCCTGCCTTCGGCGCTCAGCCGGGTGGCCCAGATGGGGAGCTGGTGGCTGACCATGATCGCTTCAGGCCCATCCGCGCCGAAGTCCCCGGCCGCGAGTTCGATGGCGCGCAGGCGTGCTTCCTGCACCGCTTCCATCACCCGGGAGGCCTGCTTCTTGTAGGGCTCGCCCCACGAAGGCCGCAGCGGGTTGACCAGCCGGGGCCAGTGCTTGGGCCGGCGAAGCTCAGCCTTGGTGACCTTCATGCCCTCGAAGTAGTTCTCCGCCTCGATGATGCGCTCGTCCGTGTGGATTTCCAGGTGAAGGGCGTCCGACGTCGGCCGTGCAGTTTCCTGCGCACGGTCCAGTGGCGAGGCTGCCAGGTAGGTGATGCGGGCACCGGCTGCGGCGCGGCGGCGGAAGTGCTCCGCGAGCATGCGCGCCATCTCCTGCCCCAGTTCGGAGAGGTGGAATTCGGGCAGCCTTCCGTACAGGACGCCGTCAGGATTGTGGACCTCGCCGTGGCGGAGCAAATGGACAGTGGCTTGGGGCATGTTTACCAGTTTCTCAAAGATGGCGTGCGATCCGAAATCTCCCGCACAGACTTTCTACAAACAGTAGAACTGAAGTTTTTGAAGAAATGTTCCACAGGCGGGAATGAAACATGCAAATGCATGTTTATACTAGGTGCAGCAGTTAGTTGAGACTTCAACAGATGAAGCTTCAATGGCAGACCTTAACAGCACGCACATAACAAGGAGCAACATCATGGCACTTCCCGCAGACGTCACCACCGGCACCTGGGTCCTGGACAACTCCCACAGCGAGATCGGCTTCACCGTCCGCCACGCAGGCATCAGCAAGGTCCGCGGCCAGTTCAAGGAAGCAGCAGCAACCCTGGACCTTCCCGAGGATGTGGCCGGCGCCAAGATCAACGCCACCATTAACACCGCCAGCTTCGATTCCGGCGATGCCAACCGTGACGGCCACGTCAAGGGCGAGGACTTCTTCGACGTGGAGAAGTTCCCGGAGATCTCCTTCGTCTCCAACGGCCTGGTGGCCAAGGGCAACAGCTACGAGCTCACCGGCGACCTGACCATCAAGGGCGTCACCCGCCCCATCACGCTGGACACCGAATTCAACGGCGTGGCCGTGGACCCGTTCGGCAACACCCGCGCCGGCGTTTCCGCCGAAACCACCATCAGCCGCAAGGACTTCGGCCTGACCTGGAACGCTGTCCTGGAGACCGGCGGCGTCCTGGTGAGCGACAAGGTTGCCATCAACCTGGAACTGGCGTTCATCGCTCCCGCAGCGTAATCGCCTTTCCTGGAGGCGCCCCGGCGCTGGACTTCGCAGTCCAGTGCCGGGGTTTCTCCTTTTAAAGGTCCTCCCTCCTCCTCCCTTCCCAGGCAGCCGCGGGGTTTGCGGAGGGGTTTACAGTGAGGGCCATGAGCAACTCTCCCAGCACGCCCCGTTCCGGCTTTGCCCGGATGTTCCTGGTGGCGGGACTTCCCACCGAACTCAAGGTCTCGTTCTGGATCTGGTTCGTGGGCGGCATCCTGGGCCTGCTGGGCGGAATCCTCGGCATGCTGGCGTCCCTGGTGCTCTTCGCCGCAGCACCGGGAGCCGCAACCCTGGTGCTGCTGCTCATGCTGCTGGCTGCAGCCGTGGGAGCAGCCCAGATCGTGTTCGCCCTCGCAATGAAGGACGGGAAGCATTGGGCGCGGCTGGGTTTGACGGCCCTCACAGCCATCACCCTGGTCCTGGCCGTTGCCAACTGGGCCGTCGGCGTGGGCCAGGGCGGCAACTGGACCGCCTTCCTCATCAGCCTGGCCGCCACCGTCCTTCTCTGGCTGCCCCGTTCACAGGCCTTCTTTGCCGCAGCAGGACGGCGCGGGAATACCTCTTCCGAATGACCCACAAGGCGCCCGCCCGGGGGTACGGTGGACTTAAGCCATGCTGGGGGTAGGGCACAGGACCATTCCCGGCAGCCTACCTGGAACCCGACATGCAAAAGGACCGCTCATGAGTACTCCCCCTGTCCCGCCTCCCGTTCCGAACGATCCCGAGTCCGGGTCCGAGTCTGGCTCGCAGGGCCCGCGCTACGGCCAGAACACCCCGCAGTACGGGCAGCAGTCCGGCGTACCCCAGTACGGGCAGAACGCCCCGCAGTACGGACAGCAGTCCGGCGCACCCCAGTACGGGCAGAACGCACCGCAGTACGGACAGCAGTCCGGCGCACCCCAGTACGGGCAGAACGCACCGCAGTACGGACAGCAGTCCGGCGCACCCCAGTACGGGCAGAACGCTCCGCAGTACGGGCAGCAGCCGTACGGGCAGCAGCCGTACGGCCAGTCCCCCTACGCGCAGTATCCTTCGGAGCAGCCCCAGCCCTCTGGAAGCGCCGGCGTCCCGCAGCTGGTCAACATTTCGTTCTGGCTGCTGATCGCCTCGGCCGCCATCTTCGTCGTCTCCGCTCTTGCCGGCCTCGCCACGCTGGACGATCCCCGGTTCCGTGATGTCTTCGACAGCCAGGTCCAGGGCACCGGCGCGGGAGTCACCTACGAGGATATGAAGGGCGTCATCGCCGGCACCCTGGTGGTGTTTGCCATCATTGGCCTGGCGCTGTACCTGCTGGTGGCGTTCTTTGTCCGCAAGGGCAAGAACTGGGCACGCATCCTGGGCACAGTCTTCGCGGCCCTTTCCGTCCTCGGCCTCTTCAGTCCTCCCAGCTTCGCGACCATCGGCACATTGTTGGGAATCGCGGCCATTGTGCTGCTCTACCTGCCGGGCGCAGCTCCGTACTTCCGGAGGCAGCAGCCGTTCGCCAACCCGTACGGCGGCGGTATGGGCAACCCCTACGGCCGGTAGTCCAACCACACCACCCTGCGGGCGTGGGTCCCGGAACCAGACGGTACCGCCAGAAACCTAGGCGGTCTGGCCCGGGGTCTGCGCCCGCTGTGCGTGGTAGGCAAGGATCTGCAGCTCCGTTGCCATGTCCACCTTGCGGAGGTTGACCCCTTCCGGCACCTGGAGCATCACGGGCGCGAAACTCAGGATGCTGCGGACGCCGGCCGCAACCACGCGGTCGCAAATATCCTGGGCCACGGCGGCGGGCAGTGCCAGCACCACCATGTTGGCACCCGTGCGGTGCAGCACGGTTTCCAGGTCGGCCACGTCACTGACCCGCAGCCAGCCCACTTCGTTGCCCACCACCATCTGGTCCGCGTCAAAAATGGCAACCACGTCAAAGCCGCGGGATTCAAAGCCGCCGTACCGTGCCAGGGCCTTGCCCAGGTTGCCGGCACCCACGATCGCCACTTTCCAGTCGTGCGTGAGTCCCAGGGCGGCGGCGATGTGCCGGCTCAGGTACTGCACTTCGTAGCCCACGCCGCGGGTTCCGTACGAGCCCACGTGGGAGAGGTCCTTGCGCAAGGTGGCGGAGCTGACACCGGAGGCCTCGGCGAGGGATTCTGAGGAGACGCGTTCCACCCCCTCTGCGAGCAGGGTGTTGAGGGCGCGCAGGTAGAGGGTCAGCCGTGCCACCGCAGCCGGCGGAATCTGCTTGGCTGCCATGCCCGTGGCTCCCGGCAGGTCCGGGACAGCCTGGGGAGTTGAATCCAGCGAAGCCACCAGCTCCTCCCTCGCATTGCGTTGTGACTCCACTCTAGAGCCCCATCAGCAATGCCAACAAAGCAGGTGCCGCACCGATACCCGAGCCATCACAAGAACTGCTCCCCTACTGCGCCATGGCCTGCCGGAGCACGCGTTCCAGGCGGGCTTCGTCTATTTTCCAGAAATCCCGCTGCACGCCGTCCACCAGCACCACTGGGATTTCCTCCGCATAGCGCTCACGCAGTTCCGGCTGGTGGTCCACCAACTCTTCGTTCCACTCAAGTCCCAGCAAGGCCGTAACCCGCCCGACGGCGTCGCGCGCGTCTTCGCAAAGGTGGCAGTCTGCTTTGGTGATGAGGAGGACGCGGGGTGTGGCCATGCCTTAACGGTATCCCCGTCGCCCGGAGCCCTGCGACGTCCAGCGCGAGGGCGCAGTGGAATGCACAGTGGATTGGCTAGACTCAAGTCCATGCCCGAGGAGAAATACGTCGCCGTAGTCACCAAGCCGGTTGCTGCGCCGCAGCCGGGCGAGGCGGCGTTCTTCGATGTGGACAACACGCTGATGCGCGGCGCCAGCCTGTTCCACGTTGCACGGAAGATGCACCAGCGCGGCGCCTTCACCATGACCCAGGCCGCCGGCTTCGCCTGGAAGCAGTTCAAGTTCGTGGCCCGCGGCGAGAACATCGACGATGTCCACGCGGTGCGCGATTCCGCCCTCACCCTGGCCGCGGGGATCACTGTCGACGACGTTAAGGCCTTGGGCGAAGAGGTCTACGACGAGATGATCGCCTCGCGGATCTGGCCCGGCGCCAAAGCCTTGGCGGAGCAGCACCTGCGTGTTGGCCGCCGGGTGTGGCTGGTCACCGCCACACCCATTGAAGTGGCCACCGTGATTTCCACCCGGCTGGGGCTGACCGGAGCGCTGGGAACGGTGGGCGAAATACATGAGGGCATGTACACGGGCCGGCTGGTGGGAGACATCCTGCACGGCTCCGCCAAGGCGGTCGCCGTCCAGGCCATCGCCGACGCCGAGGAGCTGGACCTAAAGCGCTGCTGGGCCTACAGCGACTCCTACAACGACATCCCCCTGCTGACATTGGTGGGGCATCCCGTGGCCATCAACCCGGATGCCCGCCTGCGCCGGCACGCCCGGGACAACAACTGGCCCGTCTACGACTTCCGGGCCGGCCGCCGCGCAGCCACCCTGGGGCTCAAGGCGGCAACGGCCTGCGGCGCCGTGTACGGGCTCTGGAAGGGCTTCGCCCGCATCCGCGGCCCCCGCATCTAGGTGGCGCGAAGTGTCGTTCTGAGCGCCCATAACGACACTTGGCGCTACCTGGTTGGGCCAGGACACAGAAATGCCCGCCACCTCGGAAGGCGGCGGGCATTTCCACGCAGTTCGAAGTATTGCTACTTCTTGTTGCGGCGCTGGTGACGGGTCTTGCGAAGCAGCTTGCGGTGCTTCTTCTTGGCCATACGCTTGCGACGCTTCTTAATAACTGAACCCACGAAAGTTCCTCACAAACTAGATGCAGTACCTGTCTGATGGAAAAGGTTCGTGGACAGAGCTACGAACTGAACAACTGACAGATTCTTACAATGACGTAAAACGTTCCTTAACAGGGTACCGCTTCCGGGAGGCGGCTACGGACAGGCGTGTCAGGCGGTCTCGGTATGGCCGTCCACCACGGCACCTTTGAGGTACTGCTCCACGGCCTGTTCCGGAACCCGGTAGGAGCGTCCGAAGCGCACTGCCGGCATCTCGCCGGAGTGCACCAGCCGGTACACGGTCATCTTGGAAACGCGCATGACCTGGGCGACTTCAGCCACGGTGAGGAACTTCGCGTTTGAGAAGTTCTGTTCTGCCGACATTTCCCATATTCCTTTGCTGACGGATGGACAACAGTGACCCCATGTTCATGCCAATGCGGTGTTCCGATGCTGAGCCATCCACCAACCACCTACCTAGATACTCTAGATGTTCCTGTGGCAGAAGTGAAAGTAGTAAGGTCCCCTATTTCACCCCCTAATTAACGGGAGTTGACTTCCTCCGCTTGCGGGCGGAGGCGGCCAGCTGGTCCAGGACCGAAACAGAAACGTCCCACTCCATGCAGGCGTCGGTGACGCTCTGCCCGTAAACGAGTTCCGTGCGTCCCGCGGCGTGCTCGGCGACGTCGAGGTTCTGGGCGCCGCCCACCAGGAAGCTTTCCAGCATGACGCCGGCAACCGCCTGGGCAGCGGTGCCGCCGTCTTCCAGCTGGGCGCCGATCTCCAGGGCCACTTCGGCCTGGCGGTGGTGGCTTTTGCCGCTGTTGGCGTGGCTGGCGTCAACGATGAGGCGGGAGTTCAGCTGCTTGTTTGCCAGCTTCGCAGAGGCATCCTCGACGTCGGCGGCAGAGTAGTTCGGCCCCTTGCGCCCGCCGCGGAGGATGACATGGGTGTCCGGGTTTCCGGCGGTGGACACCAGCGCGGCCCGGCCGTCGCCATCGATGCCGAGGAAAGCCTGGGCGGCCCCCGCTGCACCGCAAGCGTCAATGGCTACTTGGAGGTCGCCGTCGGTCCCGTTCTTGAAGCCGATGGGCATGGACAGGCCGGAGGCGAGCTGCCGGTGGATCTGGCTTTCGGTGGTGCGGGCCCCGATGGCGCCCCAGGAGATCAGGTCCGCCATGTACTGCGGGCTGATCGGCTCCAGGAATTCGGTGGCTGTGGGCAGCCCCAGAGCGGTGACCTGCTGCAGGAAGCGCCGTGCGGTCCGGAGGCCGGTGACCATGTCGTGGCTGCCGTCCAGCCGCGGATCGTTGATCAGGCCCTTCCAGCCCACCGTTGTACGGGGCTTCTCGAAGTAGGTCCGCATGACGATCAGCAGGTCTTCCCTGTGCTTCTCGGCCTGGCTGACCAGCCGCCGTGCGTACTCCAGCCCGGCTTTCGGATCATGGATGGAGCAGGGTCCCACGATGACCAGCAGGCGGTCGTCCACGCCGTCCATGATGGCGCGGACTTCGTCGCGTCCGCGTTCGACGACGTCCGCCGTCCGGGCGTCCAGCGGCAGTTCCGCGATGACTTCCTGGGGCGTGGGCAGCGCGGTGAATTCGCTGACCCGCAGGTTCGACGTCGATTTTGCGGCTTTGGTGCCGGCGGCGGCGCTTGTGGGGGCTGTTGCGGTGTTCATGTTCGGGTCCTGTTCCAGATGGGAAGCGGGCCCGGATCAGAACCCGCCGGAGAAACGGCGAAGGGCAGAGAATGATCTCTGCCCTGTTGGCTCTGAAGGAAAGTTGGATGCGTGTCAGTTAGACGCGGGCCCCTCCAGAGCCAACGAAAAATACGCATACCAACGGTTAGTCATGCCATGAACCATAGCCGCGCTTCGGCACGCACACCAAATCCCACGCAACCAGGAAGCGCTACGTGTCGTTTTGAGCGTCCAAAACGCGCTACCTGGTTGGGCCGGGGATCAGCCAGGATCGGGTGCTGAAGGCGATCGAGGAGCTGGGGTTCGTCCGCAACGACGCCGTCCTCCACGGGAGCGCGGTGCTGCTAAGGGACAGCGGCAGTGGATGACGAGGCGGGGGGGTACCTGGCTGCGCGGCACCTGCTGGACACCTGCCGCCGTCGACTGGCCTTTGTGGGTGGCCCCACCTCCATCCCGCAGCCCACGGAGGCGCTGGGGCGCACCACAACCGAACTCCTCGCCGAAGAGGTGGAGTTCAGAACCCGACGCACCGTTCGGTGGTCTTCACGCCGGAACTGGTGGTGCGGCAGAGTACAAAAACCAACTAATTACCTGCCCGCAGCCATTCCATGGACTCTGTCCGGGAGGTGAAAAACCGGGTGGGGCAGGGCGGGATATGCACGCCGAGGAAAAAGTTGGCGAAGATCCGGTCCACCGGGCTTGCTCCCAGCAGCGCAATCCTGTTGGCAGCACAAGGGATGGAGAAGACGGAACGCGCTGCCCTGGTGACGTCCTCGGTGGTGGCCATGTCCACCAGCATCGGGTAGGTACTGTCCCCCGCTATCTGGTTCACGGCAGCCATGGCCGCCCGGGCGTCCTGCAGTTCTATCCGGACGTTAGGTTCCCAAATCAGGTGGATGATGCCGTCTGAACGCAGCTCCACGGTCCCTTTACCGCCGTCGAAACTTACAGGCTCCAAAACCTGCCTCCCTTCCGTGGGCGCACTCCTATGACTTTCCCATCTTGCCGTATCCCTCCGGACCTGTTGCCGGCATCGCGGGAGGGGACAGAACCAAATGCGGCAAACATGGCTACTGCCCTTGTGGGGGACCGGGAGCAGAAGCAAGGATTGGTTATGGATGACGCGCGGCACACTGCCAGGGACCTGCTGCGGCGCAAAGACCGGGGCCTGATCGATCTCTGGATCATGTACTGGAACCACGGCGGGCGCTGCCACCCCTTCGAATTCGACGCCTTTGTCCACAACGTGCTGCCAGCGGCCTGGTTCGACATGGACGTCCTGGCCGTGGCGGTTGAGGAACTGGCCGTGGAGAACATAGCCTGATGGATGCCCGGTTTCCTAACAGATGAGCAGACGCGCCTGCTGTCGTCCTGGCTCGGGCCATTCGAGGTAGTCCGGGACCACTCCTGGCCCCTGCAGGACACGTCCGTGCTTCACGTCTCCACACCTGCCGGCGGGAGCTTCATCGTCAAGGCGAGCACCACCAGCCACCACATCCGGCGTGAGGTTGCCGCCCTCAGGCATGGCCTGCCTGGCCTGCAGGGCAAAGCTTCCCTTCTCAGGTACGCATCCGTGGCGGCCGGGATCCTTGTCACCGAGTTTCTGCCCGGAGCGTCCGTGGAGGGATCGGCTGCCGAGCATGACCCCGAAACGTACCGCCAGGCAGGCGACCTTCTGGCGAGGCTGCACCGGCCTGCGGGCACATCTTCCCACTACGCAAAGAAACTCGCCCACCAAACACAGTTGTTGATCCGATCGGCCCGGGGGCTGGTAGATGAAGACACCCTGACCCTGGCCGTCCAGGGGCTGGCGGGACTGAGGCTGGGCCCGGTCCAACTCGTCACCACCCACGGGGATTATCAGCCCAGGAACTGGCTCCACGACGAAGGCCAGATCAAGGTCATTGACTTTGGACGCGCCGACCACCGCCCCTGGATGCACGACCTGGTGCGGCTCACCAGCCAGCAGTTCTTGGAACAGCCCGGGCTGGAGGAAGCCTTCTACAGCGGTTTCGGGCGGCGCATTCAGGAATTCGAGGCCGATACCTGGCAGCTGGAAAACCTGAATCAATCTCTGGGGACGGTGGTATGGGCACACAGGATTGGAGACTCCGCGTTCGAGCGGTCAGGGGTGGAAACATTGGAGCGTACCCTGGCGGGGCCCTGGGCCTAACGGCCCGCGGTGATGCCGCGCATCTTGCAAGAATGGGCTTATGGACTTCAACCGGCTGCTGCAGATCCGCCGCATCTACGCGCAGCCTGCCGCCCTGGAACTTCTCCGGGGCAAGGAAATCGTGGAACGCTGGCCGGACGCCGACGTGCTGCTCGTCGAGAACCACTGGAACATCCCGGATGTGCATGGTGATGAAACGAACGTGCCGCGGTGGTCCCGGATCAAAACGGAAGCCCTGGTCCTCGGCGTCAAAAAAGCGCTGACCGTCAAGCCCAACGGCCGGTCCGCGGACTTCATCGCACCCTCAACTGCGAACGGCTGCGCCATGGCATGCGCCTACTGCTACGTGCCCCGGCACAAGGGCTACAGCAATCCCATGACCGTTTTCGCAAACATCGATCAGATTGCGGGGTTCCTGGAGCGGCACGTTACCCGCCAGGGCATCAAGCTCGAGCCCAACCAGTGCGATCCGGGACTCTGGGTCTACGACATCGGCGAGAACAGCGACTGCTCCGTGGACGCCCTGGTCAGCGACAATGTGGAGGACCTGGTCACGCTCTTCCGCGACTTGCCTACGGCCAAGCTGTCCTTTGCCACCAAGTACGTGAACCCGGCGATGCTGGGTTGGGACCACGGCGGCCACACCAGGATCCGCTTTTCCCTGATGCCCGCGGCTCTGGCGAAGTCGATTGATGTCCGGACCTCACCGGTAGCTGAACGGATGGCCGCCATCAACGACTTCGTCGACGCCGGGTACGAGGTGCACGTGAACTTCTCCCCCGTCATCATCACCGACACCTGGCTCAGCGACTGGGAAGAGCTGCTGCGCCAACTCGACGCAACGCTGAGTGCCGCTGCGAAGTCCCAGCTTGCGGCGGAAGTCATCTTCCTGACGCACAACGAACGGCTCCACGAGGTTAACCTGGGCTGGCATCCCCAGGCCGAGAGCGTCCTGTGGCGTCCGGACCTCCAGGAATCCAAGGTCTCGTCCAACGGCTTCACCAACGTCCGCTACCGCTCCGGAACCAAAGCCGGCTATGTGCGCCAACTGACCGCGCTGATTGGGAAGATCGCACCGTACTGCCGCATCCGCTACGCCTTCTGAGGGCCTGCCGCCGGGCGGCGCTAGACTGAAGCATGACCGGTGTCCGCCCCCGTCTCCTGGCTTGGCTCGTTGTCCTGGCCGCCTTCCTCGGGGCCTGCACGCCCGCCGTCGGCATTGACGACGCCGTTACCGGGCAAGCGGTCCCGGCCTCCTTGGCGCCGGCATCAGCGAGTCCCGCCGCCCCGCCGTCGTCATCAGCGCCTCCTGCCGCCCCTCCGCCGGTTGCCGCGCCGCCGCCCGTCCCCGAGCCGTTCGCCCTCAACCTTTACCAGGAGGGCGACTTCGTGCCGCAGTACACCTTTGACTGGTGTGTGGCGGCGAGCATCCAGATGGCCCACAACCTCATTGACGACACGGGTGGCGGCACGTGGGCGGACTCCACGCAGCAGGGCGAACTGTGGGAGATGGCCCGGGCCCGGTCGTCCAACTCGTTCAACGGCGCCAACCCCCTCGGGTGGGGGCAGGTGCTGACGGAGGTTGGCATGGGGCCATACACGGTGGTCAGCATCGCCGACTACGGTACGGCGCTCCAGACGGCGGCACGCGCCATTGCCGAGACAGGCCGCCCGGTGGGACTGGTCATGTGGCGCGGGCGCCATGCGTGGGTGATGAGCGGGTTCGAATCGATCGGTGATCCCGCCCGGTTCCAGGACTTCGCAGTCACTGGCGTTCGCGTCCAGGACCCGCTCTACCCGCACGGCAGCGGCCAGTGGGGCCCGTCGCCCGCACCCAACAGCCTGCTCACCCCCGAAGAGCTGGCCACGCAGTTCGTGGTCCGCGAGCCGCGGCGCTGGAGCAGCGAGCTGCCGGCCGGCTACCTGATGGTGCTGCCTGTAGCCGGAGCCTGAAGGCGTGGGCAGGCATCGTCGATCAACAGCCGGGCAAGCCTGACCGCGCGCTGGCCGAAGGTGGCACCGTCAAGGACGGCAGCGGTGGCATATGCGCCGTTAAGGACGATGAGGAGTTCGTCGGCGAGCTGGTTGGGATCCGTGGCACCTGCGTCGGAGGCGAGCACCCCGAAAACAGCCATCAATTTGCGGCCGCAGTGGCGGGCTCCTCCGCTGCCTGCCGCATGCGGGCGAACCAGGCGTCCGCGCGCCCTTGCACGTAGGCCGTGGCAAGGGCGTCCTTCGTGAGGAACTGTCGGTAGCTCCTGCCCGTGTGGCTCCGCCTCTGGGGCGTGCTCGGCACGCCTGCCTTCAACTTCAAAATCGTGCGCTGACCCCGGGACACTTGGCAGGACAAAGCCAGAGGAGGCGAGGACAATGACTTCCATGAACGGGACCGTGGCACTGGTGACAGGGGCGGGAAGCGGCCTGGGACAAGCTGTTGCAACCGGCCTTGCACGCCAAGGCGCCCGGGTGGTGGTGGTGGGCCGTTCCACGGCCCGGGCGGAGGAAGCGATGGAAGCCATCCGCGCCCTCGCCCCCTCAGCCATGCTGGAGCCGTTGGCCTGTGACCTGTCCGTCCAGTCGTCGATACGTGCTGCGGCGGCCGGGTTCCTCTCACGCCATGACCGGCTCGACGTGCTGGTCAACGCCGCGGGCGTCTTCCGAAAGGAGCGCCAGGTGACCCCCGACGGGCTCGAACTGACATTCGCCACCAACGTGATGGCCTACTTCCTGCTGACCAGCTTGCTGCTGGACGCCCTCAAGAACGCCGCCCTGGCAGGTGGAAGCGCCCGGATTGTGAATGTTGCGTCCAAGTACGGCAACACCAGGCTCCACTTCGACGACCTTCAGACGGCCAAAGGCAAGTACAGCTACCTGCGGTCCACGCCGCCCACTATGCTCGCACGGGTCCTCCTCACCCAGGAGTTCGCTGAGCGCCTTCAGGGCTCCGGAGTGGTGGCGAATGCGGTCCACCCCGGACTGGTCAAGAACACCTCGTTGCTGCAGGACGTCGGCGGCCCCTTCCGCTGGATCACCAACACTTTCGGCGCGCCCGCCGAAAAGGGGGCAGACACAGCGCTCTGGCTCGCCACTGCACCGGAAACAGCGGTACTCTCCGGAAAGCTCTGGGCAAAGCGCAAGGAGCTCCCCACCCCCGGCATGGGAGCGGATCCCCACGCCCGCAAGCGCCTGTGGGAGGCGTGCGCGGACCTTGCCCACGCCCGGTGAACAGCTGAAGCGCGTGGTCCCCAAACTCCTTATGGTCCAGCGAACCCCAATGCTCCAGGGCCACGCCGTTCCCGCCAACGCACGGCCGCCCTTCCGCCACCCATCGCGCAACGTCGCGGGCCCGGCGGGTAATCGTTTTCCATCTAGGGCTTCCGGGTGGCTGCCTTGATCAGACCCTGGTGGAAGACTTTGGTTATGGAAGCGGTTTTGGGCAGGGTTGCCGGCCGGAAGCTGGTCCGCCGGGACGGCGTCGCGGTCCACGGAAATGACCTGGTGGCCCTTCCTTGCAAGCCCGGCAACGACCCTTCGCCCAGCCGGCCGGAGCCGCCGGTGACGAAGATCCTGCTCATTGTTGTTCCTTCAGGTTCTGGGGCCGGTCACTTGCCGCGGCGGAGGTCGACGCCGAGATCCAGGTCCTCGATGCGTACGGGCAGGGAGGACTCAAGGGAGCGGTTGCCGGCGATGCCGACCGAAACGGAGCGCAGTCCGTCCAGGTACCCCGATGGACGGCCCAGCGGGTCCTCGGCCGGGCCGTTGAAGAGGTCGGAGAGGAGCAGGTCGTCGCCGCCGCCGTGGCCTCCCTCACCGTTAACGATGGGCACCTCATATGCTGCTTCCCAGTGGCGCTGGACCACCAAACGTTCACCGTTGCGGCGGATGGCGCCGTCTTCCTCGATGGGGGTGGCGCTGGGATCCACCACGGTCTTTTTGTCCGTGCTAAGGACCGCGGCACGTTCCACGACCTCCAGCTCGGCGCGGCCTTCAGTGCCGTTGACCGCCACGCGGTAGCCCTCCCAGGGACTGTGGGCGTTAAGGGAGTAGCTCAGGCGCGGGCCGCCCTGGTACTCCACCACCAGCGCAAGGTTGTCCTCAATGGTGATGCCTTCGGTGAAGACGTCCTGGTCGCGGCGGTAGCCGTCGAAATGTTCGTTGTCCAGGAACAGCGCCTTGAGCCGCTGGTCCTCCCTTAGGTCAAGCGCGAACGGATCCTTCTCGTGGGCCGGGGCATCGGCGTCGGGCGTTCCCCGTTCCGGCCTGGGGCCGAGGCCGCGCTCCGCTGCGTTCTTGTCGCCGTAGAACTTCAGCCCGCCTGAGGCGAAGACACGCTCGGGCACGTCATCGATCCACCAGTTGACCAGGTCGAAGTGGTGGGAGGCCTTGTGGATCAGCAGCCCGCCGGAGTTCTTCTTCTCCCGGTGCCAGCGGCGGAAGTAGTCCGCCCCGTGCACGGTGTCCAGCACCCAGCTGAAGTCGATGGAAGTGACCTTGCCGATCACGCCGCTCTGGATGACTTCCTTGAGCGCGCTGTTGCGGGGCGAATAGCGGTAGTTGAAGGTGACCACCACGTTGCGGCCGGTCTCCTGCACTGCCTGGGTGACGCGGCGGCATCCTTCGGCGTCAATGGTGAGGGGCTTTTCGACGACGACGTCGGCACCGGCGCGCAGTCCCTCCACGATGTAATCTGCGTGCGTGTAGTCCGGCGTCGTGACGATGACGCGGTCGATGTTGTTGGCCTGGATGAACGCGGTGAGGTCCGCCGGATCAAAGGAAGCGACGGGTCCCGGGGCACCGAGTTCCTGGATGAGCTGCTGGTAGAACTCCACGCGGCCGGGGTTCACGTCGGAAAACGCGATGAGTTCGGCAGTATCGGCGTGCCTGCCGAAGATGGCGCGGATGTACATCTCGGAGCGGCCGCCGGTCCCGATCAGGGCGATCCGGGCCCTGCCGTCCTGATGAGCGCGAGCGCCGGCGGCGGGAGCAGCCCCGATGCTCTCCGCGGACTCGGACCGGGCCTCTGAGGCAGAAGTCGACTCGGCTGTGTTGACCATGAGGGTCCCTTTCGAAGGCTTAAGACCGGCCCGCTGGGCCGCTGTTCTGTGAAGATCGGCGGAATCGGGAACAGGAGAGAAATCGGTTTCCCATCCCGTTATATGCTGTCACTCACTGCATGATTTGACGAGAACGTCGACACGGAGTTGGCCGGGTCCCCCTGCCAGCGGAACTGCGCCCAGGCCTGCCGGCTCCGACGCAAAGGAAGGGGCCAGCCATGGTCAGGAAATCGGCTTCCGGCCGGATCGGCATCGCGGATGTTGCCGTGAAGGCGGGCGTCTCGCACGCCACGGTTTCGCGCGTCATGAACGGCAACTTCACTGTTGACCCTGAGATCGCTGCCCGAGTGAGGGCGGCTGCGGCTGAACTCAAGTACCAGCCCAACCCGGTGGGCCGAAGCCTGGCCCTCGGCAAGACCGACACCATCGGCATCGTGGTGCCGGACCTGGCCAACCCCACCTTCCAGGCCATCCTCCGTGGGCTGAGCCGTGCGGCGGCCGAGGACGGCTACCGTGTCCTGATCGCGGACTCCTTCGAAGTCTCCAGCAAGGAGTCAATCCTTGCGGGTGAAGCCCGCAGGCGCTGCGACGGCCTGGTCCTGTGCGCACCGCGCATGAGCGACGCCGAACTGGAGGAAATTGCCCCCTCACTGCGCCCGCTGGTGCTCATCAACCGCACCACGGCAGCCGCAGATGTCCCAAGCCTGGTGGTGGATTATGGCCAGGGCGTGCAGGCCATCGCCGAACATCTGGTGGAGCTCGGCCATACGCGCCTCGCCTTCCTGGCAGGGCCTCCCCGCAGCGCCTCCAACAACCTCAGGCTCCAAGGCCTGGAGGCGTTCAAGGCCGCCCACCCGCAGGTTGAGGTCACCATGCTCGAAGGAGGCTCCGATTTCGATACCGGCCATGGGGCAGTGGACGCGGTGCTGGAGAGCGGCGCCACCGGGATCCTGGCGTTCAACGACCTCGTTGCCATGGGCCTGATGAGCGGGCTGCACGAACGCGGCCTGGACGTCCCCGGCGACATCTCCGTCACCGGGTTCGACGACATCCCCTTTGCCCAATACACGACGCCGGCGCTCACCACGGCAGCGGTTCCCATCACTGAGCTTGGGGCGCAGGCCTGGCACCAGCTGCGGGCCCTCATCCGCAACGAAGAAAGCCAGGCTCCCGGCAGCCGCTACCAGCCGCGGCTCGAAGTGCGGGCCAGCACAGGCCCGGCCAAAGCCGCCCGCACTGCGGTGCACGGCTGACGCCCCTTCACGGAGCCGGCCGGACCTCCGCCGGATTCAGCCCCGCTTCCTTGTAGTACCCCTGGATGTGGGCAGCAACGAGCTTTGCCGCGCGTTCGCCGTCGTCATTCCTGATCGCCGCGAGGATGGCGCGGTGCTCCGATTTCAGCCGCGAGGCCGTGTCCTCCCAGTCGGGGAGGTTGGACGTGAGCTGCGCGGCATACCCCTGGATGGATTCGCGCAGCGATCCCATCATGGCGCTCACTACGGCATTGCCGGCAGCGTCCGCCAGGGCAAGGTGGAAACGGACATCCAGGGCCAGGAAGTCGTCCACGGCGAGCCCCTCCTCGGCCATCTCGTCCAGCAGCGCGCCGGCCGTCGCCAGCTCCGGCGCATCTGGCCTGGCCTTGGACGCCGCCCATGACTCCAGGAGCACCCGGGTCTCCACGATGTCAGCTACCGGGAGGTGCTGGGTGGCAACGTGGAGCCGCAGGGCGGAGCCAAGGGCCGCCGTCGGATCCGAAATGACCACGGTCCCCGCCTCCGGGCCAGAGCCGACCCCGGCCCGGACCACGCCCATGGCTTCAAGGATCCTGATCGCCTCGCGCACGGACGTTCGCGACACCTTCAGCTGTTCCGCCAGCGTGCGCTCAGCCGGGAGGCGGCCGCCCACGGCCAGCCTGCCCTCGGAAAGCTCTTCCTCGATCCATGACAAAACAAGCTGGTGCGTCCGCATAGGGAAATGGTACTTGATGTGGTTGGACCACATAGCCTACAGTGTGGTTAGACCACAGGAGGTCCCGGATGCGGACCTGCCCGCCCAATGGAGGACGCCATGACCCACACCATCCAGCCCAACAATCCGGAAACGACACCCGCACCGGACGCGACTGCCATTCCGGCCGCGGCCGCGCCGGCCGCCGCACCGGCCGCCGCTGGTGTGCCGGCAGCGCTGAAGCGCCGCGTCCCGAAGTACTCGGACCTGGCACCGCTGATGCAGTTCAAGAAGCCAGGGTTCAGCAAGGAAGCCCGGCTCAAGCGGGCCAGCACCATCTGGGAACTGCGGGACATCGCCAAGCGCCGCACCCCGCAGGCGCCCTTTGACTACACGGACGGCGCCGCCGAAGGCGAAATCACCCTCCGCCGGGCACGCGAGGCCTTCCTGGACATCGAATTCCGGCCCGGCATCCTGCGGAACGTCTCCGCGATCGACCTCAGCACCGAGATCCTGGGAAAGCCGTCCCGCCTGCCGGTGGGGATCGCGCCCACCGGCTTCACGCGGATGATGCAGTCCGAGGGCGAGTACGCCGGCTCCCAGGCAGCAGAGGCCGCCGGTATCCCCTACACCCTGTCCACCATGGGCACGGCCTCCATTGAAGACGTTGCCGCCGCCGCCCCGAACGGCCGCAACTGGTTCCAGCTGTACCTGTGGACGGACCGCGACCGCTCCCTGGAACTGATTGAGCGGGCCGCCAAGGCCGGCAACGATACCCTGATGGTCACTGTGGACACCGCTGTGGCCGGTGCCCGCCTCCGCGATGTCCGCAACGGCATGACCATCCCGCCGGCGCTGACCCTCAAGACGGTTCTCGATGCGTCCTACCGTCCCGCGTGGTGGTTCAACTTCCTCACGCACGAGCCGCTGACCTTCGCTTCGCTCTCGCGGTACACCGGCACGGTGGCGGACCTGATCAACTCGATGTTCGATCCCACCCTCACCTTCGAGGACCTGGACTGGCTGCGCGAAACCTGGAAGGGCAACCTGGTGGTCAAGGGCATCCAGACCGTTGAGGACGCCCGCCGGGTTGTTGACCACGGCGCGGACGGCGTCATCCTGTCCAACCACGGCGGCCGCCAGCTGGACCGGGCACCCATCCCCTTCCACCTGCTCCCCGAGGTCAAACAGGCGTTCACCGCGGACAACACAGATGCGGCGATCATCCTGGATACCGGCATCATGAGCGGCGCGGACATCGTGGCAGCCCTGGCCCTGGGCGCCGACTTTACGCTGATCGGCCGCGCCTACCTCTACGGCCTGATGGCGGGCGGCCGGGCCGGAGTTGACCGCACGCTGCAGATCCTCGAGAAGGACATGGCCCGCACCATGGCGCTGCTGGGCGTCAGCAAGGTCTCGGAACTTACCCCGGACCACGTGCGGGTGCTCAACAAGTAGGCGCCCGCCCAACTGAGTAGCGCTAAGTGTCGTTTTGACGGTTCAAAACGACACTTGGCGCTACCTACTTGGGGTTGGCGGCTATTTCTTGCGGCCGAACTTGGGCAGGTTGGCCAGGAGGTCGGCTGCCTTGGTGGCGGCGCGGCCCACGGTCCGGCCGATCTGCTGGGGGACGCTGTCGTCACTCAGCGGCGCCGAGGTTCCGCCAGGAATCACGACGGCGGGACTCAGCTCTGCCCCGGCCGGCGCCAGGACTCCGGCGGACACGGCCTCGGCCGCCACTGCCCCGGCAGTAGCGGGCTCCTTGTGTGCGGCTGCCGCCTTTCGGGCCGGTGCGGGGGCAGCTTCAGGCTGCTGGCCTTCAGTGGCTGCGGCCGGGGCCGGGCTGGCTGCCGCTGCTGGCGCCGGCGCCGCCGAACCGACGTCGAGCGTTTCCAGCCAGCTGGCGATCCCCTCCAGCGGCTTACGGTTCAGCGCGTAGTAGCGCTTTTGGCCCTGTGCCCTCATGCTCACCAGCTGGGCCTCGCGAAGGACTTTGAGGTGCTTGGAGATAGTGGGCTGGCTGGCCGCCAGTTCCTCCACCAGTTCGCCCACGGCCTTGTCTCCGGAACGGAGGGAGACCAGGATGTCCCGCCGGGTCGATTCCGCTATGACGGCAAATACGTCGTCTGTCACCATGCCTCCCACCCTAGCGACATATACGCCGAAAGGCATCAACTATTTCGGCCGGTATCGGTCCCATTGCCCAGGTTTCGCGGCAGTGCTAGAACGGTGTCACTGCTGCCCAAATATCCCGGCAGCGGCCACACTGGCCTAGAGGGGTGGGTGGTGATGGAATTCCTTCGCCAGCAACTGTTCAACATCATCGCGTTCGTGTTCCTGGGCCTTTTTGTAGCGGTCTGGGGCGCGGTGCTGCTGCGCGTCGGATTCTGGGTGCCGGACGGGCGGACGGTCGCGCCGCCCCTCAACGGAGCCCTGGTCACGGCGGCCGGAGTGCTCGCCACGTCCTTGAGTTCACTGACAGCGTCAGCCTTAGGATTCACCATCGCCGAGGTCCGCCGGGACGAGCTCCAGCGCGAGCCGGGCAGGCCATCAGGACCGGGGACCACGGCCAGCACCGTGGCCTTCAATCCTTCCGAGGTCACGGCCAGGCTGTCGGGGCGGATCGTCGCTGCCATCGTGGTCTACCTCGCGGTGGGCCTGGCTGTCCTGCTCCTCTGGCTGGCCAAGGAGACCGCATCCACAGACCTGATCGGCGCGTTCGCGTTGTCCCTGCTGGGCTGGCTCATCGGTGCCGCCGGGGTGGTGTTCCAGACGGAAAAGCCCAGCAGCTGACCCCGTAGTCAGTCAAACCACGGGTCCAGCCCATGCAGCGGGAAGACGGACTTCCGCGTAGCCATGACGGTCCGGTCCACGGCATCGTTCGGGTCGAAGCCCACTTCCCAGGACCGCCACCAGAGCTCCACGTCATCGCCCATCAGGAGGGGGGCGTCCGTGCCGAACTTCGCCAGCACATAGGCGCGCCAGTCCTCGGGGACGGGCGTTCGCAGCGGCACGGGCCGCCCTGACGCGATGGCAATCAGGTGGCTCCAAGACCGCGGGACCACGTCCGTGACGTTGTACCCGCCGCCCCCGGTGGCGATCCAGCGGTTGCCGCAGTGGCGGGCGGCAAGATTGCCGACGGCGGATGCGGCCTCGCGCTGCCCGTCGACGCTGAGGTTGAGGTGGGTCAGCGGGTCGTTGCGGTGGGAATCGCACCCGTGCTGGCTGACGATCACCTCCGGCTGGAAAGCGGCCACCAGCTGCGGCACCACCGCGTGGAACGCCCGGAGCCAGCCGGCATCCCCCGTCCCCGAGGGCAGAGCTACGTTAACCGCTGTCCCTTCGGCCTGCGGACCGCCGATCTCGTTGGCGAATCCCGTCCCAGGGAAGAGCGTGAGGCCGCTCTCGTGCAGCGAAATGGTGAGCACGCGGGGATCATTCCAGAAGATGCTCTCCGTCCCGTCCCCGTGGTGGGCGTCGACGTCGATGTACGCCACCTTGCCAATCCCGCCGTCGAGCAGCTTCTGCACGGCAAGTGCAGCGTCGTTGTAGATACAGAACCCGCTGGCCCGCTCGCGGGCGGCATGGTGCATGCCGCCGCCGAAGTTGACCGCGTGCAGCGCGGAGCCGTCCAGGATCCGGGAGGCGGACAGCAGCGAACCGCCGGCGAGCCGGGCTGCGGCCTCGTGCATGCCCGCGAAGGCGGGATCATCTTCAGTGCCCAGCCCGCGGGCTTCGTCGGGCTCGCCGGGGTTGGCGCTGACCCTGCGGACCGCCGCAACAAAGTCCGCGGAATGCACTGACTCCAGCTCGGCGTCGTCCGCCACTTCGGGCGCTTCCACCGCAACGTGGTCCAGGCCGAACAATCCGAGGCTGCCGGCCAGGCGGGCCGTCAGGTCCATCCGCTCCGGCGCCATCGGATGGCCCGGGCCGAAATTGTAGGCGGTCATGTCGGAACTCCACGCCACCACCGTTGGGGGCGCGGGCTGGCTGAGACCCGGGAGGTATGTCATCAATCACAGGCTACCTGAGGCGGCAGCCCCTCCTGCCCGGCCATTACGCCGGCATTAGTGGTTTACTACTGAGGGAAGCAGTTTCGACCGAGGAAAAGCCACACATGACGCAAAGCCAGTCGAGGCCCCGGAACCCGGCCAGCTGGCATCCCGCAGCGCAGGAGCGGGAAGGCCTCTGGATCCTTACGCGGCTGCGCGACTTCATTGACGACATCGCGAACACCTCCCCGGCCAGGCTCGCCCTGACCGTGTTCGCCGCCGTGTGCCTGGTGTTCACCCTCATCCTCTCGCTGCCGGTCTCCTCCGCCGCCGGCACCCCCACCCCGATCCACCAGGCGCTGTTCACGGCTGTTTCGGCCGTGTGCGTCACCGGCCTGACGGTGGTGTCGACGGCGGTCCACTGGTCCTTCTTCGGGCAGCTGGTGATCCTGGTGGGCGTCTTCATCGGAGGCCTGGGCACGCTGACGCTGGCCTCGTTGCTGGCCCTGATGGTCAGCAAGCGGCTGGGCGTGCGGGGCAAAATCATCGCGGCGGAATCCATGAACAACGCAGGCCGCCTGGGCGAGGTGGGCACCCTGCTGCGGATCGTCATCACAACATCGGTGGTGATCGAAGGGATCCTGGCGCTGGCCCTGGTCCCGCGGTTCCTCACCCTGGGTGAGCCGTTCTGGCAGTCAGTCTGGCACGGCATCTTCTACTCCATCTCCGCCTTCAACAACGCAGGTTTCACCCCGCATTCGGACGGCATCGTGCCCTACGAAACGGACCTCTGGATCCTGGTGCCGCTGATGCTCGGCGTCTTCCTGGGCAGCCTCGGTTTCCCCGTGGTGATGGTCCTGCAGCAGAACGGGCTTAACTGGAAGAAATGGAACCTCCATACCAAGCTCACCATCCAGGTGTCCTTCATCCTCCTGTTTGCCGGCACTTTCCTGTGGGCCTTGATGGAGTGGGACAACCTGCGGACCATCGGAACCATGAATTTGGGCGACAAGGTGACGCACTCCCTGTTTGCCTCCGTCATGATGCGTTCCGGCGGCTTCAACCTGGTGGACCAGAACCAGATGGAATCCACCACCATGTTGTTGACCGACGCGCTGATGTTTGCCGGCGGCGGCTCGGCATCCACCGCCGGCGGCATCAAGGTCACCACCATCGCCGTGATGTTCCTGGCGATTGTGGCGGAGGCCAGGGGTGACGCCGACGTGCAGGTGTACGGCCGGACCATCCCGCAGGGCACCATGCGCGTTGCGATTTCCGTGATTGTGGCTGGCGCCACCCTGGTGTCCGTCTCCGCTTTCCTCCTGCTGCACATCAGCGGGGCGTCCCTGGACCGGGTGCTGTTCGAGACCATTTCAGCCTTCGCCACCGTGGGGCTCAGCACCAACCTCAGCGCGGAGGTGGCGCCGGCGGGCGTCTACGTCCTTGCCGGCCTGATGTTCGCCGGCCGCGTCGGCACCGTGACCCTTGCGGCCGCCCTGGCCCTCCGCCAGCGCAGCCAGTTGTACCACTATCCCGAAGAGAGGCCCATCATTGGCTAGTTCCCCAGACGCCCCACGGCGCCCCGCCCACAACGCTCCAGTGCTGGTGATCGGGCTGGGCCGCTTCGGTTCATCCACGGCAGAACAACTGGTGAAGCAGGGCCGGGAAGTCCTGGCCATTGAACGGGACCGGTCCCTGGTGCAGAAGTGGGCCCCGCTGCTGACCCACGTGGTGGAGGCCGACGCCACCAACATCGATGCGCTCCGCCAACTCGGCGCACAGGAGTTCAGCTCCGCCGTCGTGGGCGTGGGCACGTCCATCGAGTCCTCCGTGCTGATCACTGTCAACTTGGTGGACCTAGGCATCGAGCACCTGTGGGTGAAGGCGATTACCCCCTCGCACGGCAAGATCCTCACGCGGATCGGCGCCAACCATGTGATCTATCCGGAGGCCGACGCCGGCGTCCGGGCAGCCCACCTGGTGTCCGGCCGGATGCTCGACTTCATCGAGTTCGACGACGACTTCGCGATCGTGAAAATGTACCCGCCGCGCGAAACGGTGGGGTTCACCCTGGACGAGTCAAAGGTCCGCTCCAAGTACGGCGTGACGATCGTGGGCGTGAAGTCGCCCGGCGAGGACTTCACGTATGCCCGTCCGGAGACCAAGGTGTCCTCCCGGGACATGCTGATCGTGTCCGGCCACGTGGACCTGCTGGAACGGTTCGCTGCCCGGCCTTGACCTGGGGATTAGCCGAGCTGCTTGGTGATTTCGGCTGCCCGCTCCGTAGCCGCGCGGGCCCCGGCCACAATGATGGCGGGAAGGCCCCGCTCGTCAAAGGTGGCGATGGCCCGTTCGGTGGTGCCGTTCGGGCTGGTCACGGCCCTGCGCAGCGCTGATGGATCCGCACCGGGCTCGGCCAGCATATAGCCGGCTCCGGCCACGGTTTCCCTGGCCAGGAGAAGGGACAGTTCGGCATCCAGGCCCAATTCCCGGCCGGCTGCCGCCATCGCTTCCGCCAGATAGAACGCGTAGGCGGGTCCAGAGCCGCTGATGGCCGAGACGGCGTCCACCTGCTCCTCGGGGACCTCCACCACCGTTCCCGCACCCTGCAGGACGTCCTTGACCCTTTGAAGCTGCTCGGGCGTGCAGTTCGTCCCCGGCGACACGGACACCACGCCGCGGCCCAGCTTCGCGGGAGTATTGGGCATGGCGCGGACTACCGGCTGCCCCGGCGGCAGGGCGGCCTCGAGCTGGGCGATGGACACCGCGGCAGCCACGCTGACCACGACGGCGGTCGGCGAGAGGGAGCGGCTGATCTCACGGGCAAGTTCAATGATGCCGACAGGCTTGACGCCAAGGATGACGACGCCGGATCCCTTGGTTGCCTGTTTGTTGTTGTCCGGCTCCTCCTCACCGGCGATCGCGGTCACCCCGTGGTGCCGCTCGGCGAGTTCCGCGGCGCGCTCGGCACGCCGGACCGTGGCGACGACGTCCGCCGGGTCCGTCCCCGCTTCCAGCAGGCCACTCAGAATTGCTTCGTTCATGGATCCACAGCCCAGGAAGGCGATTCGGTTGCTCATGGCTCCATCATTACAGTTGGGCCCTGCCGGTGCCGAACTTGATGACCAGGAGGTGGACATCCTTTTCTTCGGGGAACTCACTAAAAAACACTCACAGCTGGCTCACATGTAAGGCGCAGGTGCCTCACAAGTTGGGCTCCTAACGTAGTAACTACCTCATTGAGGGTGCGAGTGATGCGGCAGGGATGGGGATTCCTGCCAGGGCACCGGTGGTCGGCAACAGGTTTTCCCCCATTTTCCTGTTGCGGACCCCGGTGCTTCCGCCTTTAACGGCCTGCCGGGATTTGACGTCCGCCATGGGCCCGCGGTCCGCAGCGCGCTACGCCGGGGCTTCCACGACCTGCGGCGCCGCCACATGGGGGGCGGGCTCCAGCGGCCCGGAAAACACCAGCTGGTCCAGCCTGCGCAGAATCAGGCCCTCACGCAGGGCCCAGGGGCAGATCCGGAGTTTCTTGAACTTGAAGAGCTCCAGCGCGGCCTCGGCAACCAGTGCGCCGGCCAGCAGCTGGTGGGCACGTGCCTCGGAAACCCCCGGCAGGTGCAGGCGGTCCTCGGCCTTCATCGCCGAGATGCGCTGCGCCCATACTCCAAGGTCCGTTGCATGGAGCTCCCGCTTGACGTACGGGCCGGCCGCGCTCGGGGCCGCGCCGGCGATCCGGGCAAGGGAGCGGAAAGTCTTGGATGTTCCCGCCACAACGTTGGCACGGCCCAGCCCGTCGAATTCCCGCACGGCGGGCTTGAGGGTGGCCTGGATGTACCGCCGCAGTTCCTTGACGCTCTTGGCCGTCGGCGGGTCCTCGGACAGCCAGTCCCGGGTGAGCCTGCTGGCACCCAGCGGCACGGAGGTGGCGACTTCCGGAAGCTCGTCCTGGCCGAAGGCCATCTCGAAGGAGCCGCCGCCGATGTCCAGGTTGAGGATGGGCCCCGCGCCCCAGCCGTGCCAGCGCCTGACGGCGAAAAAGGTCATTGACGCTTCTTCGCTGCCGGTGAGCTCCTGCAGCGTGACGGTGGTTTCGTGCTTGACGCGCGCCAGGACCTCAGGGCCGTTGGTGGCCTCGCGGATGGCCGACGTACAGAAGGCCAGGAGGTCCTCGGCCTTATGCCTGGCGGCAAACTCCCAGGCTTCCAGCACGAAATCGGTGAGCTCGTGCTGGCCGGCATCGCTGATGCTGCCGTCGGGTTCCAGATACTGGACCAGGGACAGGGGGCGCTTGTGCGAGGCAAACGGCACTGGCCGCGCGCCGGGGTGCGCATCCACCAGGAGGAGATGGACAGTGTTTGACCCGATATCGAGGACGCCTAGCCGCATGGTGCCATTATTGCTCGTCGGCCCGCTTGAAGTCGCGCTTGATGTTGGCCACACCCTCGGGGTTGATCTCGAACCCGTACGCCGCGCCCGGGTTGATGACCATGCCAAGCTCGTCGCCGATGTTCGCGATGATGGCTGCGCCCTGGGTGCCAAGCACGTTCGGCGCCGCTTCGAGGTACTGCTGGTCCACGCGGCTGGGGTGCGAGAAGACGGCAAGGACGGGGTCGCCGTCGGCATTGCCCAGGACCAGCGGTTCCACCTGGGAGTCCTCGCCCTCGATGCCGTCCGAACTGATGATGTAGACCTCGCTGTTCAGGAAGGACAGGATGACGTCCACGGGGCTCGCATCAGGCTCTCCGCCCTTGGCGAGCTTCTCCTCGAGGTCGTTCAGGGGCGTAGTGTCATCAATTCCGGGCTGTTCAGTCATCCCCCTACCCGATCACGATCCGATGCCGCATGCAAACATATGTGCTGGCGTGCGGGCCACCTGCGCTATTTCTTCGCCGTTGCCTTCTTCTTGGCCGGCGCCTTGCGGGCGGCAGTGCGCTTCACCGGACCCTTGGCACGCTTCTCCGCCAGCAGTTCCACGGCCTGTTCGCGGGTCAGCTCCTCCAGGGAGGTAGCGCGGGGCACGGTGATGTTGGTAATCCCGTCCGTGATGTAGGGGCCGAAGCGGCCTTCCTTCACCACGATGTTCTTCTCCGACACCGGATCCGGGCCGAACTCCGCCAGCGGTGGGACGGCGGCACGGGCACCGCGCTGCTTCGGCTGGGAGTAGATCTCCAGCGCCTGCTCCAGCGTGATGGTGAAGATCTCCTCCTCCGAGCCGATGGACCGGGAATCCGTCCCCTTCTTCAGGTAGGGCCCGAACCGGCCGTTCTGCACCGTGATGAGGTTGCCTTCGGCGTCCTCGCCCAGGACCCGGGGCAGGCTCATCAGCTGCAGCGCCTCGTCCAGGGTCACCGACTCGACGGTCATGGACTTGAACAGCGAGCCTGTGCGGGGCTTGGCCTTGACCGGCTTCTTGGGCGGCTTGGGCTTGCCGTTCTTGTAGTACTCCACCGGCTGGGCGGCGATCTGTTCCTCGGTCATCTCGGGGATGACCTCGGTGACGTATGCGCCGTAGCGGCCGTTCTTTGCGACGACGGTGTGCCCGGTGTGCGGGTCCGTGCCCAGCACGCGTTCCTCAGGGGCGGCGGTCTCCATCAGCTCAATGGCCTTGGCGGCGGTCAGCTCGTCCGGCGCGAGGTCCTCGGGCACGTTGGCGCGGGCCGACTCCACGATCTCGCCGGTCTTCGGGTCAACCGTGGCTGCGGAGCTTTCGAGGTACGGGCCGAACTTGCCCACCCGGAGCGTGATCTGGTCCGTGATGGGGATGGAGTTGATTTCCCGCGCGTCGATTTCGCCGAGGTTGTTCACGATGCTCAGCAGGCCCGGATCGGAATCTTCACCAAAGTAGAAGTGCCGCAGCCAGGAAGCGCCCACGGCCTGCCCGTTGGCGATCTTGTCCAGGTCGCCTTCCATGTCCGCGGTGAACTCGTAGTCCACGTAGTCGCTGAAATGCTGCTCCAGCAGGCGGATCACCGAGAAGGCGATCCAGCTGGGCACCAGGGCCGAGCCCTGCTTCCGGACGTAGCCGCGGTCCTGGATGGTGGAGATGGTGGAGGCGTAGGTGGACGGGCGTCCGATGCCCTTCTTCTCCAGCTCCGCGGTCAGCGATGCTTCGGTGTAGCGCGGCGGCGGCGAGGTTTCGTGGCCAACCGCCACGATCTCGGATGCGGCCAGCGAATCACCCTTGGCCACGTTGGGGAGGCGGCGGGCTTCGTCGGAATCGTCGTCGCCGCGGGTCTCGTCCTTGCCTTCCTCATAGGCGGCAAGGAAGCCGGGGAACGTGATCACGGTGCCGGACGCGGAGAACTCAGCGTCACGCCCGTCCGCAGCGACGGCACCCAGGCGGATGGTCGCCGTCGAGCCCTTGGCGTCAGCCATCTGGGAAGCGACGGTGCGCTTCCAGATCAGTTCGTAGAGCCGGAATTCGTCGCCGGAGAGCTGCTTGGCCACCTGGGCCGGGGTGCGGAAGGAGTCGCCGGCGGGACGGATGGCCTCGTGTGCTTCCTGCGCGTTCGCTGCCTTGCCGGTGTACACGCGCGGGGACTGCGGGATGTATTCGGGACCGTACAGCTCCGAAGCCTGGCGGCGGGCGGCCGTGACAGCTTCATCACTCAGGGCCGATGAGTCCGTACGCATATAGGTGATGTAGCCGTTTTCGTACAGCCGCTGGGCCACCTGCATGGTGCTCTTGGAGGAGAAGCGCAGCTTGCGGCCCGCTTCCTGCTGCAGGGTGGAAGTGGTGAACGGCGCGGCGGGACGGCGGGTGTACGGCTTCGTATCAACGGACCGGACGCGGAACTCGGCGTCCTGCAGCCCTGCTGCAAGGGAGGTTGCCAGCTCCTCGTTGAGGTGCGCGACGTTCTTCGAGGTGAGGACGCCGTCGTCGTTGAAGTCCCGCCCGCTGGCCACCTTGGCGCCGTCCACGGCGGCCAGCTTGGCTTTGAAGGACCCGGCGTCTGCGCCGAACTGGCCGGTGAGGTCCCAGTACGAGGCGGCCTTGAACGCCATCCGCTCGCGCTCCCGGTCCACCACCATGCGGGTCACCACGGACTGCACGCGGCCGGCGGACAGGCCGCGGGCCACCTTGCGCCACAGGACCGGGGAAATTTCGTAGCCGTAGAGACGGTCCAGGACGCGGCGGGTCTCCTGGGCATCCACGAGGGCGGAATCGACGTCGCGCAGGTTGCCCATGGCGCGCTGGATGGCTTCCTTGGTGATTTCGCCGAACGTCATCCGGTACACGGGGACCTTGGGCTTGAGCACTTCGAGCAGGTGCCACGCGATGGCTTCGCCCTCGCGGTCCCCATCGGTTGCGAGGTAAAGTTCGTCGGCGTCCTTGAGCGCGGCCTTGAGCTCAGTCACCTTTTTCTTTTTGTCCGGGGACACCACGTAGTACGGCTTGAAGTCGTGGTCAATGTCGACGGCGAACTTGCCTACCGAGGTCTTCTTCAGCTCAGCGGGGAGTTCGGACGGCTGGGGAAGGTCGCGGATGTGACCAATGGAGGCCTCTACGATGAAGCCCTCGCCGAGGTACTTGGCGATGGTCTTGCTCTTGGCCGGAGACTCCACAATCACGAGTTTCTTGCCGGTTTTGGCCTTGCTTGGCACGGTGCTCCTACAGAAAAAGGTTGCTCGGGCAGATGCGCCCATACTGGCCTAGTTCACCATATTTTGCAGAAATGTGCGCATCCATGTTGAAAAGAGGGGGATTGGCCGGACGGCCTTCAGCGCCCGGATCCCCGCCCTATTCCGCTGCCGGGATCAGGAAGCCGTCCCGCACCAGGTTGGCCACCTCGGTGAGCAGCCCGGCCCGGAAGGAGGCGGCGTCGAACCCGTCCCCGCCGCCCAGCAGCGCCTCCAGGGCGCCGGTGATCTGCCCCGCCGTCAGGTCGCCGTCGCAGGCTGAAACAAAGCCGGCGAGCTCAGTGCTGAGCAGGTTGGTCCGGCGCAGCCCTGCGCCCTGGCGCAGCAGGATCACACCGGGGTGTTCGGCGCCCGGCCGCTGGTGGCGCTCCTCCGTGACGTCCTCTGCCACCAGCAGGTGCGCGTCCTCCAGCGCGTGCGCGGCCAGCCAGTCAGCACGTTCGACGGCGGCCCCCAGGTGGGGTCCGATCGGCTGCTCGATGGGGTAAGTGATTTCCTCAAACCGGCTGATGGCGGCCTGCCCGGGTTCAACCGGGCGGCGCAGCCAGACCATGCCGAAGCCGATGCCTTCCACGTTCCTGGACTCGAAGTCTGCAAGATAGGCCGCGTAAGCCTCCCGATAGTGCTGCCGGTCCCGGCCCTCGGAGGCGTCCCGGAGCCATGTTTCCGCGTACTGTTCCGGCCCCACCTGCTCGCGCTGGATGAACCAGGCGTCAATGCCCGGACCGGCCCAGCTTTGCGGCCGTTCCTGCCATGACGTTCCCGCAATGACCTCCCAGTTGCCTAGAAGCTGGGCTGTTCCGGCAGGCGCGAGGACGGACGGCAGTGCCTTGACGAGCGAGGAGACAATCTCATCGCCCGGCAGGCCGCCGTCGCGGTAGGTGAACTGTCCTGCCGCGTCCTCGCCTGCGCTGCGGGGGGTGATCACGAACGGAGGATTGGACACCACCAGCCCGAACTCCTCCCCCGCCACAGGGTCCAGGAGCGATCCGAGGCGTAGGCTCACCCGGTCCCCAAGCCGCGCCGGATCAACAGAAAGCGCCTCGGCATTAAGGAGGATGTTGAAGCGGGTGAAGGCCAGGGCGCGTTCGGAGATGTCCGTTGCGGTGACGTGCCGGCAGTGCTGGAGCAGGTGGAACGCCTGGATGCCGCAGCCCGTGCCGAGGTCCAACGCCCGGTCAGTGCGGCGGCGGACGGTGGTCTGCACCAAGGTGGTGGACGCATGGCCGATGCCCAGGACGTGGTCGTGCCGGAGCACCCCTTCCTGCTGGTGGGCCGCCAGGTCGCTCGCCACCCAGAGTTCCGCGCCCCCGCTGCCGTTCGTGGCGTCCCCCGGGGTGCCGTCCCAGCCGTAGGGCCGCAGGTCCACCTTCGCTGCCAGCAGCCCCGGGCCGGGAACGGGCTCCACCAGCCCCAGCGTGAGCAGGCCTTCAGCACGGATGCCCGGGAGGGCGGGGTCGAGCGTTTCCACCGCCTGCGGCTCGGCGAGGAGCCAGAGGCGGACGACGGCGGCGAGCGCCTTGTTTCCTTCGTCCTGCCGCACGGCCCGGTCGGCGGCGAGCAGGGCGGGGATGGTCTGGTCCCGGTCCAGGGCAGCGGAGGCGGCGGGGCCCAGGAGCCGGGCGACACCGTCGGGCGTGTAGTCCAGCTTGCGCAGGTCTGCGGCGAGGGCCGCGAGGAGCTCCGGCTGGTCGCTGCGGGGCGCGTCCGGTGTGTTGCCGGCGGTGAACTCGTATGGGGATTCAGGCACCGCTCAAGTTTAGTCCGGCGGGCTGCGGGGCCTTGCGGCGGCGTAGACGGGGTAGCGTGGAGCCATGCCTTCCCGTTTTGCCGTCCTTTTGCGCGCCCGGCTGCAGCGTCCGGGGCGCGCCCGCCTTTTCCCGTGGTCCGGAGTAGTGGCAGGCGCGGCCGCCCTTGCCCTGGCCGGCTGCTCCCCGGTGGTGTCGGTCGAGAACGCGGACGTTCCACAGTGGCAGGCAACCGCGCTGCCCTCTGCGCCGGGCGCCGTCGTCGAGGACGCCGGCAAGATCCTCAACCGGAACCGCATTGTTAAGGAAGCCGCGGATGTTCCAGCAGGACGCTACGTCCTGACTGCGACGTGCGATGGCGGCGGAAAGGCGTTCTTCGCCGTGTCGCTTAATGGGGCAATGCTGGCGGACGCGGGAGCCGCGTGCAATGGCAGCCGAGAGACAACCAAAATCGCGCTGCCCCAGGCCGGCAAACTGGAAATCAGCGCTTCGAGCGTGGACGCGCCCCTCATCTACGCGTACCGGCTGGATCCCGCCGGATAACGGTACTTTCGGCTCTGGCCCGCCGGCGGCGGCGGGCATACAGTCTGACTATGCCCAGCGTGCGGATCGCCTCCGCGCCTTGTACCGTGCGGACGCCCCACGTTCGCACACCCCCGGTACCGCCGGCCCGGAAGCCACGCGCCGCCGTCGTCATTGCTGCGCTGGCCGCCTCGATGGTGCTCGGAGGGTGCGAATATACGTACGACGACGGCCGGAACCTGCCCGGGCCCGTCGAGGCAGAGGCAACGCGGCTCCCAGGGCCGGTGTTCACGCGCGACCCGCTGCAGAACGACCCCGTCAGCGAGGCTGAACTTGGTTCGTGGGTGGCCCGGACACTGCCGGACACGGGACAACCGGTGGCCCACGCCAGGTCGGGGCTCATTGCAGCCGGGGAGGTTCGGACCGAGTCGACGCCCGTCCTGGGGACCGGCACGTATGCCCTGGCCCTGGCGTGCCGCAGCCAGCGGCGCGTGACCTTCACTGTCCGCAGCGAGTCACTTACGCTGGTGGACCTGGGGCTTCGGTGCGGGATCAACCGGGAAAACGTCATTTACCTTTCCTCGGAAACAGCCCTCACCATCCGGGTGGAAGCCAGGACGGGCGCGAACTACGCCTACCGGCTGCGGCTTCTCTCAGATCCTGTTCCCTAGGCTGCGCACCCCTCGGGGCAGCGCAGGGTCTCCGGGCTTGACGCGCAGTCGGCACAGTACAGGGTGAGGGTGCGGCAACTCGGGTTTGAGCAGTTCTCGAACTTGCTGGTGGGCGCTGCGCAGCGCGTGCACTTGCCGATGGTCTTGGCTTCTTCGCTGAACTCGAGGTGCATGCGCTTGTCGAAGACGTAGAGCGAGCCTTCCCAGAGTCCTTGGTCCTTGAAGGCCTCGCCGTAGCGGACGATGCCGCCGTCCAGCTGGTAGACCTCCTTGAAGCCCCGGTTCACCATGAGGCTGGAGAGCACCTCGCAGCGGATACCGCCGGTGCAGTAGGTGACTACGGGCTTGTCCTTGAGGTCGTCATACTTGCCGGACTCCAGCTCCGTGATGAAGTCGTGGGTGGTGGCGACGTCGGGGACGATCGCGTCCTTGAAGCGGCCGATCTGGGCTTCGAAGGCATTCCGGCCGTCGAAGAAGACCACGTCCTCCCCGGCCTCCTTCTTGCTGTCCACCAGCTTGTGCAGTTCCTCGGGCTTCAGGTGGATGCCGCCGCCCACCACGCCGTTCCCATCCACCGTGAGTTCCCCGGGCGCGCCGAAGGAGACAATCTCGTCCCGGACCTTGACGCTGAGCCGGGGAAAGTCCTCCGCGCCGCCGTCGGACCATTTCACGTCGATGCCGCGGAAGCCCTTGTACTCCCGGGTGGTCTTCACGTACTGCTTCACGGCGCCGATCTCCCCGCCCACCGTCGCGTTGATGCCGTCCTTGGAGATCAGGATGCGTCCGGTCAGGCCGAGCTTCTCGCACAGCGCGCGCTGCCAGAGGCGTACCGCCTCCGGGTCCGCTATCGGGGTAAAGCCGTAAAAAAGCACGATTCGGTTCAAAGCCACGTATTTAAGGGTACCGGCACGGTCCGCGGGCAGGTGCCTGTGGGTCCGCTCCAGCGTCCGGGACGGTTCCTGGCGGTTTCGGCGCATCACGATTGCATAAGCTCTGTGCCACCCCCTGTTGCTTAAGATCGGGCTGGAATAGTCTCATCCCATGACCCCGGAAACCATGGTTGAAGACATCACTGGCCTTCTTGAGGTGTGGGTGGCAGGCTGGGCAGGTTGCCGCGGCTACAGGACATCCACCGAGGGACGCTTTCCCGCCGTGCTTCGTGCTGACACCAGCGGCGAGTGGGAATTCTTCGCGTCCGAGCCCACGGACGATGAGTTCGCGGCCCTGGCTGCCAGGACCGCGGAAGTTCCGGCCAGGGTCCTCACCATCCTCACCAACGACACAGCCCGCTATTCCGCCCTCGCCGCAAGGCACGGGCTCAATGTCACCTCCGACTCGCAGGCGATGATGATCGTGGACATGGAGACCCAGGACGCCGAGGATCCCTGGCTCTCCGACGACGAACTGACCTGGACCACGTCCGCGCAGAACGGGGTCCACTACGCAGAGGTCCGTTCCGGCGACACCCTGGCCGCCAGCGGACGGGTTTTTGTGGTGGGCGACACTGCAGTGTTCGACAAGATCATCACGGAACCGGCTTTCCAGCGCCGGGGCCTGGGCAGCTTCATCATGCGGGCCCTGGCAGCCAAGGCCTTCGAGCACGACGTGCAGGAAGGGCTTCTGCTGGCCTCCGCGGACGGCCAAAAGCTCTATTCCCACCTCGGCTGGACCACCGTGTCCCGGGTCCTCATGCTGTCCGCTTCCCACGACGGCTCCGACCTCTCCCTGAGCTGAGCCTGTTTACCCCTGTGGCGAACCGGGGCCTTCAAGGCCCCGCCGGGTGAAACAATGTTGGGGTGAACCCCCATGACTCCCTGATTCCTTTGCTGGGCCGCGGCCCGGATCCGGAGCAGCTGCGTCATGTCCGCACTATTCCGGCCCGCGAGGCCGAGCATGAGCCCTGGCCTGCGTGGGTGCATCCGGACCTGGTTGCGGCGTACGGGTCCCTGGGCATCCAGGAGCCCTACCGGCACCAGGTTGAAGCAGCCGGCATTGCCCACGCCGGCGAACACGTTGTGGTGGCCACCGGAACCGCGTCGGGAAAGTCGCTCGCCTATCAGCTCCCGGCCCTGGATGCCATCCACCGTTCCGAACTCCGGGTGCTGGCCGAGCCCGGGAAGATCCACGACGACGGCGCCGTGACGCTCTACCTGTCCCCCACCAAGGCCCTCGCCGCGGACCAGCTCAATGCCATCAGGGCCTTGCAGCTGCCCACCGTGCGGGCGGAAACGTACGACGGCGACACCGACCCCGCGTCGCGCCGCTGGATCAGGGACCACGCCAATTTCATCCTTGCCAACCCGGACATGCTGCACTTCGGGATCCTTCCCAACCACGCCTGGTGGGCCGGATTCTTCCGCCGCCTGCGCTACGTGATCATTGACGAGGCCCACAGCTACCGGGGTGTCTTCGGTTCCCACGTGGCCAACCTGATGCGACGGCTGTGCCGGATCTGCGCGTACTACGGTGCGGGCACGAACTATCCGGAGCCGGTCTTCATCGCGGCCTCTGCCACCGCCTCTGACCCCGAAATCTCCTTCGCCCGGCTGATCGGGGCTCCGGTGAAGGCCGTCTCCAAGGACGGCTCGCCGCACGGCGCCACTACGGTGGCGTTCTGGGAACCCGCCCTGACCGAAGTGCGGGGCGAGAACGGTGCCAAGGAGCGGCGGACGGCGGTGGCTGAAACCGCAGACCTGCTGGCGAACCTGGTGTCGGCCCAAGTGCGCACCATAGCTTTTATCAAATCCCGGCGAGGGGCGGAGACGATCTCCTCCATCACCAAACGCCTCCTGGACGAGGTGGATCCCAGCCTGCCGGAGCGGGTGGCTGCCTACCGTTCCGGGTACCTTCCCGAAGAACGGCGGGCGGTGGAGAAGGCGCTCCGCTCGGGGCGGCTCCTGGGCGTTTCGAGCACTTCCGCTTTGGAACTGGGGATCGACATCTCCGGCCTGGATGCGGTCCTGGTGGCGGGCTGGCCCGGCACCCGCGCGTCCCTGTTCCAGCAGATCGGACGGGCGGGCAGGGCAGGACAGGACGCCATCGCCGCCTTTGTCGCCAGCGATGATCCCCTGGACACCTTCCTGGTGAACCATCCCGAAGCGATTTTCGATGTGTCCGTGGAGGCAACTGTCTTCGACCCCTCGAACCCCTATGTGCTGGGCCCGCACCTGTGCGCCGCGGCGGCGGAACTTCCACTGGGTCCTGCCGAGCTCGGACTCTTCGGCGGCACGGCGGAGTCCCTCCTGGACCGGCTGGTAACCCAAGGGTACCTGCGCCGGAGGCCCGCGGGCTGGTTCTGGACACACTCCCAAAGCGCGGCGGCCATGGTGAACCTGCGGGCCGACGGCGGCGGGCCGGTGAGCATCGTGGATGCCGAGACCGGGTCCCTCCTCGGAACCATGGATTCCCCCCAGACCCACTACCAGGCCCACACCGGTGCGGTTTACATCCACCAGGGTGACAGCTATGTGGTGGAGGACCTGAATGAAGATGACCACTGCGTGATGGTGCGCCGCGCCAATCCCGACTACTACACCACCGCCCGGGACGTCACGCAGATCGAGGTGCTGGAGACGCAGCGCACGGTGCAATGGGGCGACGTTTCCGTGCACTTCGGTGATGTCAAGGTCACTACGCAAGTGGTCTCCTTCCAGCGCAAGGCCCTGATCTCCAATGAGATCCTTGGCGAGGAACCGCTGGAACTGGGTGCCCGCGATCTCTTTACCAAGGCCGTCTGGTTCGTGGTGGACAACCGCTCCCTCACCGGGGCGGGGCTGATCGAGGCGCAGTTTCCCGGCGCTTTGCATGCCGCGGAGCACGCGGCCATTGGCCTGTTGCCCTTGGTAGCGTCCAGCGACCGGTGGGACATCGGCGGCGTGTCCACGGCCCTGCACGCGGACACCGGGGTGCCCACCATTTTTGTGTATGACGGGCATCCCGGCGGCGCGGGCTTCGCCGAACGGGGTTTCGACAAGGCGAAGGTGTGGCTCACGGCCACCCGGGACGCCATCAAGGCCTGCGAGTGCGATTCCGGATGCCCGTCCTGCGTCCAGTCACCGAAATGCGGGAACAAGAACAACCCGCTGGACAAGGCCGCCGCGGTGTCCCTCCTCGACGTCCTGCTCAAAGACGCCACCGAGGCCAGCTCCCTGAGGATGGAAGCCCAGCGCTGATGGGGCATGCTCAGGGCAAGTAACCGAGGGTCAGGGCGGCGGACCCGCACGGGAACGCCCGGTTGCTGTCCCGAACACGGTCCGCTCCACCAATTCCGTCCTGACCTCGACCGTCTGCCCTGCACCCTCGGCGCAGCCAAGGACCGTGGCCCCATGCCGGGCGGCAACCTGGGACGCAACGGTGCAGGGTTCCCCGTCAGTAACGCCCCGGAGGGCATCGGCCGCCGCAAGCGCCGCGAGGTCGGCAGCGGACGCGGCCCTGCTCGCCAGGACGGCCGACTCGGCCAGCAGCAGCATCAGCGCCATGGCCA
This sequence comes from Arthrobacter sp. BB-1, assembly GCF_006151685.1. Lineage (NCBI taxonomy): Bacteria > Bacillati > Actinomycetota > Actinomycetes > Micrococcales > Micrococcaceae > Arthrobacter > Arthrobacter sp. BB-1. Next base: position 64,141 of record NZ_VDEV01000029.1, read on the forward strand.
TCATCACCACCAGGGCGAGGCCGGACGCCAAAACTGTCCCGGAACCGCGCTCCCGGCCGCCGGCCTGGGCCCGCCGATGCAAGCCTGAATCCTCCAGCCCCGCCCGACGCGAGTAGAGCAACACCCGGTAGGAGCGGCGACCAGGTGCCCACCCCGACGGCGCAGCACGCATCATCCGGCCGTCTCGGTGCGGGTGGAGGCCCTGGCAGTGAGCAACCAGGGGATGGACGATCCCAGGGGGCCGCCCACGCGGCCGCTGACGGTGACGTTGAGCCACTCCCCGTCGGCCGATACCGCCGCCGACGCGGACCCGCCCGTCAGGGTATGGACGATTTTTTCCACAGTGGCTGAATCATCACCCCGGGCCAGGGCCCGGGCACCGGCGCGTGCTCCCTCCTCCAGCCGCAACTGGGTGACCCCGGCGGAGGCACCTGAGAGCAGCATGGCCAACAGCAGCAGGACCGCAGGCAGCGTGACGGCGAACTCGGCCGTCACGGCACCGCGCGACTCCTCCCGTCCGGGACCGAACGGGAACCTGCGTGATCTTTGGGGCCGCGGGCGGCCCGGCGCGGTGGCGCACGGACCAACAGGCGGGAGTACGGCCGGCACGACGGTCATGGCAGGGCCAGCGCCGTGCGGATCAGGGTCAGCAGGAAGCCGCGGACCTCCTCGCTGCGGAGGATGAAGACCAGCAGCCCCGCAAAGCCCACGGCAGCGAGAGTGGCTATGGCGTATTCGGCCGTTGCCATTCCCGCCTCCGATCCCAGGAGCCGCGTACCCCGATTGGGGCTGGATGGAGCCTTCAGGCCCGGGTACAGTTCCACCAGGTTGGCTGGCAGGGTGCTGGTTCGGTGCTCCCGTGCGGCAGAACGGCCAGCGGCGAGCGCGGCGGACCCGTCGGCGTAGTGGCGGCGGTAATGAGTGGACATGTAGTTTTTCCTTCCGTTGAGCCGGTGGTGTTGCCGGCTGCCTCGACTCTTCCCGGCCTTGCCGGAAGCGGTAAGTGCCGCGGACTCCTAAGTGGAAAAGCCGGTGGTTCAGTGGTGTGGATCCCCGCTGTGGAGGAGAAGAGCCAAGAAAAGGCAAAAGCTGCCTTAGCCCGAAGGCACCAGCGCAAGCAGCACCGGGACTACGCCCAGGCAGATGAAGGCCGGCAGGGAACACAGGCCCAGCGGAACCACCAGCTTCACGCCGAGCGACGCGGCGCGTTTTTCTGCCGCCCGGAACCGCTCGCGGCGGAGCCGGGCAGCTTGGGCGTAAAGGATCGCCGACGACGGCGCACCGGTCAGGGCCGCGAACCCCAGCGCATCCCGCAGTTCCAGGACCTCCGGCAGGCGGACGGCGCTGCTGCGCCAGGCGGTTTCCCAGTCGGCCCCGATCGCCAGGGCCGCCACCACCGGCCTGAGCGCATCGCCGTACCTGGCGGAAGCGGAGGCTGACACCAGGTCCAGTGCACGGCCGATGCCCGATCCAGCATCCAGCATGGCGGCCACGAGTTCCAGCATCATGGCGGTATCCCTCAGGCCCTCCGGTGCCCCGCGCGGCAGCGGTCCTCCGGAGCCGGCCGGCGCGTCCCTCATCGAGGGGTTGCCGGACACCGAACGGAGCCTCTTTCCCGGGCTGCCCCTCCCGGCACACACCAGGGCGGCGGCCGCAGCCAGCATAAGGAAGAGGGCGAGTGCCGAAGGGGCAGGCCAGGTCATGCCAGTCCCGCCCCTGCTGCCGCGGCCACCAGCCTGGCGGACCACAGCCTTCCGGCGACTGTCAGGGCAATTCCGGCGGCGAGCGCTGCGAGTCCCCATGGCGTTCCCAGCAGCATGGCCAGCGGATCCACGCCCAACGCCATTCCCAGGCCCAACCCCAGCAACGGCAGCCAGGTAAGGAGGCTGACCGTGGCTTTGGGTCCTGCCAGGGCGGTCTGCCGGGCGGCGTCGGCGTCGTCCTCCACATCGAGCTGCGCGGCGAACCGGGCGAGCACGTCCGCAAGCGGGCAGCCGCTTGCTTCCGCAATGTCAAAGCAGGCCGCAAGTTCCGACCAAATGCGGGATTCCCGGTCCCGGCGGGGAAAGGCGGAGGGCAGCGACCGGCGGATGGCGTCCGAGACCGGAGTACCGCCGGAGGCCGCAGCGCGTGCCGAGCCGAGCATGGCACTGGAGCCCGCTGAGAGGCCGGCCGCGTGGGAACCGGAGGAGCCGTACACCAACCAGATCTCCTCCCAGAGCCGGGCCGGCGTCCGTCCGCCTTTCAGCAGGGCAGCCAGCTGCTGCACCACGACGGTCATGGGTGCTGCGGACTGCTTGTTTCCCTTCCCCGCACTGCGCCCGGGCGGTAGAAAGAAGCCTGCCCGGACGGCAGCCCGTGCCGGTGCCGGACCGGGGCTTCCTGCACCGCCGGTATTCCCTGCACGTCCGGCGCTCCGTGCACGGCTGGTATTCCCTGCACGGCGCAGCCTGGCAGCAGCGCCACGCGGCGGCCTGACCAGCAGCACCGCGGCCAGCACCAAGACCATAACAAGAAGGAGGATCATTCGACCTCTCCCCGGCCCAGTCCCAGGCGTTCCGCCAGGACCGGCCACGCCGGGCCTTTGCCTGCCGGGCCTTTACCGCTTTCCAGGGCAGGCAGAACCGTCAGGCCGTCAGGCCCGTCTCCCACCACACCCACGCACGCTACTTCCCGGCACCGGGGCGTCCGTTCAACGTGGATCACCACGTCCAGCGCGCTTGCCGCCTGGAGCCGTACGCCGTCGGGGCTCAGTCCCGCCAACGCGCCGAGGGCTGTGAGCCTGGCCGGAACAGCGGTGGCGGTATTGGCATGGATGGTCCCACCCCCGCCGGTGTGGCCGGTGTTCATGGCCGTCAGCAGCTCCCGCACTTCGGCGCCCCGGCATTCACCAACCACCAGCCGGTCCGGACGCATCCGCAAGGCCTGCCGGACAAGATCCCCCAGGTCCACTTCGCCGCCACCCTCCAGGTTTCCGTGGCGGGATTCCAGCGAAACGACGTGCGGGTGGACAGGGTTCAGTTCGGACGCATCCTCGATCAAGACCAACCGCTCTGAGGGAGAGCACAGCCCCAGCAGGGTGGAAAGCAGGGTGGTCTTGCCGGACCCGGTGGCACCGCTGATCAGGAAGCTCAACCTGCGCTCCACCACCCGTTCCAGGACATGCTGCAGTCCGGAACTGAACATCCCGCCCGCCCGGAGCTCATCCATGGTGAACACCCGTTCCCGCCGGATCCTGATGCTCAGCAGCGTTCCCGCCGTAGAGACCGGCGGCAGCACGGCGTGGACCCGGTAACCGCCGGCCAGCCGCACATCAACGCAGGGCGAGCCGTCATCCAGTCTCCTGCCGCCGGCGGCCACCAGCCGGCAGGCCAAGGCCCGCAGCTGGGCTTCATGGTCGAAGGCCAGCGGCACGCGCTCTATCCCGCGACCCCTGTCAACCCAGACAGAGTCCGGGGCGTTCACGAAGATGTCCGTCACCGCGGGGTCGCGGGTGAGGCTTTGGAGAGGGCCCAGCCCGTTCAGCTCGGCGCTGATCCGTTCCACGGCGGCGAGGGATCCCGCGGTGCCCAGCAGTTTGCCGGTGGCCTGCACCGCAGCCGCCACCCGGGAAGGTGTCACGGCTGCCGCGTCAGCCATCATGGACTCGCGCACCGATTCGAGCAGGCCCACGTCCACTCCCTCACGGGTGGCTGCCTCACGGGTGCCTCCCGGCCGGGTGCCTGCCTCACGGATCCCCCCGCGGCGGTCGCGCCGCCGCCACTCGCCCGATCCATAACCCGATCCGGACCCCGATCCGGGACCGGAACCAGAACCGGAACCGGGCTGCTGCCTCACTCGAGGTCCCCGGCGGGCAGGTCGTCTCCCAGCAGATCCAGCACGGAGGCGGCGAAGTGCCTGACGCTCCGCCGTTTGCCCAGCTCAAGGAGGCGGCCTGACTCCATTGCGGCCGGGACACCCCGCAGCTCAGGCACGCGCCCCTGGACGGGAAGGCCGATGGCTTCGGCAATGAGGGCAGCATCCAGTGCCGCCCCGTGCTTGCCACGGACAAGGAGGGAAGCCTCCACCGGTGGAAATTCCTGGAGCAGCCGCACCGCTGCGACAGCAGCCTTCAGCTGCGCCGGAACCACCATGGTGATGCGGTCGCAGTCCCAGGCGAACGTGTTGATCGGCTCCGCTCCCCGGCCGATGTCCACCACCACCAGCTCATAGCCGCGGCGGGCGGCATCAAGGACTCCGGCGGTGGTGGCTGCGGCGACGGGCATCGGCTGCTCACGGCTGGCGGGCCAGGACAGGAACGAGAACCCTCCTGCAACAGGCAGGGAGTCCGCGAGCTGGACGGGATCGATGCTGCCCCTGGCCTCGGAAAGGTCGGGCCAGCGCAGGCCGGGGTCTTCTTCGGCGGCGAGGGCGAGCTCCAGCCCGCCGCCCCAGGGGTCACCGTCCACCAGGAGCACCCGGGCCCCCAGCCCGGCCGCGGCCTGGGCAATCCAGATGGCTGCGGTCGTGGCACCGGCGCCGCCGCAGCCTCCGGTCACGCCGAGGATGAGGCCGCCCGGGCCGGGCGAACGGGACCTGCTGAGATGGTCAGCAAGCCAGGCCGCAGCGTCCGGCAGCACAGCCACGCGTTCGGCTCCAAGGAACGCGGCAAGGTGCCACAGACTGTCCCCTTCACCATCTAGGCCCACCAGAACTGCGGGTCCACGGCGCCGGGGAGGCAGTTCGCGGACGTCGCTTCCCACCAGGACTGCTGCCGCCCCGTCCCAGTACCTGCCTGCCCCAGCGGCGTCGGCAGCAGTGCGCAGCTGTGCTCCCGCCGCTGCAACGATCCGCTCCACCTCCGAACGGAGGACAGCGGACGAGGTCACCAGCAACACCTCATCGCCGCTGTCAGGCAGCCAGGCATCCCGGGCTCCTCCCGCGGCGTTTGCCGGCAGGGCTGGGCGTGTGGGCGGACCGTCCCCTCCTGCAAGGCTAAAGGCAGCGGGAGGGGAAGGTTCAGGGTGGGACGGAATCAGCTGATGCCTGCTCATGGACCCACTCTCCACCGCCGAAAGATGGCCGGTAAGGGCTGCGGCGCCCTATGTGGAAAAGCAGGCCGCGCCACCCGCCCAAAGCGCCGGCTCCAAAGCCGGCATCCCAGAAAACAAGGCAGAATGGGGACCATGTACCTGCTGCTCGCCGCCCACCCCCATGGCGCCGCCCTGCAGGAACTCTCCCAGGCGGGAGACCCCCTGCCGTCCACCCCGGAGCCAAGGCTTATCAGCACAGGCGACCTTGCCGCCGTCGTGCATGACCTGGAACACCGGAGGCCGAACGGGCAGCCGCCCCGCTGGATCTGGCACCGCACCCAGGATTGGTACCCTGCCCTGCTGGCGGCCGGCGTCGAGCTGGAGCGGTGCCACGACCTCAGCCTGTGCGCCAACATCCTGGCCTTTTCCCGCTTCACCGCCCACACGGACTACGCCCGGAACGCGGACAGGGCGGTTGTTGAGGACCCGCTCCTGCCTCCCAAAGCGCTGCAGCCCCCGCCTCCCCCGGCAGACCAGGGCGCCCTGTTCGAGGATCCCTTCACCGACCCCGTCGCCGGCCGTACCCCCGAAGAGCTGCGAGCCGAATACGCTGCCCAGCAGACGGCACTGGCCTCGGTCAGCCAGGCGGAGAACCTGAGGAACCGGCTCCAGCTCCTCCTCGCGGCAGAATCCGCCGGTGCCATGATCGCCGCCGAAATGCAGCATGCCGGTGTGCCGTGGCGGGAAGACCTGCACGAGCAGATCCTCGCCGGGCACCTTGGCCCGCGCCCGGCCGTGGGCCACCGCCCGGCGAAACTTGAGGCGCTGAACCAGGAGCTGCGCGGGCTCCTGAACTCGCCCACCCTCAACCCCGATTCCCCTCAGGACCTGATGCGGGCACTGCACCGCAACGGGATCGAGGTTAAGAGCACCCGCAAATGGGAGCTGCGGGAATCCAGCCATCCCGCCATCGAGCCGCTGCTGGCGTACAAGCAGTTGTCGCGCCTGCACACGGCCAACGGCTGGTCCTGGCTCGACGCCTGGGTGGCCGGCGGCCGGTTCCGGCCCGAATACGTGGTGGGCGGCGTGGTGTCCGGCCGCTGGGCCTCCCGGGGCGGCGGTGCGCTCCAGATTCCGCGCCAGATCCGCGGCGCTGTCCACGCCGATCCGGGCTACAAGCTGATCGTCGCGGATGCCTCACAGCTGGAACCGCGCGTCCTGGCGGCCCTGGCCCGGGACTCCTCCATGGCCGAGGCTGCCCGCGACCAGGACCTCTACGCGGGCATCGCCGCCAAGGGATTCGGCGGGGACCGGGCAAAGGCGAAGATGGCGCTGCTGGGCGCGATGTACGGCGCAACCTCCGGCGAGGCCGGCCGCCTGATGCCGCAGCTGGCGAAGACGTATCCGCGGGCCGTGGACTTTGTGGAGCAGGCCGCGCGTGCGGGCGAGTCCGGCGGGACGGTGACCACAAGGCTGGGCCGGAGCAGCCCTCCGCCGTCCGAGCGGTGGTTCCAGAGCCAGCGCTCGGCCACCGCCGAGGAGCAGCGCCGGGCCGAGTCGATCGCCCGCTCCCGGGGACGCTTCACCCGCAACTTTGTTGTCCAGGGCTCCGCCGCGGACTGGGCGGCGTGCTGGCTGGCGGAATTACGACGCCGGCTGCGCACCCTCCGGAAGGACCGTCGCCTTAACGCTGAGCTTGTCTTCTTCCTGCATGACGAGGTGATGGTCCACGCCCCTGTGGAGGCGGTGGACGCGTGCATGGAAGCCATCGAGGACGCAGCCCGCGCCGCGAAAGAGCTGCTGTTCGGCCGCATCCCCGTTGAGTTCCCGGTCAGCGTTGCGGTGGTTGATTCCTACGACCATGCGAAATAGCCGCCCCTGCCCAGCGGTTGGGGCGTTCCGCGCCGCATCCTGACCTTCGAAGTAACCTACCCGGCGGTAGCTCGACCGGCCCCCGCGACCGGCGTTACTGTTCATAACGGCGACTGAAGCAGATCGGTCACAAGCTGATGCAACGACGCATACAGGGGAGGTCCCGGCACATGGCGGGCAGGTTTGAGATACATCGAGTAGGTGACGAGTCGTACCGGCTGCGGCTGACTGACGCGGAGGGCAACACCGTAGCCGTCTCACCGAACTTCAAGTCCATCAGCACACTGCTTGAGGGCGTCAAGGCGGTCCGGGAGAACGCCGCCACCGCCATCGTGGTGGACCTCCGCCAGCAGCAGGCCTGCAGCTAGGCACCCATGGGATGGAGCCTGCTCCGGTCCCACGGAACAGCCCAGCCGAGCTGTTCAAAAAGCCCGTTCAGGACGATCCCGGTAAACCCCCAGACCACCACCCCGTTCACGGTGAAAGCCGGGCTGTCGAAGCTGCGCCCGGCGCGGTGGACTGTTGCCATCACGCGGTTGTCCGGATCCAGCAGGTCCCGGACGGGGATCCTGAACACCTGCGCTGACTCTGCGTAATCCACCACCCTGACGGGCGACGGCGAACGCCACCAGGCCAGGACCGGGGTCACCAGGAAGTTGCTGTGGGCAAGGCCCAGTTCCTGGAGCGATCCCAGGACCTCCACACCGTCCGCATCAAGCCCCGTTTCCTCTTCGGCTTCGCGCAATGCCGCCTGGACCGGCGTTTCCCTGGCGTCAATGGAGCCGCCGGGGAACGCCACCTGCCCGGGATGGGACCCCAAGGTATGGGCGCGTTCCAGCAGGAGGACGTCCAGATCGGCCGGCGCCAGCGGCTTGCGGGACGCGGCGGGGACGTCGTCAAGTGCCCCGAAGAGCATCAGGACGGCCGCCCTCCGCGCCCGTGACTTGTCCACTGTCAGGGCGGCCCAGAGGGGATCCGGCGCAGCATCGGCACCGGCTTCCGCCCTCTGCACCAGTTTGAGCAGGTCCTCGCGTGCGCTCACGGTGCCCGCTTCTGGGATTCCATCCGGATTTCGGCGGCACGGTGGGTCTCGGCCAACAGCTGCTCCAGCAATGCCTCACTGCCGGGAGCGAGCTCGTACTTCAGCAGCTTCGCCGCCTTCGCGGGATCCGTCTCGCCCAGCCCGTAGCTGGGGCACCACGTGGCCACAGGGCAGGCCCCACACGCCGGCTTCCGGGCGTGGCACACCCGCCGACCGTGGAAGATCACCCGGTGGGACAGCATGGTCCAGTCCTTCCGGTCGAACAGCTCGGCCACATCGTGTTCGATCTGCACGGGGTCGTCGGACTGCGTCCAGCCGAAGCGGTTGGCAAGTCGTGCGAAGTGGGTGTCCACCGAGATTCCGGGGATGCCGAAGCCGTTCCCCAGCACCACGTTTGCCGTTTTGCGACCCACGCCAGGCAGGGTGACCAGGTCCTCCAGCCGCCCCGGCACCACCCCGTTGTATTCGTCCACCAGGCGGGTGCAGAGCGCAATGACGTTCCTGGACTTGGCCCGGAAGAACCCCGTGGGCTTCAGGATCGCCTCAAGGTCCGCAGGATCCGCCTCCGCCATGGCACGCGCATCCGGGTAGCGCGCGAACAGCACCCGCGTGACCTGGTTGACGGTGACGTCCGTGGTCTGGGCGGAAAGGACAGTGGCCACGAGCAGTTCGAACGGGTTGCGGAAATCAAGCTCCGCGTGGGCGTACGGGTACTTCTCGGCCAACGCCCTGTTAATCCGCCGGGCCCGCCGCTTCAGCGCCAGCACGGACTCGGAAGAGACCACCGGCATCCCGGCGGACTGGCGTGCGGTTGCGTTGACGCCGCCGGCCTTCGCGGTTCCGGGCCCGGCCATGGGCGTCAGCCGCGCTCGATGTTGCTGAGGTCCCGCAGGACACCAAGGCGCCCGTCCGTGTGCTGCACCAGGAACTCGTGGCCGCGGTCCTCGAGGGCCAGCACCCAGCCGCCCGGTTCAATCACGAACGCCGGAGCGCCGGTTTGGGGGTCATAGGCAGTACGGTGCTGTGCGACGGCAAACCAGAAGGCCTCGTGGATGGGCTGTTCTTCCGATTCATCGGGACGGCTGGCCGGATCGACCGTGGCCCCGATGGGCTGCTCGATCCGGACCTGCGGGTGCACTGCGGTGGGGTCGTGAACCGGAGCAGGCGCAGCGGAGCTTCCGCCGCCGGCAGCCGGAATTTCGCCCCGCTGGGTTTCCTCAGCGGCAGGGGCGGAAGAAGGACGCACGACGTCGGCGGGCTGGGTTGCCGGGCCCGGGTCGCCTGAGGGAGTCCACTCGGAGACCTCGGGGGCAGTGGAAACGGGCGAAGCTGCGGTAGGGACGGCCGCCGTGGCGGGGGCATGGACTGCAGTGGGCTGCGCGGCGGCACCCGACGGGCGTGCTGACGCTGGCTGCGCGGGTGACCCGTGAGTTTCGGGAGATCCGTGCTGTTCCGGTGAACCGGCTTTGCCGGTTGCACCCGGCCGGACAGCTGACGAACCTGCACCAGCACCGCTGAAGAGCCCGCCGCCCGAGAACACCTTCGCGCCCAGTTTCGACTCTTTCGGCCCGGCTGCGGACTCGTCCTTCGGCTTCTTGGGGGCGCGGGGCTTCTGGACGGGAACAACCGCTTCACGGGCAACCACGTGCGCCGGCACTTCGGCCCTCCCCTGGAAGTCGCCGGAAACATACGGCAGGAAGCGTCCCAGCACCGTGGCGGCGAACAGGACCAGCGAGCCGATCAGGCCCACCAGGAGGCTCGGCACGTAGGCCCCGGCCACAGAGATAAAGAAGAACGCCACGGCAAAGGAGGCAACCACTGACGCGAACTGGTCAATGGACAGGGAACCGATCCGGAGCTTCGTGGCCGGGGCCAGCCTGCGGGCGGCAAAGAGGGCGCTCACGATCAGGGGCAGGACGATGCCCAGCCCCAGGAAGAAAAGGTTGTTGAGGTTCCACAGGTTGTACCGTGCGCCAAAGATCGGCAGCAGGGAGGCGACGAAAAGGATGAGGGTGCCGGCAAACACAGCCAGGTCCCGGATGGTGAACGGACCCAGCACTGCCTCATTGGCGTTTGGAGCCTTGCCTGCCGTGGAGGCCGCGCCCGCGGTGGCCTGGGACCCTGGCCCACCGGCGGTTCCGGCGCCGTGGCCGGAACCTGCCGTGTCGGGGCCGGTCTTCTGGCCGAAGCCTTGCTGGTTCATTCTGCTCTCCTTAGCGTGGCGGCACCGGGGCCTGTATGGTCCCGAAATCGTGCCGTCTTAACAGCGGTTCCGGCGTTGCCAGGCCCTTGCGGTGCCCGGCAACAGCGGCCCAAAGTGAAGTCACAATTCCATCTCAGCCTAGTCAAGAGCCCAGCTGATCACTAGCTGGCCGCCACCCGCGGCGGGCCGGAGGGGGCGCCCCGCAAACCATTCACCGCTTAATAAATGCCGTTCACGGGCTGACGTGTGACACCGCACACATCAGCGGCAGGGCAAGCATTAGGCTTGGTTCCGGAACAGCTCTTTGCGGAATGTCCGCGACCAGCCGGTGCCCGACGTCGTGCAGGCGGCGGAGCCCGGACGGCCGGCGGACATCCCGCCCAGCAAAGATCGATGAATGATGAGGTTCACATGTCCCAGGACACTTCAAGCGCCGTTGCCACCCCTGCCGCAGCTGCAGGGCAGCAGGTGCCCCACGGGAGCGAAGAGCAGGGCGACGCCTTCGAAAACCTGCTGCATGAGACCCGCGCCTTTCCGCCTACGCCGGAGTTTGCCGCGAACGCCGTCGTGACCGCCGCGGAGTATGACGAGGCCGGCGCCGACCGTCCCGCCTTTTGGGCGAAGAAGGCGCGCGAGCTCCTGACCTGGAGCAAGGACTTTGACCAGGCGCTGGACTGGTCCAACCCGCCGTTCGCCAAGTGGTTTGTGGGCGGGGAGGTCAACGCCGCCTACAACGCGCTGGACCGGCACGTTGAGAACGGACTGGGCGACCGGGTGGCCATCTACTTCGAGGGCGAACCCGGAGACACCAGCACCTACACCTACGCGCAGCTCACCGAAGAGGTGAAAAAGGCAGCCAACGCCTTCGAGTCCCTCGGCGTGGGCAAGGGCGACCGGGTGGCCGTCTACCTGCCCATGATCCCCGAAGCCGTCATCACCCTGCTGGCCTGCGCGCGCATCGGTGCCGTGCACTCCGTGGTCTTCGGCGGCTTCTCCGCGGACGCCCTCCGCTCCCGCATCGACGACGCCGAGGCCAAGCTCGTGGTCACGGCGGACGGCACCTACCGCCGCGGCAAGCCCAGCGCGTTGAAGCCTGCGGTGGATGAGGCCCTCGCAAAGGACGGCCACACCGTCCAGAACGTGGTGGTGGTCAAGCGCAACGGCCAGGACGTGGACTGGCACGAGGGCCGGGACCACTGGTGGGCGGACACGGTGGAAGCCGCCTCCAACCAGCACACCGCCGTCGGGCATGACTCCGAGCACCCGCTGTTCATCCTGTACACCTCCGGCACCACCGGGAAGCCTAAGGGCATCCTCCACACCACCGGCGGGTACCTCACCCAGACGGCCTACACGCACAAGGCAGTCTTCGACCTGCACCCGGAGACGGACGTGTACTGGTGCACGGCCGACGTCGGCTGGGTCACCGGCCACTCCTACGTCGCCTACGCACCACTCATCAACGGTGCCACCCAGGTCATGTACGAGGGCACCCCTGATTCTCCGCACCAGGGCCGCTGGTGGGAGATCGTCGAGAAGTACAAGGTCTCCATCCTCTACACCGCCCCCACCGCGATCCGCACGTTCATGAAGTGGGGCCGGGAGATCCCGGACAAGTACGATCTCTCCTCCCTGCGCGTCCTCGGCTCCGTTGGGGAACCCATCAACCCCGAAGCCTGGATGTGGTACCGGAAGGTCATCGGTGGGGACAAGGCCCCCATTGTTGACACCTGGTGGCAGACCGAAACCGGCGCGCAGATGATTGCTCCCCTCCCCGGCGTTACGGCCGCCAAACCGGGCTCCGCGCAGGTGCCGCTGCCCGGGATCGCAGTGGACGTCGTCGACGAGATGGGCGAATCCGTACCCAACGGCCACGGCGGCTTCCTGGTCATCCGCGAACCCTGGCCGGCCATGCTCCGCGGCATCTGGGGCGACCCGGAACGGTTCAAGGACACCTACTGGTCCCGCTTCGAGACCATGTACTTCGCCGGGGACGGCGCCAAGAAGGACGAGGACGGCGACATCTGGCTCCTGGGCCGCGTGGACGACGTCATGAACGTCTCCGGGCACCGGCTCTCCACCACGGAGATCGAGTCCGCACTGGTGTCCCACCCCGCCGTGGCTGAGGCCGCCGTCGTGGGCGCTGCGGACGAGACCACCGGCCAAGCCGTCGTCGCGTTCGTCATCCTCCGCGGCGACGCCATTGACTCCGGCGACGCCATTGTCCAGGAACTCCGGAACCACGTGGGCAAGGAAATCGGGCCCATCGCCAAGCCGAAGGCCATCCTGGTGGTCCCGGAACTGCCCAAGACGCGCTCGGGGAAGATCATGCGGCGCCTGCTCAAGGACGTCGCCGAAGGCCGCGACCCGGGCGACGCCACCACCCTCTCGGACCCCACCATCATGCAGCAGATCGCGGCGTCCCTCAGGAAATAGGTAGAGCATCAACGCACGACGGCGGCGCCTGGCTCACAGCCTGGCGTCGCCGTCGTCGTATGCTGGGACCAGCCCCACCGCCTAGTGAAGGATCTCCTACGATGCTCGCCGTCGCCCGCCACCAGGCTATTTTGGACGCTCTCCAGCGGGAGCGGGTTGTCCGGGTGTCGGACCTGGCCCAGCAGCTGGGTGTGTCCCTGATGACGGTCCGCCGCGACATTGAGGTCCTAGAGGAGGGCGGCCGGCTGGAGCGGATCCACGGCGGCGCCAAAATTCCCGGCGACACCAGCACCCACGAGCCCGGATTCGACCTCAAGTCCACGCAGCTGACCGCGGAGAAGCGTGCCATTGCCGTGGAGGCGGCAACGCTGGTCCAGGAAGGCATGGCGGTGGGGCTCAGCGCCGGAACCACCACCTGGGCCCTGGCCAACGAACTGGTCAACGGGCCACAGATCACGGTTGTCACCAACTCGGTACGCATTGCGGACCTGTTCCATCATGCGGCCACGGCAGGCTCCGCCCGGTACAGCTCCACTGTGATCCTGATAGGCGGCGAGCGCACGCCGTCGGACGCCCTGGTGGGCCCTATTGCCACCGCTGCGCTGAAGCAGCTGCACCTGGACGTACTGTTCCTGGGCGTGCACGGGATGGACGCCGACGCCGGCTTTACCACCCCCAACCTGCTGGAGGCCGAGACCGACCGGGCTTTCGTGGCGGCGGCACGCAAAACCGTGGTGCTGGCGGACCATACCAAGTGGGGGTTGCTGGGCATCAGTTCCATCGCCTCGCTGGACGAGGTGGACGAGGTCATCAGCGATCCGGGGCTGGGCCCCGACGCGCAGCGGCTGATCGGCGAGCACACAAAGCTTCGGGTGGCTCCCGCCTAGCCGCGGCTCAGGCGGATTCGCGCCACATGATCACAGTTTCCAGCACCCGCGGCGGGCTGGGCTGTCCGCTCAGCTGTGCCAGAACAAGTTCGGCGGCCGCGCTTCCCAGAAGGTCCGCCGGCTGTCGCACGGTGGAGAGCTGCGGCCTGCACCGCAGCGCCCAGCTGCTGTCGTCGAAGCCCACAATGCCCACGTCTTCAGGCACGCGGCGGCCCGCTTCCTGAAGCGCCGTCATCGCACCGGCAGCCACCGCATCCGATGCAGCAAATACTCCGTCGATGGCCGGATCGCGGCGCAGCAGCTCCTGCATCCCCTCCAGTCCCGCGGCGTAGGTGTACAGCGGGTATTCCACAAGCATCCGCCGGTCGAAACGCCCGCCCATTGCCGCCCGGAAGCCGGCAAGGCGGTCCCGGCCCGAATCCCGGTCCAAGGCGCTGGCAATCATGCCCACCCTCTGCCGCCCGGTTTCCAACAGCCTGTGTGTGATGCTGCGCGCTGCCGCCACATTGTCGATGGCCGCGTACGGCAGGTCCGGGTTTCCGTCAGGATGCCCCACAAAGGCGGCGGGCAGCCCGATGTCGGCGACGGCTGCCGCGATGGGGTCCGAGGCGCGGGCCGAGATGATGACCGCGCCGTCAACGAGGCCGCCGCGCAGGTAATCCGCCACCCTGCGGCTGTCCCGGTCTGAATCGATAATGAGCGAAACCAGCTGATAGTCCGCTTTGGAAAGAACTTCGTTGGCCCCGAGCAGGATCGAGCCGATATTCGGGTCCTCGAAGAGCAGGGAATGGGGCTCGTGGATGATCAGGCCTATCGCCCGCGACTCCTGCTTGACCAGGTTCCGGGCGGCGCTGTTGCGGACGTAGCCTACGCGGGCAATCGCCTCCTCCACGGCCTGCCTGGCCTCGTCGGAGACGTACTTCTCGCCGTTGACCACCCTGGAAACGGTTCCGCGGGAGAGCCCGGCCGCGTCCGCCACATCGTTGATGGTGGCGCGGCGGGCACGGGTGCGGGTCAGGGACATATCTGTACTGTAGCGGAGCTGACGCCACCGGCATCTTTCCAACACCGTTGACAGCCCTGCAGTGTGGCCGATACTCTGTGAACGTTCCCAGATTGCGCGCATCACAGTCTGCGTGCGCTTCTGGGAACGTTCACAGAAAATCTGACAACAGCGTCCAATCCGCGGGACTCCCCGGGCTTGCGCGTCTGCTGCACGTCAAAGGAGCAGGGTTGAGTCCCACTACAACGCCGGTTAGGGCACTGTCCGGCAACGGAAAGCTTGTCTACGGCTGCGACTACAACCCGGAACAGTGGGACAGCGCCACCTGGCAGGAGGACGTCCGGCTCATGAAGCAGGCCGGGGTAAACCTGGTTGCCGTCAATATCTTCGGCTGGGCGGAACTGGAACCTTCCCCAGGGGAATATTCGTTTGAACGCCTGGACGAGGTCCTGGAGCTCCTCCAAGCAAACAACATCGGGGTCAACCTGGGAACGGGCACCTCGTCCACACCCGCCTGGCTCACTACCCTGTACTCGGAGATCCTGCCCCAGTCGGCGTCCGGGACCCGCGCCTGGCCGGGCGGGCGCCAGGCCTGGTGCCCCAGTTCGCCGCGGTACAGGGAACACGCACTCAGGCTCGTAGGCGAGATCGTCCGCCGCTACGGCTCCCACCCTGCCGTCCGCTTGTGGCATGTCTCCAACGAGCTTGGCTGCCATAACGCGCTCTGCTATTGCGACGTGTCCGCGGCGGCCTTCCGTGTCTGGCTCAAGGCACGGTACGGCACCCTGGAAGCGCTCAACAGGGCGTGGGGCACCACCTTCTGGTCCCAGCGGTACTCGGGCTGGGAGCAGATCCTTCCCCCAAGGACCACCGTCTCCACGAACAACCCCACGCAGGTTCTCGACTTCCATCGCTTCAGCTCCGATGAACTGCTCGGGTACTACCTGGCGGAAGCTGAAGTCCTCCGGCAGCACAGCAGCGTTCCGGTCACCACCAACTTCATGGTCACAGCCCATATCCGCAACCTGGATTACTGGTCCTGGGCCCCGCAGATGGATGTCATCGCCAATGACCACTACCTGGACCACCGGCTTGATGCTCCCGGCACAGAACTCGCCTTTGCTGCCGATGTGACCCGCGGACTCGCCCAGGGCCGGCCTTGGCTGCTGATGGAGCATTCCACGTCGGCAGTGAACTGGCAGCCCCGCAATATCGCCAAGGAACCCGGTGAGATGCTTCGCAACTCGCTGGCCCACCTGGCGCGGGGAGCGGATGGGCTCTGCTTCTTCCAGTGGCGTGCATCCGTCCAGGGCAGTGAAAAATTCCATTCGGCGATGCTGCCCCACGCAGGAACAGACTCCCGGATCTGGCGCGAAGTCCTGGAACTTGGCGGCATCCTCGAAAAACTTGCCGAGGTAGCCGGAACTTCGGTGAAGGCAGAGGCCGCCCTGGTCTTCAGCTGGGAGGCTTGGTGGGCCTACGACCAGGAGTCACACCCCTCCTCGGATGTGCGGTACCTCGACCAGGTCCACGTCATGTACAAGGCACTCTGGGACGCGGGTATCACGGTGGACGTCGTGGCCCCGGGCGCCGACCTGGCCGGCTACAAGCTGGCCGTCGTCCCCGGCCTTTATCTCGTCCGGGAAAGTGAGTCCGCAGTCCTGGCCGATTACGTCAGGAAGGGGGGCACCGCCGTCGTAACGTATTTCAGCGGCATCGTGGACGAGAACGAGACAGTGTTCACCGGAGGTTACCCGGGCGCGTTCCGGGACCTGCTGGGTATCCGTTCCGAGGAGTTCTACCCCCTGCCACCCGGAAAGACCCTGGCCCTGGACAACGGTTCAGCTGCCTCACTCTGGAGTGAGGCAACCCGCCTCGAAGGAGCCGAGGCGATGGTGTCCTTCACCGAAGGGCACCTCGCCGGCACCGCCGCCGTCACTCGCAACCGCCATGGCGCCGGCAATGCCTGGTACATCGGCACGGTCCTTGACCCTTCCTCGCTGCGCGACGTCGTAACGAGGGCGGCAGGTGAGGCGGGGATCGCCATCCTTGCCTCGCCTGCAGGCCTGGAAGTCGTCGTCCGCTCCGGTGGAGACAACAGCTATGTCTTCCTTATCAACCACTCTGAAGAGGACCACAAGTACACCGCCCACGGCCATGAACTGATTGTGGGCGAGGACGTGTCCCACGCCGTCGTTGTTCCCGCGGGCGCCGTCCGCGTCGTCCGAACGTCCAATGCTGTACCCCAAACCGCTGGCCTCAGTGCCGGCCAAAAGGATGATGAAAGTGACTAGACAAAGCACCGCTCCGGTATCGGCCCTGGGGGCGCCGAAGACCCGGAAACCCAAAACCAGCGGCGCCCAGCGGCGTGCGGTCTTCCTGTTCGTTGCGCCGTTCGGCGTCCTTTTTCTTGCTTTTTATGCCGTGCCCATCATTTTCGCGGTGGTGCAGTCCCTGCTGACGGTGGAGCGTAAGGGCACGTTCGGCCGGCCGCAACAGGTCTTTGGGGGGTTTGTGCAGTACCAACAGGTTTTCCAGAACAGCGAATTCTGGGAATCGGTGGGGCGGGTGCTCTTGTTTGGAGTGGTCCAGGTGCCCATCATGCTTGGCCTTGCCCTCCTCTTCGCCCTGCTGCTCGATTCACCTCTTCTCAAGGGCAAGAAGTTCTTCCGGCTCGCGTTCTTCGCCCCCTATGCGGTTCCCGGCGTCGTCGCCGCCATCATGTGGGGATTCCTGTACTCCCCCTCGCTCTCCCCCTTCGACGCCATCACCTCGCAGGTGAATTTCCTCTCGGCAGAGCTGGTGCTGTGGGCGGTCGCGAACATCGTGACCTGGGTCTACGTGGGCTACAACATGCTGATCATTTACTCGTCCCTGCTGGCCATCCCCACGGAGATCTATGAGGCGGCCCGCCTGGACGGCGCCAGCAACCTCCAGATCGCCTGGCGGATCAAAATCCCGCTGGTGGTCCCGGCCATCATCCTCACCGGAGTGTTCTCCATCATCGGCACGCTCCAACTGCTCGCCGAGCCCCAGACGCTGCGCAGCTTCAGCTCGGCCATCAGCAGCACCTTCACACCAAACCTCGCTGTGTACACAACAGCATCGGTCCCGAACTACAACCTGGCCGCGGCATTCTCGGTGGTACTGGCGCTGGCAACATTCGTTCTTTCCTTCGTCTTCCTCAAGGCAACCCAGCGGAAGGTTTCCCAGTGAGTACAGCAACGGCCAGGGCAGCAGAAAACACGTCCGCACCCCATGCGGCGAATGCCCGCGGGCCCCGTCACAGCGTCATGTCCCGCGGAGCAGCGATGCTCATCATGGGCGTCTTCACGCTCTACTTCCTGACCCCAATCTGGTGGCTGCTGGTGTCTTCGTCCAAGACGGGTGGAGAGATCACCAGCACCGCACCGCTGTGGTTCACTATGGATTCTTTTCCCACATTCATGGACAACCTCGGGGATCTCTTCACTTACAGTGACGGGGTTTTCGGGCGCTGGCTCGCCAACAGCGCCCTTTACGCGGGGGTAGGCGCCCTCCTGGGCACCGTCATCGCGGCCATGTGCGGCTATGCCCTGGCCAAATACGAGTTCCGTGGCCGGGAAGCCCTCTTCAACATCGTGCTCAGCGGGGTCCTGGTCCCGGCGACAGCCCTGGCGCTCCCGCTGTTCCTGATCTTCAGCGAAGTGAAGCTGACCAACACCCTGTGGGCCGTCTTCCTTCCGAGCCTGGTCAGCCCCTTCGGCGTGTACCTTGCCCGCATCTATGCCGCGGCCAGCGTCCCCACCGAGCTCCTGGAAGCTGCGCGGCTCGACGGGTCCTCCGAAGCCAGGACGTTCTTCACGGTCTCAACGCGCCTCATGGCCCCGGCGCTGGTGACCATCTTCCTGTTCCAGTTCGTCGCAATCTGGAACAACTTCTTCCTGCCCCTGATTATGCTCCGCGACCAGGTCCTATTTCCGGTCACGCTCGGCCTCTACGCATGGAACAGCCAAATCAGCCAGATTCCCGAGCTCCGCGTCCTGGTGATCGTCGGCGCACTTGTCTCAATCCTCCCGCTTATCGGAACGTTCCTTGCGCTTCAGCGCTTCTGGAGCAGCGGACTTGGCGCCGGAAGCGTCAAATAGCCCGCTCCCCTTCCCACCCAACGCGTCCCGCGGCTCCCGCCCGGTACACCCCCACTGACCCGGTACACCCCCATTGATAGGAATAGAAATGCGCGCGCATTACGGAAAAGCCACTGCCGCCTTTGCCATTGTTTCAGCGCTGGCCCTCGCCGGCTGCTCAGGCGGCGGAGGCACCACGGAAACCAAGGCCGCCGGATCCTGCGAACCCTCATCCGGTCCGGTCGAGCTGACCTTTACCACCTGGGTCCCCGGCATGGAAAAGGTGGTGGATCTGTGGAACAAGGAAAACGAAAATATCCAGGTCAAGGTACAGACCGGCCCCAACGGCAACTCCGGCACGTACCAGAACTTCTTCAACCAGCTGCAGGCCGGCAACGCCCCGGACCTCGGCCAGATCGAATACGACGCCCTGCCCAACTTCCGCGTCCAGGACGGCCTTGAGAACATCGCCGCCTGCGAAGGAGTGTCCGACGCCCGGGACAAGTTCGTTGACTGGACGTGGGGCCAGGTCAGCTTCGGCGAGGAAGGCTCCGTCTATGCCATCCCGCAGGACAGCGGACCGATGGCGATGTTCTACCGGGCGGATCTCTTCAAGGAGGCAGGCATCAAGGTTCCCACCACCTGGGACGAATACGCCGCGGCTGCCGAGCAGATTAGAGCCCGCGGTTCGTACATCACCAATTTCCCCCGCAGCGATGTCAACTGGTTCGCCGGCAACGTATGGCAGGCAGGCGGGCAGTGGTTTTCAAGCGCCAACGACCAGTGGGAGGTCAACCTGACCGGCGCCGAATCCGAGAAGGTGGCGAACTACTGGCAGGACCTGCTGGACAAGAACCAGGTATCCACGCTGCCGTCCTTCTCCGATGAGTGGAATGCCTCGTTCAATACCGGTCAGCAGTGGACCTGGGTCTCCGCGGTCTGGGGCGCCTCAACGCTGGCCAGCGGTGCCCCAGATACCGCCGGCAAGTGGGCTGTCGCCCCGATGCCTCAGTGGGAAGACGGTGGAAAGCCCGCCGGCAACTGGGGCGGTTCCTCCACCGCAGTCCTGAAGGGCTCCAAGCACCCCTACGAGGCATCAAAATTCGCTCTGTGGTTGAACACGGATCCTGAAGCCCTGGCACTGGCCAATGAACTCGGCGGGCTCTACCCGGCTGCGAAGTCGGCCAAGGACCTCGCTGCGTTCACCGGCGGCGTGGACTACTTCGGCGGCCAGAAGATCTACGAAGTTTTCGCCGAGGCATCATCAAACGTCGATCCCAACTTCACCTGGGGCCCCACCATGACCCAGACCTACACCGACGTCTCTGATGGTTTCGGCAAGGCCGTAGGAGGCAACGGCACCCTTCTGGATGCGCTCAAGAACGGCGAAAAGAAGACCATCGATTCCCTCAAGTCCCAGTCGATCCCCGTCAAGGAATAGCCCCAGCGTCAAAACATGGCTTCCTGAAACAACTGGGCCATCACTTCCGCTGCCGGCGGAGGTGATGGCCCAGGCCATTTAAGGATTTACGTGTCCCGGGGAACCACCCTCGGATGGCGTCCAAGGGCAGCCGCAGGACTGCCTGATCTGAAGTTTCGTGGGGAAAATCCGGTGCCGTGGCGTCTCCCCGCGGGTTGCCCCCACCAGAGCGGCAACCGCCGCTTCGGCCATGGCGGCTACGGGCTGCTCCACGGTGGTGAGCGGCGGCCACGAGTACTCGGCTTCGATGGAACCGTCGAAGGACACTACGGCTATCTCACCTGGAACATCCAAGCCCGCCTCATGCACCGCCCGCAACAGGCCCACTGCCTGTGTGTCCGAGGTGGCAAAGATGGCAGTCGGCCGGTTCACCGAGGCAATCAGGCGCTGGCCCGCGAGGTAACCCCCGGGCCACGTGAATCCGCTGTAGACGATGGGCCCCTCCGGCAGACCGGCAGCCTGCAAAGCCTGGCGCCAGCCCACCTCGCGGCCATCGAGGCTGCCGGATACGTTGGTGCCCATGGCCAGCCCGATGTTGGTATGGCCATGGCCGATGAGGTGTTCCACGGCCATCCGCGCCCCCTCGGCCAGGTCCACGCCAATACTGTTGAACCCCGGGGCGTCCCGCTCCTGGTTCAGAAGGACCGCCGGGATGTCTGCCGTTTCCAGTACCTCAAGGTCCGGTTCAAAAAGGACGCTGGCCAGCAGGACGCCGTCCACCTGGCGGGCAGCCAGGTTGCGCACGTTTCGGCGCTCCTTGGCGAGGTTCCCGTCGGAATTGCTGAGCACCAGTGCGTAGCCGCGCTCCGCGGCGGCGTCCTCAACAGCGTGGGCGAACTGCGAGAAGAACGGGTTGCTGTTGTCCGGGATAACCAGTCCGAGTGTCTCGCTGGAGCCCAGCTTGAGCGCGCGGGCCGCCGCGTTGGGGCGGTAGCCCAGGACACGGATGGCATCCTGGACCTTCGCTTCGGTGGCCGGGGCCACTTTCTTGGGTCCGCCGTTGACCACATAGCTGACGACGGCGGTGCTTACGCCGGCATAGCGCGCAACATCCTTGCGGGTCACGGGGCCGCCTCGCGCGGCCTGTACTGCCGGAGTAGTCATGCTGTCCATATTAGGTACCCGTACCCGGCGCATCGCCAAAGTCACGGATGGGGAGCCGTTCGCCGTTGTTGAGGGCGGACTGGTGGGCAACGATCCCGGGAAGGGTGAAGCGGGCGGCCACCCAGGCGTTCACCGGAGGCAGGGTGCCGTTGTTGACCGCAGTCACGAAGTCGTCCACCAGGAAATGGTGGCTGCCCTCGTGGCCGTTGGGCGCGCCCAGGAACTCCTCCGGAAGCCGCCCGGGATCATGGACCGGGGCCAGGCCGGAGACGAAGGCGTCCCTCAGTTCTGGTGCAACGTTCGCCAGCGAGGGGTCATCGAGGGGGATGCTGGGCCGCGTCTCCATCTGTTCGGAGATGTCGTGGACGTTCTGCTTGTCCTGCCAGACGGACACCTTGGCGAGCTGCTCGAAGCTGGCCTCCGTTCCGAAGAACCGGAACCGTGACTCGCGGATGTGGGAGGGGTAGCCCACCCGGCGCATCTCGTTGGTGCGCATTACCCCGCCGTCGTTCAGCTCAAACAGCGCGGTGGCGTTGGAGAAGTCGTTGCCGAACATGCTGACGTCCTTGTCAAAAACACCGTCGTTGCGGTCATCCCTGACGCCCACACAGCTGACGCTGACTGCGTGCGCCGGGACTGCTCCCAGCACGCCGCCCACAGCGTGGGTGGGGTACAGCATGGGCGGGTAGCTGGCGGTTTCCTTCCAGCGGTCGCCGCCGCTGTACTGGTACGCCTCGTAGAAGCCCAGATCCATGTCGTGGACGTAGTCCCCTTCGGAATAGAAGATCCGGCCGAACTTGCCGGCAGCATGTTGGTTCCGCGCGTACACCGTGGCCGGGTTGTAGTAGCTGGTCTCACCCATCATGTACACCAGGCCGGTTTCCCGGACGGCCTCGATGATCCGCGCTATTTCCTCTTCCGAAATGGCCATGGGAACAGCCGAATAGACGTGCTTGCCCGCCCGGAGCGCCTGCTCCACGAGCGGACCATGGGTCCAGCGCTGCGTGAAGACCGCCACGGCGTCGACGTCGGAGGCCAGGAGGTCCTCGAAAGTCGCCATCGTGCTGGCCAAGCGGTATCGCTCCACGGCCTCGGCGGCGCGGCGGGGAACGTCGTCGACGGCGAAGACGCTGCTGACGCCCGGGTGGAGGTTGAACAGGTGTGCGAACTGTGCGCCGAACTGGCCTACTCCCACCACGCCAATTGAAAACGTCATCGTCTGCCTTTCAAGGAGTCTTGGGAGTGGCGCGGCAAGCGCTCTCCGTGCGGCTTCCCAGTGTTTCATCGCTTTCTACTCGAGTCAACAACCCAGCGAATGGACTAAAACCCATTCGGGAGAACAAAAAATTGGCTCTTGCCGTCAGCTGATCTACTCGTGTAGATTGCTTCTCGAGTTGTTATCCACATCACAGTCAGGAAAGGGTCGACGATGACCACCCTTGCCAAGCACGCGAGACCAACACCATCCACGTCGGGCGGCCCACGCCCATCCGGCGGAAACCGCCGGCTGGGTGATCTGAAGATCGCCCTGCTCTTCATTGCTCCGGCGATGATCGGGTTCATCGTCTTCTACGTTGTCCCGACGATTCGCGGCGTGTACCTCAGCTTCACCGAATACAACATCCTCGGAGACCCGGAATGGGTGGGGATGGGGAATTACACCGCCATCGCCAAGGATCCCCTCTTCTGGAACTCCCTGGCTGTCACCGGACAGTACGTTTTCCTGAACATCGTCCTCCAAACGGCCCTCGCCCTGGGCCTGGCACTCCTGATGCACCAGGTGGCCAAGTCCACCATCATCCGTGGAGCCCTGCTGCTGCCGTACCTGATGTCCAACGTCATAGCGGCACTGCTGTGGTTCTGGATGCTCGATTACCAGATCGGCGTGGTCAACCAGTTCATCGAGTGGGCCGGGCTGTCCCGCGTGGCCTTCTTTGGCAGTGAAGAATGGGCCATCCCCACCCAGGCGCTGATCAACACATGGCGGCACATGGGTTACACCGCGCTGCTGATCTTTGCCGGCCTGCAGGCTATCCCCGGCCACGTGTATGAGGTGGCGAAGCTGGACGGCGCGACCCCGTTCCAGACCTTTACCAAAATCACCATTCCGCTGCTGCGGCCTGTGCTGGTCCTCGTCCTGGTTGTCACGGTGGTTGGTTCCTTCCAGGTATTCGACACCGTTGCCGTCACCACAGCCGGCGGGCCGGTGAACGCCACCCGCGTGATCCAGTACTACATCTACCAGCGGGCCTTCACCGAGTCGGACTTCGGCTACGGATCCGCCATCGCCGTCATTCTCTTCCTCATCCTCGCCCTGGTGGCCTTCATCCAGATGAAGTTCCTCAAGGGCAACGAGTCGGACCTGGACTAAGGAGTCCTCCATGACTACCACCACAAACCGTGCGCCGCTGCCAGCCGCAACCCGCCGCCGTCGGCCCTTCAACGTCCGCCGCGCAGGCGCCTGGGTCCTCCTGGTCCTCGCCATCGCAGTCTCAGTCCTTCCTTTCCTCTGGGTCCTGCGCACGGCGCTGTCCACCAACAACGCCCTGGCCACCAACGCCACCAGCCTCTTGCCGGCAGAATTCACCTTCGGGGCCTTCAAACGGGTTTTTGGCCTGCAGTCACCGGCTGAGGCGGTGGCGGAAGGCGGCTCCGGCGCAGCCATCGACTTCTGGCTCTACCTGCGCAACTCCATCGTCTTCTCCTCGATCACCACAGCAGGCGCAGTGTTCTTCAGTGCGATGGCCGCCTATGCCTTTGCCCGGCTGCGTTGGAAGGGCCGGAACGCCGTCTTCAGCCTCTTCCTTGGCACCATGCTGGTCCCGCCGATCTTCACCGCCCTGCCCAACTTCCTGCTGATCAAGAACCTGGACCTGCTCAACACCATGCTGGGAATGGTCCTGCCGTACGTCTTCATGACGCCGTTTGCCATCTTCTTCCTCCGCCAGTTCTTCCTGAACATGTCCAGGGAGGTGGAAGAGGCGGCCATGCTCGACGGCGCCAAGCACCTGCGCATTTTCTTCCAGATTGTGCTTCCCAACGCCGCCGCCCCGATTGCCACACTGGCGCTCCTTACATTCATCGGCCAGTGGAACGAATACTTCTGGCCGCTCCTGGTCGGTTCCCAGGACGACGTCCGCGTGCTGCAGGTTGGCCTCGGCGTCTTCAAGTCGCAGTCCCCGCAGGGCGCGCCGGACTGGTCCGGCCTGATGGCGGCGACCCTCATTTCGGCCCTCCCCGTCCTGATCCTCTTCGCCGCCTTCGGCAAGAAAATCGTCAACTCCATCGGCTTCTCCGGCATCAAATAAGAACCCCATTCCCCGCCTCCCCTCCCATCCCCAAAAGGAAAGTAGAACCATGAAGAAATCCCTCGGCGCCGTTGCCGTTGCCGCAGCTGTGGCACTCTCCCTGTCCGCCTGCAGCGGATCCTCCTCCTCGGCAGAATCAGCCAAGGGCGAGATCAGCTACTGGCTCTGGGACGCCAACCAGCTCCCCGCCTACCAGCAGTGCGCCGACGACTTCACCAAGGCCAACCCGGACATCAAGGTCAAGATCACCCAGCGCGGCTGGGACGACTACTGGAGCACCCTCACCAACGGCTTTGTTGGCGGCACCGCACCGGACGTGTTCACCAACCACCTGGGACGCTACGGCGAACTGGCAGAAAACAAGCAGCTGCTGGCCATCGACGACGCCGTGCAGAAGGACAACATCGAGCTGACCGCCTACAACGAAGGCCTCGCCGACCTCTGGGTGGGCCAGGACGGCAAGCGCTACGGCCTGCCGAAGGACTGGGACACCATCGGCCTCTTCTATAACAAGGCCATGCTCGCCGGCGCCGGGGTCAGCGAGGACCAGATGAAGGACCTCACCTGGAACCCGGAGGACGGCGGCAGCTACGAGAAGGTCATCGCACACCTCACCGTGGACAAGAGCGGCAAGCGCGGCGACGAGCCCGGCTTCGACAAGAACAACGTGGAGGTCTACGGGCTGGGCCTGAACGGCGGGGGCGACTCCTCGGGCCAGACCGAGTGGAGCTACCTCACCAACACCACCGGCTGGTCCCACACGGACAAGAACCCGTGGGGCACCCACTACAACTATGACGACCCCAAGTTCCAGGCAAGCATGGAGTGGTTCGCCGGGCTGGCCGACAAGGGCTACATGCCCAAGCTGGAGACCACCGTCGGTGCGGCCATGGCCGACACCTTTGCTGCCGGCAAGTCCGCCATCAACGCCCACGGCTCGTGGATGATCGGGCAGTACACCGGCTACAAGGGCATCGAGGTGGGCATCGCGCCCACCCCTATTGGCCCCGAAGGCGAGCGCGCCTCCATGTTCAACGGCCTGGCTGATTCCATCTGGGCGGGCACCAAGAAGAAGGACGCGTCCATCAAGTGGGTGGAGTACCTTGCCTCTGCTGACTGCCAGGACGTCGTCGCCTCCAAGGCGGTCGTCTTCCCGGCTTTGAAGGCCTCGTCGGAGAAGGCCGAAGAAGCCTTCAAGGCCAAGGGCGTGGACGTCACCGCCTTCACCGAGCACGTCAAGAACAAGACCACCTTCCTGTACCCGATCACGGACAACACCGCCAAGGTCAAGGGCATCATGGAGCCGGCCATGGACGCCGTGGTTTCCGGCAAGGCGCCGGCGAGCTCCCTCACCCAGGCCAACGAACAGGTCAACGCCCTCTTCAAGTAGGCCCCGAATCCGTGGCTGCCTATATGGTCGCAGCCACCACCCGGCTGGATGCCGCCGCCCCTCCTCGCGGCGGCGGCATCCACCACCCACTGGACTGATGACCCACGCTTCCGGGTCTACACGCACGAATCAACACTGAAAGAGATCTTATGGACCCCCTCCACCTCCGTTCCGCCGGCACCAGCCTGGTGATCAGCTTCGACAGCGGAGAGGCCGAGGTCATCCATTGGGGTGCGGACCTGGGCACCACCTTGCCGGACCTGGCCATCCTCACCGCCCCGGTCCCCCACTCCGCCATCGACGCGCGCGTTCCGGCGGGCCTCCTCCCCCAGGCTTCGTCGTCGTGGCGCGGCAGGGCCGCCCTGCGCGGTTCCAGGACGGCCGACGGCGTCTCCGGACTTGATTTCTCGCCCCGACTCCGCGTTGTCACGGCCAGCGTCGCCGGCGGGTCTGCCACCATCGTCCAGTCGGATCCTGATGCCGGGCTCACGGTGGAATCCGCCCTTTCCCTGCACGACGGCGGCCTGCTGGAGCTGCGGCACACCGTCACCAACGACGGCACCACCCCTTACCAGCTCGACGAACTGGCGACCGTCCTCCCGGTGGCGCCTGACGCCGTCGAACTCCTCGACCTCACCGGCCGCTGGTGCCGCGAACGCCACCCGCAGCGCCGGGCCATCCAGCAGGGGACGTGGGTCAGGACCGGCCGGCACGGCCGCACCGGGCACGACTCCTCCCTGCTGTTCGCCGCCGGCACGGCCGGCTTTGGAAACCGGCATGGCAAAGTCTGGGCAACGCACCTGGCATGGAGCGGCAACCACGAGCAGTTTGCCGACACCATCGGTGATGGCCGAACCATGATTGGCGGTTCAGAGCTTTTGGGCCCTGCCGAGGTCATCCTTCAGGCAGGCGGCAGCTACACAACGCCCGCCCTGTTCGCCGCCTACTCTGACAAGGGACTGGACGGGGTCACCGAAGCCTTCTACAGCTGGTTCCGGTCCCGGCCGCACCACGTGCTCCCCGCCGCTTCCACGGGCCAACCCGCCGGAAAGCCGCGCCCGGTGGTGCTCAACACCTGGGAGGCCGTCTACTTTGACCACAACCTGGACACGCTGATTGAGCTGGCCGAGTCCGCCGCCGATCTTGGCGTGGAGCGCTTCGTACTCGACGACGGCTGGTTCCGCGGCCGCCGCGACGACCACGCCGGCCTCGGCGACTGGTACGTGGATGAAAGCCTGTGGCCCAAGGGGCTGACGCCGCTCATCGAGGCCGTCACCTCGCGCGGCATGGAGTTCGGGCTCTGGGTGGAGCCGGAAATGGTCAACCTGGATTCGGACATTGCCCGGGCACATCCGGACTGGATTGTTGGCCCGTCAGCCGTCCACCACAAGGACGGCGGGCGCCTTCCCCTGGAATGGCGCAACCAGCACATCATCGACCTGGTAAACCCCGAAGCGTGGCAGTACATCTTCAGCCGTATCGATGCGCTCCTCAGCGAAAACAACATCAGCTACCTGAAGTGGGACCAGAACCGGGACCTCATCGAGCATGGCCATGCCGGCCGCTCCTCGGTCCATGAGCAGACCCTGGCCGCCTACCGGCTGTTCGACGAGCTCCGCAAAGCACATCCCGGCGTCGAAATCGAATCCTGCTCCTCCGGTGGGGCACGCGTGGACCTGGGGATCCTGGAGCGGACGGACCGGATCTGGGGCTCCGACTGCAACGATGCGCTGGAGCGGCAGAGCATCCAGCGCTGGACCGGCGCGGTGGTCCCGCCGGAACTGGTGGGCAGCCACATCGGCCCCACCACCTCGCACACCACCGCCCGCACGCACGATCTCTCCTTCCGCGCCATTTCCGCGCTGTTCGGCCATTTCGGCATGGAATGGGATGTCCGGCAGGTCACCGGTGCTGAGCGTGAAGAACTCAAGCGCTTCATCGCCCTGTTCAAGGAACACCGCGGACTGATCCACAGCGGCCGCCGCGTCCACGCGGACGTTGCCGGCGACGCCCTGCTGCTGCACGGCGTCGTCACGGAGGCGCCTGCGGTCGAAGGCACGACGGCGGGCCTGTTCGCCCTGGTGAGCACCCGCACCTCCGCTGCCGAGGTGCCGGGCCGGCTGGGCATCCCCGGGCTGGACCCAGACCGGAGCTACAGCGCAGAAGCAATCTTCCCCACCCCGGACGACGCCGATTACGGCCACACGTACATCCAGGTGCAGCCGCCGGCCTGGCTGGCGGACGGAGCGGTGGCAACCGGACGCTTCTTCGCCGAGGTGGGCCTGCCCATGCCCAACCTGAACCCCGAGCACGCGCTGCTGGTGAAGTTCACCGCGCTTTAGGAACCATCGATTGCTCCGCAGGTGTCGTTTTCACGCTTCATACGCGCAGGCCCACGCCGGCAGGGTTCCCTGGCCGTGGAGCCGCCCCGGCGAGGGCCCCGGCCCGAGCTTGCTAGGGCAGGGTTCCCTGGCGGAGCTTGCGAGGCTAGGGGGCCGGTGGGGACCAATCGATGGGGAGCGGACGTAAGAATGCGCGGCGCCCAAAGCCAGCCGATAGATTGTCATCCATGAATGAAGCCTCCACCGACCCTGCCGCCCGCCGCACCATCCTGGTGATCAATGGACCCAACCTGAACCTGTTGGGCACCCGCGAGCCGGAAAAGTACGGCACCTCCACGCTGGCGGATGTGGAGCAGTTGGCGGCGGCAGCCGCCGAGGCCCACGGCTTTACGGCCGAATGCGTCCAGTCCAACCATGAAGGCGTCCTGCTCGACGTTATTCACGCCGCCCGGAGCAACGCCGCGGGCATCGTCATCAACGCGGGGGCCTTCACCCACACCTCAGTAGCCCTGCGCGACGCCCTCGCTGCCGTGCAGCTCCCCGCCGTCGAAGTCCACATCACCAATGTGCACCAGCGGGAAGAATTCCGGCACCACTCGTTCCTGTCCCCGGTCTGCTCCGCGGTCATCGTGGGCGCCGGGGTGACCGGCTACAGGCTGGCCATCGACTACCTGGCCGAAGTCCTCTAGCCGCTACTTCTGGATGCACTGCCCGGCAGACACGGGGGCACTCAACGACGCCGCCTGTGTGGCCACGGGGTTCAGGTCATCCATGGTGATGGCAAATCCCATGTCCGTGTCCGAGGTGGCCTTGGCGAAGATCACCCCTGCCACTTGCCCCCCGGTGGTCAGCAGCGGGCCGCCCGAGTTCCCGGGCTGCACGTCCCCGGCCAGGCGGTAGATCTCCTCCGGGGACGCGTTGTTGCCGTAGATGTCAGGCACCATCACCGTGGTGATGTCCTGGACCGTGGCGGGCTTGGACTGGAAAGGGCCGCCGTGGGGGTAGCCGGCAAAGGCGGCGGGGCTGCCGTTGGGCAGGTCCGCGCTCAGTGCCAGCGGATCCGCGGGGAGGTTGTCCACGGCGAGCACCGCGAGGTCATGCTTGGTGTCGAAGTAGACGACGCGCCCGGGCATCGCCCCGCCGTCGGGCAGTTCCACCACCGGCTCCGACACGCCCGCCACAACATGCGCGTTGGTGACCACCCGGTCCGTGGAAACCACAAACCCGGTGCCTGTCTGGTTCTGGCCGCACTGGTAGGCGGTCCCCGCGATCCTGAGCACGGAACCGGCGGCGCGGTTGAGGGCGGGTGTGTCGGTGCTGGCGTTCGGCACCGGCACGGCCGGCCCCTGTTCCAGGCCCTCAAGAAGTGTGGGAATGCCGTTGCCGATCACTGTGGAGCGAAGCTGCGCCATAGTGGCCTTGACGGGGTCCGGCGTCAAGCCGTCGATAAAGCGGATGACCTTTGATTCAGCCAACTGCTGGGACACAAGCGGCACGCCCAGGGAGCTGATGCTGAAGGCCAGCATGGACATCACCAGCGCGGAAACCACCACGTTGACGGCCCCGCCGATCAGGCGGTCCACCGCGCGCAGGGGCCGGATCCGCACCGCGCCACGGATATGCCGGCCCGCCATTGTTCCCAGGCCATGTCCCAGGACCACCAGTACGACGGCGGCTGCCACAATGGCGGTCAGCCTCCATCCGGAGTCCTGGACAAAGCCGCTCACCAGGGGAACTGCAAAAAAGGCTGCCACTGCTCCGGCAGCAAAGCCCGCAATACCGCCGACTGTCACCAGGAAACCGTTGCGCAGGCCGTAAACCAGATAGGACAGCAACGCCAGGATCAGGACCAGGTCCAGGACAGTCAAGCCGACCACTGAGGCTCCTTATTAAGCAGTTGAAACCCCATTCTAATGTTGGACGCTGACAATATTCTGGACAGCTCCCCGCCCTGCTGGCCCTCGGCAGTCCCCTAGCCCGCCGCCTTCCATGCCATCCGCGATTGGTCCGGGCCGGCCGTTCCGGCCCTGCATCAGGGCGTTTTGACTGCCAAGTTCGTCACAGAACCTTGAAAATTCTGAAACAATGGCACAAGCGCCACAGCCGACACTTTTATTCAGGAGATTTCATGGACATCGAGGTACTGCGCCGAGCACCCCTTTTCGCCACGCTCGACGACGACGCATTCCGTCTGCTGACGGACGAGCTCACCGAGGTGGACCTGTCCCGCGGCGCTTCGGTGTTCCGTGAGGGCGACCAGGGCGACCAGCTTTACTTCATCGTCTCCGGCAAGGTGAAGCTCGGCCGCACCTCACCCGATGGCCGCGAATCGCTCCTGGCAATCCTGGGCCCGGGTGAACTCTTCGGCGAGATGGCCCTCTTCGATCCAAGCCCGCGCACCGCAACTGCAACCGCCGTCTCGGAGACCCGCCTTGCGGGCCTCCGGAATGAGAGCCTGAACACACTGCTCCGCACCCGACCCGAGGTCTCCGCGCAGTTGCTGCAAGCCTTGGCCCGCCGCCTGCGCCGCACTAACGATTCGCTGTCCGACCTCGTATTCTCCGATGTTCCCGGCCGCGTTGCCAAGGCCCTGCTTGACTTGGCAGACCGCTTCGGCCGCCCGGCAACGGACGGTGTCCTGGTGGCCCACGAGCTCACCCAGGAAGAACTCGCCCAGCTGGTCGGTGCGTCCCGCGAAACCGTCAACAAGGCCCTCGCCGAATTCGTCCAGCGCGGCTGGCTCCGGCTCGAAGCCCGCGCCGTTGTCATCCTGGACATGCAGCGCCTCCGCCAGCGCTCCCGCTAGCACCCCACCGCCCCAGCCAAACGCTCTCTCACTTGATGCGCTAAAACCACCGACGCTCTCTCACTCGATGCGCTAAAACCACCGACGCTCTCTCACTTTCCTCAGGAAAGCGAGAGAGCGTCCGTGGAAAACCAGCGTTAAGTGAGAGAGCGTCCGTGTAAAACCAGCGTTAAGTGAGAGAGCGTCGCGAGTGGGCCCGGCTTCGAGCGGGGCTGGCCCACCCGCGGAACTACCGTTCGCGCTGGGGGTCGTCCGGGGTTGTCTTGGCGGCCTCGACTTCGAGCATGAGCTTGCCATCCTCTTCAACCAGGACCGGCTGGTAGACGTGGGCCTTGCGCTTGTAGCTCAGGTAGGCGATGCAGCCGTTGGCCATGGCCATCTTTTCGAGCATGATTTCGGAGCCCGGGACCAGGAGCTCGCCCAAGGTCCGGCCCACCGTGTTTTCCTGGCCCACCTCATCGCCCAGGGCGGTGGTATCACGTTCAGCGATCAGGTCGGCAGCATTGACCCAGCGCCCCCAGACGCCCTTGCCGTCCAGCAGGGTGGGCTGTTGGTTCAGGGGCACTGTGGCCGCGAAGTAGCGGGTGTCGAACCGGCGGTGCGCGAAATCCGGGCTGCGCCAGTTGACCAGGGACTTCAGCAGGTCCGTCCGGACGGACAGTCCCCGCTTTGCCAGGACTTCCGGAAACGTCTTTTCCTGCTCCGCAACGGCAACGCGGGCACGCATCCACTCGGGGGTTGACGTCGCTTCAACCGTACTGGCCATGTCCGGGCCGGCCAGCAACACACCCGTTTCCTCGAAGAGTTCGCGGATGGCGCCCAGCACGTGTCGCCGCGCCAGTCCGACGTCGTCCGTTCCCATCTGCTCAGCCCAATGCTGGGGCGAGGGACCCAACCAACCGACCGGATCGTCGTCGGCCGCGTCCAGCGACCCGCCGGGGAAGGCGAGGACGCCCAGCGGCGAGGACCCCGGCCGGTAGGCCAGCCAGGTTTCCAGGCCCGTGGGGGAATCGCGCAGGAGGACCACCGAGGAGGCAAGGCGGGCCGCGCGGGGCGTCCGCTCGCCGTGTTCGAGCCAGCTCTGGGCGGCCCCTTCAAGGTCCTGGGGAAGAGCAAAAAGCCGTCGAGCTAGCTGAGGCAAGAGAAACGACCGGTCCTAGCTGAATTCCGCTATGAGTTCGACCTCAACGGGAGAATCGAGCGGCAGCACGGAGACGCCGACGGCGGAACGGGCGTGCTGCCCCGCGTCACCGAGCACGCGCCCCAGCAATTCCGAGGCGCCGTTGATGACGCCCGGCTGTCCTGTGAAGGACGGATCGGACGAGACGAAACCCACAACTTTGACAATGCGCGTGATCCGGTCAAGGTCCCCAATGACGCTTTTGACAGCTGCCAGGGCGTTGACGGCGCAGATCGCCGCGAACCGCTGGGCGTCTTCGGGGGAAACCGTGGGCTCGTCGGCGAAGCCTTCGGTTCCTGCCGACACTTTGCCGGTTGCCGGGAGTTTGCCGTTAATGAAGGGCAGCTGTCCCGAGGTGTATACGTGGTTGCCGGAGATCACGGCAGGGACGTAGGCGGCCACCGGCGCGGCGACCTCGGGCAGGGCGAGCCCCAGGTCTGCCAGCCGCTGCTCAACAGCCGAAACAGGCGCCGTTGCCGCGCCGGGAGCAGCCTCTGCGGAGGTGCCCATGCTACTGCTTCTCCCTCTTGAGGTAGGCGACCAGGCCGTTGCCGTCCGGTCCGGGGACCACTTGGACAAGCTCCCAGCCGTCGTCTCCCCACTGGTCCAGGATCTGCTTTGTGGCGTGAATAATGAGCGGAATCGTCGCGTACTCCCATTTGGTCATGAGAGAAAGACTAGTCCTTGCCGGTAAAGTGGAAAACATGGCGACTCGTACGAACCCATTATTCGACACTGCCACCACCCTTGGTAAGATCCTCGTTTTCCTTGGCGTGAGTGCTATTTGCGGTGTCCTGGTAGCAGGCCTGCTGGTTCCCGCGGCGGCCGTTTCAGGCAGCGCAGCGAGCGGTTCCATCGAGTTCTTCGACACCCTTCCGGCTGAGCTGAAGGTTGACCCGCCCAACCAGACCACCAGGATCCTGGCCGCGGACGGCAGCGAGATCGCCAGCGTCTACACCGAGAACCGCACCAAGGTCGCCCTGGACCAGATCTCGCCCTTCGTTAAGGAAGCTGTCATCGCCGTCGAGGACAGCCGTTTTTATGATCACGGGGGCGTGGACACGACCGGTATCCTCCGCGCGCTGGTCAGCACCGCCCGCGGCAACAAGCAGGGCGCATCCACCATCACACAGCAGTACGTGAACAACGTCCTCAACGCCAACCTCGCAGCCGAGGGCAACGAGGACCAGATCAAGCTCAACGGTGTGAACAAGGGCGTGGGCGACAAGCTCCGCGAGATGAAGCTGGCCATCGCCCTGGAAAAGGAGTTCAGCAAGGAGCAGATCCTTGAGGGCTACCTGAACATCGTCTTCTTCAACCGCGACGCCTACGGCATCGAGGCCGCGTCCCGCTTCTTCTTCAGCACCAGCGCCAAGGACCTCACGCTCCCGCAGGCGGCACTGCTGGCCGGACTCGTCAACAGCCCGTCCGCATTCGACCCCATCAACAATCCGGAGAACGCCAAGCAGCGCCGCGACCTGGTGCTGGGCCTGATGCTGGGCCAGCGAAAGATCACCCAGGCCGAGCATGATGCCGCCGTGGCCACCCCCGTGGAGACCAAGGTGACACAGCCCAAGCAGGGCTGCGCCTACGCGTCCACCGCACCCTACTTCTGCGACTACGTGCTGCACCTGCTGGAGAACAACCCGGCGTACGGCGCGGACCGTGAAGAGCGCCTCCGCCTCATCTACGGCGGCGGCCTGACCATCACCACCACGCTGGACCCGAACGCCCAGGCCGTGGCGCAGGAGCAGGTCAACGCCTCAGCCGGCGCCAACCCGGACAAGTGGGGTGCCGCCATGGTCTCCGTGCAGCCCAACACCGGCAAGATCGTCTCGATGGCCCAGAACACCTCCTTCCTGCCCGCCGAAGGCGCCTTCGATTCCCAGGTGAACTTCAACGTGGACAAGCTGGACAAGGACGGCAACGACCTCAACGGCCTCGGCGGCGCCCAGCCCGGCTCTACCATGAAGCCGTTCACCTTCGCTGAATGGCTCAACGAGGGCAAGTCCATGAATACCGTGGTCAACGCGGCCCAGCGCCGCTACCCGCTGAACTTCCCGTGGCGCAACAGCTGCGGCCAGGTCACGGGCGCCTACAACACGGCGCAGAAGTCGCTCGGCGCCGCCGACGATCTTCAGAACGCCGAACCACAGTGGTACCGCCCGCTGTCGGTCCTGGAGGGCCTGTACAACTCCATCAACACCGTGACTTTCGCTTCGGCGGCGCAGCTGGACTTCTGCGGAATCCAGAAGATCGTGGACGCCACCGGCCTTCATGGCGGCCTTCCCGCTGATGGTGACCCGAACCCGAAGATCAACATGTCCACGCTGGGCAACCTGCTGGGTTCCACGCAGACGGCCCCGCTGACCATGGCCAGCGCCTTCGCCACGTTCGCGAACGACGGCAAGTACTGCGAACCCATCGCCATCACTGCTGTGACCGACCAGACCGGGGCAACCCTGCCGGCACAATCCAGCAGCTGCCGGGACGCGGTCAAGCCTGAGGTTGCCCGCGGCGTGAACTACGCACTCCAGGAAGTCCTGAACCGCGGCTCCGGTTCACTGATCCAGCCCCGGATTTCCACCCGCACCAGCTTCCCGATCGGCGCCAAGACCGGTACGTCCAACAACAACGGGTCCACCTGGGTTGTAGGACACACCACGGGCCTGGCCACGGCTGCCTGGTTTGGCGACGCACTCGGCGCCCAGGACCGGTCCGGCCAGAACATCACGGTCAACGGGAAGTTCTACCCCGGCATCGACGGTTACATGATCGCCGGCCCGATGTTCTCGAACTTCATGTCCCGGATCGCGCCGGCCTACGGCACCAACCCGTTCCCGGCCCCGCCCAGCAACCTCCTGAACGGCGGCACCGGCAGCCGCACGCCCGCCACGACGGCACCGCAGGCAACCCAGGCACCGGCTCCGGCACCCGCCACCCAGCCCGCCCCCGCGCCCGCGCCGGGCAACCGCGACAAGAACAAGAACTAGCCGCCGATGATTTCAACCAGCGAGTTGGCCAGCCGCGCCCGGACCATCGGGCGCGGCTTTGCCGTCACCGCAGGGACCGGGGCCGCCGCGGGAATGGCCGCTTTCGGGTACGGCCTGTGGGAGAAAAACCAGTTTGTGCTCCGCGAAGAGACCCTGGCCATCCTGCCGCCGGGGAAGAACCCGTTCCGGATCCTGCACCTGAGTGACATCCACTTTGTTCCCGGCCAGAAGAAGAAGGCTGCATGGCTGCAGTCCCTGGCCGAGCTCCAGCCGGACCTGGTGGTGAACACGGGCGACAATCTCAGCCATGCCAAGGCGGTGGATCCCCTCCTGGCCGCGCTCCGCCCGCTGCTGGAGTTCCCCGGTGTCTTTGTCCCCGGCTCCAATGATTACTTCGCCCCCAGCCTCAAGAATCCCGCCTCGTACCTGCTGGGGCCGTCCAAGGCCAAGCCCAAGCCGACGGCGCTGGACTGGCCGCGGCTGCGGTCAGGGTTCGGGATGGGCGGCTGGGTGGACCTGACCAACCGCCACCAGTCCCTGGTCCTGAACGGCATGCGCTTTGACTTCTCCGGAGTGGACGATCCCCACCTGCAGCGCGAGCGGTACGCAGGGTGGCCGCGCGGGACCGTGAACCAGGACGCCGCGGACCACCTCAAGGTGGCCGTGATCCATGCGCCGTACCAGCGGGTGCTGGACCATTTCACCGAGGACGGCGCTGACCTCCTGCTCGCCGGCCACACCCACGGCGGGCAGCTGTGCATCCCTGGTTATGGCGCACTGGTGGCCAATTGCGACCTCCCCACATGGCGGGCGAAGGGCCTGCATGACTGGAGCAGCAATGGACGCACGACGCCGGTCAACGTCTCGGGCGGCATCGGCACCTCGCGCTTCGCCCCGGTGAGGATCGCCTGCCGGCCGGAGGCCGTCCTGCTGACCCTGACCTCACCCGCCTGACTCCGTCGCCCTGTCCCTGACAGCTCCCCACGGGCATGTTTGGGGACCAGGAGTGATGGGGCGTCAGGCAGTTGAAGTGTCTGTGAATCGCCTCACGCCATGGCATAGGGTAGTTGCTACGGGAAACTACATTCGTTTTAGAGCTTGAGAAGCGGTCATGGCCAGGCAAACTCCATTTTTTCGATCGATCAGTCGTCTCTACCCCCATGTCCGGCCCATCATTCCCCGGCTCGTGCTGGGACTCCTTTGCGCGTTGCTTGCCAGCGTGGTGGCCCTGGCAATTCCCCAGGTCCTGAGGGTCCTGGTCAACGAATCGCTGCAGCCGGGCGGCGCCACCGGGGCGGTCTGGCTGTCGGCCGGGATCATCCTGGTCCTGGGCATCGCAGAAGCGGGACTGGTGGCACTCCGCCGGCAGTTCGTCATCAATCCGGCCACCACAGTGGAAACCCGGATGCGCGTCTCCCTCTATGACCATCTCCAGGAACTGACGGTCTCCTTCCACGACCGCTGGGGTTCCGGCCAGCTCCTGTCCCGCGCCATGACGGACCTGAATTTCCTGCGCCGCTGGATGGCGTTCGGGGCCATCATGCTGGTGGTCACCACGCTCACCGTGATCATCGGCATAACCGTCATGTTCACCATGAGCTGGCAGCTGGCCCTGATCTTCCTGGCCGCGGCCGTGCCCATCATGGCGTACAGCTTCCGGTTCCGGACCCGCTTCAGCAAAGTGGCGCGCCGCAGCCAGGACCAAGCGGGGGACCTTGCAACCACGGTGGAGGAATCCGTCCACGGCATCCGCGTGCTCAAGGCCTTCGGCCGCAGCCGCGAAGCCCTCGAAAACTTCGAAGGACAAGCCGAAGAGCTCCGCCAGACTGAGATCGACAAGGCGCGCCACCAGGCCATGT
The DNA here is from genome assembly GCF_006151685.1 of Arthrobacter sp. BB-1. NCBI lineage: Bacteria > Bacillati > Actinomycetota > Actinomycetes > Micrococcales > Micrococcaceae > Arthrobacter > Arthrobacter sp. BB-1. Next base: position 101,164 of record NZ_VDEV01000029.1, read on the forward strand.
TCACCATGGTGGTCACGCTGCTGCCGGAGCTCGCCCTCGGAGCAGGGCTGGTGGTGGGGATCATGTTGTGCTCCAGCGGGCAGCTCAGCATCGGCGCCCTGGTGGCCTTCTTTGCCACGGCGGCAGTCATGGCATCACCCGTTGAATTCTCCGGAATGCTGCTGGCCATGGCACTCACGGCCAAGTCCGCCGTCGACCGCCACTACGAAGTGATGGATACTGTCAACACCATCACCAGTCCCCCGGAACCGCGGCGGCCGCGGCAGCTGGCCGGTGCGCTTCGTTTCAACAAGGCCAGCTTCGCCTTCGAGGATGCCCCGGACAAGCCCATCCTGAAGGACATCAACCTGGAGCTGCGCCCCGGTGAGACCATGGCCCTGGTGGGGATCACGGGCAGCGGCAAGAGCGCCCTGATCCAGTTGGTGCCGCGCCTGTATGACGTCACCGACGGCTCCATCAGCATTGACGGCGTGGACCTGAGGGACTTCGAGGTGGAGGAACTCCGCCGCATCGTGGGCGTGGCTTTCGAGGACACCACGCTGTTCTCCAACTCCGTGCGGGACAATGTGCTCCTCGGGGCACCGGAGCGCACCGAGGCCGCGCTGGATGAGGCGCTGGACGTGGCGCAGGCGCACTTCGCGTATTCCCTCCCGGAGGGCGTGGACACTCTGATCGGCGAGGAGGGCCTCAGCCTGTCCGGCGGCCAGCGCCAGCGGATTGCGCTGGCCCGCGCCATTGCCGCCCGCCCGCGGGTGCTGGTGCTGGATGACCCGCTGTCAGCCCTGGACGTCCACACGGAGGAGCTGGTGGAGACCCGGCTCCGGACTGTCCTGAAGGACACCACCACGCTGATCGTCGCGCACCGGCCGTCCACTGTGGCCCTCGCGGACCGGGTGGCGCTCCTTGAGCAAGGCAGGATCGCCGCCGTCGGAACCCACACAGAGCTGCTGGCGGGCAACGACCACTACCGTTACGTCATCGCCAGCCTGGACCAGGAACCCCGGGACCTGGACTCGGAACTGTCAGACCTTGAGGAAGAGGCCGACATCCACGAAGCGGAGGCCACCCGATGAGCGCCGCGGCATTCGGCACCGCCAACGAAGACAACGCCCACCTCAGCAAGAGCGACAGCAGGGCTGTACGACGGCGGTCGCTGGCCCTGCTGCGCTCGCTGATCCGGCCGGTCCGGCTGCGCTTCTGGGTGACCATCGCCATGGTGGTCCTGTCCCAGGCGGCACGCGTGGCCGGCCCGGCGCTGATCGCCTTCGGCATCGACCGCGCACTCCCCGCCCTGCAGGCCGGGGACAACACGCCCCTGGTGCTCACCGGCGTCGCCTACCTGCTCGCAGCCATAGCGACGGCGGGGCTCACGGCCTTGTACGTCACGTCCACCGCAAAGCTGAGCCAGGCTATGCTGCTGGACCTGCGCCTCCGGGTCTTCCGCCATACCCAGCGGCTCAGCCTCGAGTTCCACGAAAAGTACACCTCCGGCCGGATCATTGCCCGGCAGACCTCGGACCTGGAGGCCCTCCGGGAGCTCCTGGACTCCGGCGTCAGCTCGCTGGCCTCCGGCATGCTGTTCATGGTCTTCACCGCCATCACCGTGTTCGCCCTGGACTGGCGCAGCGGGCTCCTGGTGCTGGCCGCCGGCGTTCCCATGTTCTTCCTGGCCCGCTGGTACCAGAAACACTCCCAGATCGCCTTCCGGGAATCGCGCGTGGTCTCCGCCCGGCTGATTGTGCACTTTGTGGAAACCATGACAGGCATCCGCGCCGTCAAGGCCTTCCGCAAGGAGCAGGAAAACTCCGGGCGCTACGGCCAGCTCGCAGAGGACTACCGGCGGGTCACCGTCCGGTCCATCAACCTCAACGGCATCTTCCAGCCGGGGCTGGTGCTGGTGGGCAACGTGTGTGTGGCGGTGGTCCTCCTGTTCGGCGGCTTCCGCGTCCTTGGCGGGGAGCTGGAGGTCGGGGTGCTCCTGGCACTCATCCTGTCCACCAAGCGGTTCTTCCAGCCCGTGGACCAGATGGCCATGTTCTACAACTCATTCCAGAGTGCACAGGCCGCGCTCGAGAAGGTTTCCGGGCTCCTTGAGGAGGTGCCCACGGTCCGGCCGCCAAAAAGTCCCGTCGCCCTCAAGGATGCCAAGGGTGCCATCGACTTCAATGGCGTCGAATTCCGTTATGGTGATGGTCCTGTCATCGTGCCCACCCTGAACCTGCACATCCCGGCGGGGCAGACGGTTGCCCTGGTGGGCCAGACGGGAGCCGGGAAATCCACCCTGGCCAAGCTGATAGCCCGGTTCTACGACGTCACTTCGGGCTCGATCACGCTCGACGGCATCGACCTCCGGAACCTGGGCACCACCGACCTGCGCCGCAACATTGTTATGGTCACCCAGGAAGCGTTCCTGTTCAGCGGCTCGGTGGCGGACAACATCGCCTTGGGCCGGCCGGAAGCGTCGCGGGCGGAGATCGAGGAAGCCGCCAAAGCAGTGGGCGCCCACCACTTCATCATGGCGCTCCCCGAAGGTTATGACACTGACGTCAACAAGCGCGGCGGTCGCGTGTCATCCGGCCAGCGGCAGCTCATCAGCTTTGCCAGGGCCTTCCTGGCCCGTCCCGCCGTGCTCATCCTGGACGAGGCCACATCCTCTCTGGACATCCCTTCCGAAAGGCTGGTGCAGCAGGGCCTGGCCCGGCTCCTCTCGGGCACGGAGGCGGCCCGCAGGACTGCCCTGATCATCGCCCACCGCCTGTCCACCGTGGAAACCGCGGACCGGGTGCTGGTGGTGCACGACGGCCGCATCGTTGAGGACGGCAGCCCGGCCCAGCTCATCGGTGGTGGCGGACGCTTTGCCGACCTGCATGGAGCATGGAAGGACTCGCTGGTGTGATCCCAGTCCTTAAACTCACCGGCAGCCCTGGCGGCGGCTGAGGATTTCGCATCGGACCCCGGCATCGGCTATCCTTGTAAAGTTGCTTTTGCAGCGGATCGGGATGTAGCGCAGCTTGGTAGCGCGCTTCGTTCGGGACGAAGAGGTCGCAGGTTCAAATCCTGTCATCCCGACCAATACAAAAGAGGGTCTCCTTGCGGAGGCCCTCTTTTGTATTAACCGGAGTTCCGCAAAATCGGTAACTTTTTGGTAAAGGAAAAGCCCCGGAGCAGGTGCTCCGGGGCTTCCCTCGCCTCCTGTGGTGAGGAAGCTGTTTACACAGGGTCGGGCCAGTTGCCCGTGTAGGTGGTGTAGCTGGTTTCGGTGGTACCGGCTTTCTTGCCCTTCGTCTCCTTGGAGACAGGATCAGGCCAGTTTCCGGTTCCGGCTACAGCCACTCGTTCCGTGTCAGCGATGGAACCTGCAGACAAGACAGCCGGAGCCGCCGCAGAAAACGCCAACGCCCCAGCCAGGACGGCTGCCGCTGCAATCTTCTTCAACATATAAGTTCCTCAATACGAGTCGGATTCGTTACAAAGCCAGCACTGTCCTTGTTGACATACATTGTAAAATGTTTTCCACAGCGGCTGTCAAGCGCTAACAGGAAACCTGTGGAGAAAGGAGGAGTCCCGTGGGCAACGGATTCGGGGAGAAGCTCCGGGCAGAGAGGCTCGATAGGGGGCTGACACAGGCGGAACTGGGCAAGGACCTGTACTCCCCCAGCTACATTTCCCTACTTGAAACAGGCCGCAGGGAACCAACTGCGGAAGTGATCGAGGAACTCGCACGCAGGCTGGAGCTTGCGCCGAAGGCCTTGGAAGCATGGAGCCAGCCCATCACGGTCAGCGACGCCGAGTATGTCCTGGCAGGACTGTACGCCCGCCAGGCGTGGGACCTGAGGGATTACCCGCTCGCCGCAAGCCATGCCGCAGCAGCGGCCCAGATTGCACTTGACGGAAGAAACACCAGCGCCTGGTGGAACATGAGTTACATGCAGGCCGAGTGCTTGCTGAAGCATGGCGACCTGCAGGAGTGCAGGGAGGTCGTGGAACGCCTGCTGGAGCACCCGATGGCAAGGGAATCTGTGGGGCTCGGCGCCCGGGCCCGTCAAATGCTCGCTGTTATATGCCAGCGTGAGGGCCAGCTGACGGCCGCCGTGGAGCACGCAACCGAGGCCTTGGCAATCGCCGAGCAGCTGCCGAGGGGCTCGATCATTACCATCGGCGCCCTGCGGGCCCTGATCGGCGCCTTGGCCGAAAGCGGCCGTCTTAATGAAGCGTGGAAGTACTGCCAGGAGTTGCTCACCCAGGTGGACGAGCACGCGATGTCCCAACTTGCCGGCGAGGTGGCCTGGGTCATCGGCAACGTGGCGTTTATGCGCCACGATTATGTGGAGGGCGTCAAACACCACGAACGCGCAGCGAAACTGCTGTCACCGGCAAATGATATTGAGCTGTGGGCACGTTTTAATAAGGCGTCCGCCGCGGTACGGCTGTCATCTGGAATTGTGGAGCCTGAAACCCTTTCATCCATTGAACGGGCTGAGCTTGCCTTTTCAATCGTCAGCGGAACCAAGAGCGATGAGCTGGAAGTCGCTTTCATCCGCGCCCGGTGGCTGTACCTGACCGGGGACATTGTTGCCGCCGTCGAGAAGCTCAGGGAGATCCACGCGGAGCGGGACAGCCTGGCAAAGCACACCGCCGGGGAAGTGTCACTGCTGCTGGGCAAGTCCCTCAAGGCCGCGGGGGAATCAGAGGAAGCGCTGGTCCACCTCGAAGAGGCGCAGAAAGCCTTCAGCGCGGCGGGAGCCGCTGACCGCGTCCAGCAGGCACTGGACGCGGTCCTGGAAATAAAGCTGGCCCAGCGGCGCGCCGCTGCCGCTGTGAAAGCCAGCTAGCAACACGCCGTTCGCCGGGAGCAGCTGGGGCTCCGTCAGGCGAAGGTTTTTCCGGTCAGTTTCTCGTAGGCCTCGACGTAGCGGCTGCGGGTACGGTCGATGACCTCGGCGGGCAGCGCCGGCGGAGGCGTATCCGAGGACCTGTTCCAGCCCGACTCGGCCGATGTGAGCCAGTCCCTGACGTACTGCTTGTCATAGGAGGGCTGAGCGCGGCCCGGCTGGTATGTGGCGGCATCCCAGAACCGTGAGGAATCCGGTGTGAGGACCTCGTCGCCAAGCGTAATGGACCCCGAAACGGGGTCGTAGCCAAATTCCACCTTGGTGTCCGCCAGGATGATGCCACGCTCCCGGGCGATCTTCTCGGCCACGGTGTAGATCTTCAAGGTGAGCTCGCTCAGGCGCCCTGCGATGTCGTCGCCCACCATGGCCACCACGGCGTCGTAGGTGATGTTCTCGTCATGCTCCCCCACCTCGGCCTTGGCCGAGGGCGTGAAGATGGCGTGGTCAAGCCGCGAGCCGTCCACCAGGCCCTCCGGCAGCGGAATGCTGCACACAGTCCCCGATGCCTTGTACTCCTGGAGGCCGGAACCGGTGAGGTAGCCGCGGGCAATGCATTCCACCGGGAACATGTCCAGCTTCTTGCAGATCATGGCACGGCCCTCAACGGCGGCGGGGACGCCGTCCTCCACCGTGGATCCCAGCACGTGGTGTTCCACGTCCAGCTGGTCGAACCACCACAGGCTCAACTGGGTGAGGATCCGCCCCTTGTCCGGAATCTCGCTGGACAGGACATGGTCAAACGCGCTGATCCGGTCGCTGGCCACCACCAGTACACAGTCCTGCCCGACGCGCTGCAGGATGGATTCGTCCGCCGGCTCGTACAGGTCCCTGACCTTCCCCGAGTAGACATGGGTCCAACCGGGCAGTTCGGGGGCCTCGGTGCTGAAGCCGCGGGATGCTGGAACGTTGCTCATGCTAGGCCTTCGTCTTGGTCCCGTGGAGGGATGCGCTGGCATTGAAGGGGACCTTCACTTCCCCGCGGGCGGCCTTGCCGCCGATGTCCGTGCGGAACTGCGAGCCCTCAAGCTGAACCAGCTCCACGCCGTCGTACGCTCTTTCACGCGCCTCCACCAGGTCGCTGCCCAGCGCGACGACGGCAAGCACGCGTCCGCCGGCGGACACCACTTTACCCTCCTCGTCGAAGGAGGTGCCGGCGTGGATGACGTGCACGCCTTCCAGTTCCTCCACCTTCTTGAGCCCGCGGATGCGGTCCCCGGTGCGCGGAGTGTCCGGGTAGTTTTCGGATGCTATGACGACGGCGACGGCAGTTTCCTTCGCCCAGCGCAGCTCTTCCGCCTTGTCCAGTTCGCCCTTGGCGGCTGCCAGCAGCAGGGCACCAAGGGGCGTCTTGAGCCGGGCCAGGACGGCCTGGGTTTCCGGGTCGCCGAAGCGGACGTTGAACTCGATCACGCGGGTGCCCCGCGAGGTGAGGGCCAGCCCCACGAACAGCACGCCGACAAACGGGGTCCCGCGGCTGGCCATTTCGTTGACGGTGGGCTGGGCCACGCGGTCAATGACCTCCTGGGCCAGGCCTTCCGGCGCCCACTCCAGCGGAGTGTAGGCGCCCATGCCGCCGGTGTTGGGGCCTTCGTCGTTGTCGAAGATCCGTTTGAAGTCCTGTGCCGGTGAAAGCGCCACCGTGTTGTGCCCGTCGCACAGGACAAACAGGGAGACTTCGGGCCCGTCCAGGAACTCCTCGATGACCACGGTGCCGCCGGCGTCGAAGCAGGACTGCGCGTGGGCCAGGGCTTCCTCGCGGTTCTTGGTGACCACCACGCCCTTGCCTGCGGCCAGGCCGTCGTCCTTCACCACGTAGGGGGCACCGAAGGTGTCCAGGGCAGAGGCGGCTTCCTCGGCGTTGGTGGCCACCATGGCCATGGCCGTGGGCACCCCGGCTTCCGCCATGATTTCCTTGGCGAATGCCTTGGAGGCCTCGAGCTGGGCGGCGGCCTTGCTGGGGCCGAACACGGGGATCCCTGCCTCGCGGACAGCATCGGACACGCCTGCTGCGAGCGGCGCCTCCGGCCCCACCACCACCAGGTCCACGGCGAGCTTGGTGGCCAGGGCGGCAACGGCATCGGGATCGTTGGCGTTGATCTTGTGGGTGGGGACCAGCTTGCTGATGCCGGCGTTGCCGGGAGCTGAGTGGACCTCGGACACGTTGGGGTCGGCGAGCAGGGAGCGGACAATGGCGTGTTCGCGGCCTCCGGGGCCGATGACGAGTACCTTCACAGTCTCCAAGGGTACTTTGTGCACCCTGCCCGGTCCTAAGCTGTGTCGGCACGCACAACAATTGGGCGGGAGATCCGGCGTTGCAATCCGGGGCTGCCTCCGCTCCGAATCCCCATCATGAAGAAGCTGAGGAATTCACCCAAGGGACCCACTGCCATGGCCGCGCTGGCAGGCGCGGTGGCGGCCGCCGTCGTCCTTGCCGTGGCTGAACTGCTCGGGGCCTTCTTCACCGCCCGCGCCACACCGCTGATCGCCCTGGGATCCACCTTCATCGACTTCACACCGTCCTGGCTGAAGGACTTCGCCATCGCCACTTTCGGCACCAATGACAAAGCAGCACTCTTTGCGGGCATGGGCCTGACCATTGCCGTGCTGGCGTGCTTACTGGGCGTGGTGGCTTACCGGCGCTGGGCATTGGGCGTGCTTGGGGTGCTGGCTATGGGCGCGGTCATCGTAGCGAGCGTGGTGACCCGTGCAGGCGTGGGGCCGGCTGATGCCCTTCCCTCGGTGGCGGGCACCTTTGCCGGCCTGGCCGCCCTGCGGCTGCTGATGAAGCGCCTGCCGCGGCAGTCAGTGTGGCCGGAAGCTCCTGCGAGCGCCGCAGCCGACCCTGCCGGACGCCCGGGCACCAGCCGCCGCCGCTTCTTCGCGGCAGCGGGGATCACCGCGGCCGCTGCCGGGGTGGCGGCCACGGGAGGCAGGCTGTTGGGCGCGGCCCGCAGCAACATCCTCCAGGCGCGGGATGCCCTGCAGCTGCCCGTCCCGGCCAAGGCGGCACCGGCCGTTCCCGCCGGCGTCCAGTCACCGGTGCCGGGAGTCACTCCCTGGCTTACGCCCAACGGTGAGTTCTACCGCATTGATACCGCGCTCAGCATCCCGGAAATCGACGTGGACAGCTGGGAACTCCGGGTCCACGGCCTGGTGGAGGAGGAGGTCCGCCTCACCTTCCAGGACCTGCTCGACGCCGACCTGATCGAGTCCCATGTCACCCTCACCTGCGTGTCCAATCCCGTGGGCGGAAACCTGGCCGGCAACGCCAAGTGGCTGGGCCTGCCGCTGCGTGAGGTGCTGAGGCGGGCAAAGCCGAAGGAGGGCGCGGACATGGTGCTGTCCACGTCCATCGACGGCTTCAGCGCCTCCACGCCGCTGGAGGTTCTGCAGGATGACCGGGACGCGATGCTTGCCATCGGCATGAATGGCGAGCCCCTGCCGCTGGAGCACGGTTACCCGGTGCGGATGGTGGTTCCGGGCCTGTACGGTTTTGTCTCCGCCACCAAATGGGTGGTGGACCTGGAGGTGACCCGCTTCGCCGACAATAAGGCCTACTGGACGGAGCGCGGCTGGTCCGAACGCGGCCCCATCAAGACCATGGCGCGCGTGGACGTCCCCAGGTCCTTCGCCAAGGTCCCGGCGGGAAAGGTGGCCGTGGGCGGCACGGCCTGGGCACAGACGCGGGGCATCAGCAAGGTAGAGGTCCAGGTGGACGACGGCGACTGGGTGGCGGCAGATCTTTCCACGGAAGCGTCCCTGGTCACCTGGCGCCAGTGGTCCTACCAGTGGGATGCGGCTCCCGGCCAGCACTACATCAAAGTCCGGGCAACGGACGGAACGGGTGTTGTGCAGACAGACCAGCGCGCGGACCCGGTTCCGGACGGCGCCTCCGGCTGGCAGTCCGTGATGGTCACGGTCCAGTAGGGCCGCCTTCCGCCCCATTCCGTCAGGCGGCCCCTAGACTGGCACCATGCCGCACAACCCGCATGCCACCTTTACCGTGGACTCCGCAGTGGAACTGGCCGTGATCGAACGGAGCGGTTTTGTGGAGTCGCGGCACATCGGTTCTGCCGTCCTCCTGGCCGCGGACGGTTCTGTGGTCACTGAGCTGGGCGACATCAATACCCCCATTTTCGCCAGGTCCACCTTGAAGCCGTTCCAGGCCCTGGCAGCCATGCAGTCCGGCGTCCCGCTGCGAGGCGCGCAGGTGGCGGTGGCCTGCGGCAGCCATACCGGATCCCTGGACCACATGGATGTGGTGGAAGGAATGCTCAAGGCAGCCGGAGTCCGCGAGGACCAGCTCCAATGCCCGGAGGCCTGGCCCCAGGATGAAACGGCCCGCAACTGGCTGGTGCGGTCGGAACGGGGAAAGTCCAGGCTCGCCTACAACTGTTCCGGCAAGCATGCTGCCTTCCTCTGGGCCTGCACCGAAAACGGCTGGGATACGCACAGCTACCTTGAGCCCAACCACCCGCTGCAGCAGCGCGTCCGCACCGTCATCGAGGAATACACGGGTGAGAAGATCGCGCACCTGGGGATCGATGGCTGCGGGGCGCCGGTGGCGGCGGTGTCCCTCAAGGGGCTGGCGAGGGGGTACTCGCAGCTTGCCAAAGCCCCGGGCGACCAGAGCTTCAGTGCCCGGGCTGCCACCATCGCCACGTCCATGCTGGACTATCCCTGGGCGGTGCAGGGCCGCGGCGAGGCCAACACGCTGGTCATGGACGAGCTGGAGATTATTGCCAAGATCGGCGCGGAAGGCGTCCTGGCCATGGCCACGCCGCAGGGCGTTTCCGTGGCCGTGAAGATCCTCGACGGGAACGTCCGCGCCACCTCACTGGTGGCGCTGACCCTCCTGGCCGCGGCCGGCGCGGTGGAAATCCCCGGCGTTGCCAGCGTCCTGGAAAAAGTGGTGGACCCGGTGCTGGGCGGCGGAAGGCCTGTTGGAAAAATTCGGCTGGGGCCCGCAGTTTCGGCGCTGCTGGACTAGGTTGCCGGACCTGGCTGTGGCTGGCCGCGTGGGATCTGGGTCCAGGCCCGCCGGGCTCCTTCCCCCGCCGGGGTCCGCGGTACTCTGGTTGTCTTTGCCGTTGCACGCCACGAAAGGGGCCCGAAACATGGCTGTAGCCCGTCGCAGGATCGACCCAAAGGAGGGCGCCGCAGCTGTGGAGGCCTGGCGAAAAGCCGCCGGACCGTCCCCGGACGTTCCTGTCCCGCGAAGCATCCTGGCCACTGCGGTGCGCTACACGCTTGAGGAGGTCACCGCGCGGGCACCGGGCAATTCCGTGGAGGTGCGGGTGCCGCCGTTCGGCGTCACCCAGTGCGTGGAAGGTCCGCGGCACACGCGCGGCACGCCGCCCAACGTCATTGAGTGCGACGCCGCCACCTGGCTCGCTATGGTTACAGGCCAGTTGGGCTGGGCGGACGCGGTGGCCGAGCACAAGGTTGCTGCCTCGGGCCTCCGGGCAGACCTCTCGGCATTGCTCCCGCTGTAGACGGGCTCAGCCGCGGCCGATGAATGGCATGCCGGCGGCGGTCACCACCACGGACCCCACGCTGGCTGTCGGCGGCATGTTGGCCATCATCAGGACGGCCCGGGCGGCATCCTCAACGGGGAAGGTGGGTTCAACCCGGCGGCTGCCGTCGGCCTGGAGCGCCCCGGCACCCACACCGATGGTGTCCATGATCTCCGTGGCCGTGTTCCCAATGTCGATCTGCCCGCACGTGATCCCGAAGCCCCGCCCGTCCAGCTCGATGCTTTTTGTCAGCCCTGTCATGGCGTGCTTCGTGACGGCGTAGGCCACAGTCCTGGGGCGTGGCGAATGCGCGGAGATGGAGCCGTTGTTGATAATCCGCCCGCCCTGCGGATCCTGCGCCTTCATGGCCCTGACGGCCGCTGCGGCGCACAGCATGGAGCCAGTGAGGTTCACTGCCAGGGTGGCGTTCCAGTCCTCCAGCGAGATCTCGTCCACGCTGGCGGCCGGGCCGAAAACCCCGGCGTTGTTGAACAAGACGTCCACCCGGCCCCACCGCTGCCGCACGGCGTCGAAAAGGCGCTCGACGTCGTCGGGCCGGGTGACGTCGCAGGTGACCGGAAGCGCCTGCTGGTGGCCGGCCGCCGTCTCCAGCAGGTGCGCCTCGCGGCGCCCGGCAAGGGCGACGGCGTAGCCATCGGCCAGGAGAAGGCGGGCCACTGCCCGGCCGATTCCGGAACCGGCGCCGGTGACCACCGCAACGCGCGCAGCTTTGCCTGTATTGCTCATGGGGTTCCCTTCAGGTGTGGCCATCATTGAATCCTAGGGGCTGCATCCGGCATCACGGCTGCGGCCAGGCCGGCGCCAAGCAGCTCCGCCAGCCCACGTTTGAAACCGGACTTCCCGCCGTGGGAAGGGTGCCGGACCTTTGGCACCTCCTGGCCGCTGCCCAGCAGGCTGCGGTGCGCCACGTTGCCCACGGCCACGATGGTGCCGATCTGGAACAGTTCTGCCAGCGACTGCCAGAACGGCGTTCCGAGCCTGGCTTCGGCTATGCGCGGCGTGCGGTTGGACTGCGCATTCCCCGGCATGTGGGTGTGCCACGGGCACGCGCTCCACAGGAGGGGAAGGAACTGCAGTTCGGCCAGGACTTCCCACATCACGGTTGCGGTGGGCTCGGCCGCAACGCCTGCCGCGTCCGCCGGCAGCGCGTAGCCCTTACCAGGCCCGAACAAGCCAAAGCTGTTGGCGGGCCCCTGGAACATGGCGCGGTTGGTGAAGGGAACCCCGGTGACCCCCATGCCCCTGAAGCCGGGGGCCTCGCCCAGCAGTAGCACGGTTGGCGAACGGTCCATCATTTCCTGGAGGTAAAGCTCGAGGTTGCGCCGCCGCTGCGCATTTTCCGGCACGCTGTGGTCCAGGAAGTTGTTGCGGGCGGGCGTCGACGGCACGGCCGCGAGCCGGTCCACGAACGCGCGCACGGGGGAAGCAGTCACGGGCATCTTCACAGGCGCCGGGCAGGAACCTGGCTCCTACCAGCGCGGGTGGATGGCCTCGCGGAAGTAGTGGTCGTAGATCCAGCGGACCCCGGCGTCGAATTCCCCGCCCAGGCTGACGGAGGCCGCGGCAGCGTTCGCTGCCGCCTGCTCCACGTTGCGTGCCCCAGGGATGACGGTGGTGACGCCGTCCTGCGCGGCGATCCAGGCAATGGCCGCCTGGGCGGTGCTGGCCCCGGAGGGAACCAGCTGTTCAAATTCGGCCACGGCCTTCAGGCCCAGTTCGTAGTCCACACCGGAGAAGGTCTCGCCGACGTCGAAGGAGTCACCGTTGCGGTTGTAGTTCCGGTGGTCGTTCTCCGCGAACGCGGTCTCCTTGGTGTACTTGCCGGACAACAGGCCGGAAGCGAGCGGCACGCGCGCGACGATCCCTACGTTTGCCGCCTTTGCTGCCGGAAGGACCTCGTCCAGGGGCTTGAGGCGGAAGGCGTTCAGGATGATCTGGACCGAAGCGGTTCCCCCATGGCGGATCGCCTCCAGGGCCTCGTCCGTGCGCTCGACACTGACGCCGTAATTGCGGATGGCTCCCTCGGACACCAGGGTGTCCAGCGCGTCATAGACCTCGGCGTTGCTGTAGACCGGAGTGGGCGGGCAGTGCAGCTGGACCAGGTCCAGGGTGTCCGTGCCCAGGTTCTTCCGGGAGCGGTCCACCCACTGGCGGAAGTTGGCCAGGGTGTAGTTTTCCGGCTTCTGGTCCACCCGGCGGCCCATCTTGGTGGCCACCGTAACGTCCAGGCCCGGGTTGTCCGCGAGGAACTTTCCGATGGCCTGCTCGCTCTTCCCGTCGCCGTAGACGTCGGCGGTGTCGAAGAAATTCACCCCTGCATCCACGGAGGCCGCCAGGACAGCCTGCGCCTGCGCCGGGTCAACGTTTCCCCAGTCCGCGCCAAGCTGCCAGGTGCCCAGTCCCACAATGGAGACGTTCCGACCGGTCTTGCCCAAAATCCGCTGTTCCATCCCTCGACTATATGGCGTGGCCCGGAGGAGGCCGGAATCTTACGCGTTCCGCCACGCCCGGACGCCCATCCGCATGGTGGAAAAGCCCTTCCGGCAACCTGTGTAAGCTTAATCACACTGAAACACGCAGCGGACATTCTGGCAGTGCTGTGCGGGTACATTTCCCAGCATCAGGGGTTTGGTTGGCGCGTCGATCTGGTTCGTACGGGGAGCGTGAAGCATGGACGGAATCGAGATAACGGTCAACGGGCAGGCCCGGGGCTGCGGCGGAACCAGCCCGCACACCAGGCTTCTGGACTGGTTGCGGGGTGAAGGCCTGACGGGGGCCAAGGAAGGCTGCGCGGAGGGCGAATGCGGGGCGTGCGCCGTCATGGTGGCCCGGCCGGACGGCCCGGCCCGCAGCCTCTGGACTTCCATCAACTCCTGCCTCCCTTCCGCGCTGGCATTCGACGGCCAGGAAATTATCACTGCGGAGGGCCTGGGTACTGTAGCCGGGCCGTGCGCGGATGAGGCCCTTCATCCCGTCCAGCGGGAAATGGCAGACCGCGGCGGGTCCCAGTGCGGATACTGCACTCCGGGGTTCATCTGTTCCATGGCCGCGGAGTACTACCGCCCGGACCGCAGCCCCGCGGACGCCAGCCTGGAGACCGGAACGGGGGCCGTGGGCGAAGGGCACGCCGCCGACCATGAATGCGGCCCGAACGGGTTCGACCTGCATGCCCTCAGCGGCAACCTCTGCCGGTGCACCGGCTACCGTCCCATCAGGGATGCGGCCTACGCACTCGGGCCGGCGCAGGACACTGATCCGTTGCTGGGCAGGCAGAACCGGCCCGCCCCGCCGGCCAGGCACACCCGGACGGACGGCGACGCACGGTTCCTGCGCCCCGGGAACCTGGCTGAAGCCCTCCAGGCCCTTGAGGAAAACCCGGAGGCAAAGCTGGTGGCAGGGGCAACGGACCTCGGCGTCGAGGTGAACCTCCGCCACTCCCGGCCGCCCGTCGTCGTCGCCATCGACCGCCTGGCGGAACTGCGGACGTTAACATTCGACGCCGGCCGGGTGGAGATCGGCGCGGCCCTTACCCTCTCTGAGGTGGAACGGGGCCTCAACGGCCGGGTGCCCCTCCTGGGCCAGCTGTTCCCACAGTTCGCGTCCCGCTTGATCCGGAACGCTGCCACCTTCGGCGGGAACCTCGCCACGGGATCACCCATCGGCGACTCCGCACCCGTACTCCTCGCCCTGGACGCCGGCGTCGTCCTGTGCTCCGCCGGCGGAGAACGTGAGGTCCCGTTGGCGGAGTACTTCACGGGCTACCGGCAGAACGTCAGGAAGCCCAACGAACTGCTGCGCGCAGTGCGGATCCCGCTGCCGCTGGCCGAAACCACAGCGTTCTACAAGATTGCCAAGCGCCGCTTCGACGACATCTCGAGCGTGTCCGTGGCCATTGCACTGCAGGTGGCGGACGGCGTCGTAAGTTCGGTCCGGATCGGGCTCGGCGGCGTGGCGGCAACGCCCATCCGGGCGTCAGCAACGGAAGAAGCCCTGGTGGGCCGGCCCTGGACCGCGGAGACCGTGGCCGCGGCGGCCGCCATCATGGCGGGCGAGGGGACGCCCATCGATGACATGCGGGCAAGCGCGGCCTACCGTTCAGCCATGCTGGGGCAGGCCCTGCTGAAGTTCCACGCCGGGAACGCTCCGGCGCTGGAGGTGGCGAAGTGAAATCCCTGGCAGAGCGTCCCGTCAACCCCCTGGTGGGCATCCCGGTGCCCCATGAGAGCGCCGCGGGGCATGTGACCGGAACAGCCCTCTACACGGATGACATTGTTGCCCGCTCCAGCAACGTCCTGCACGCCTGGCCCGTCCAGGCGCCCCACGCGCACGCACGGATCCTGGCCATGCAGACCCAGCCCGCACTTGAAGTTCCCGGCGTGGTCAGGGTGCTGACGGCGTCGGACGTTCCCGGCATCAACGACTCCGGCACCAAACACGACGAGCCGCTCTTCCCCAGCGAGGTGATGTTCCACGGCCAGGCCGTGTGCTGGGTCTTGGGCGAATCGGTCGAAGCGGCACGGCTGGGCGCAGGGGCGGTTGCGGTGGAGTACGAGCCGCTGCCGTCGCTCCTGACGCTCACCGAAGCCATTGCGGCCGGCAGCTTCCAGGGCAACCAGCCCACTGTTGCCCGCGGTGAGCCGGACCAGGCGCTGGCGGGCGCCGCCCACCGCTTCAGCGGGGAGTTCGAGTTCGGCGGCCAAGAGCACTTCTACCTTGAGACGCAGGCGTCCTTCGCAATCATTGACGAAGGCGGGCAGGTGTTTGTGCAGGCCAGCACCCAACACCCGTCCGAGACGCAGGAGATCGTGGCGCATGTCCTGGGGCTGGCCAACCACCAGGTGACCGTCCAGTGCCTGCGGATGGGCGGGGGCTTTGGCGGGAAGGAAATGCAGCCGCACGGTTTCGCGGCCGTCGCCGCCCTGGGCGCCAGCCTGACCGGGCGCCCCGTCCGGCTCCGCCTGACCCGCACCCAGGACATCACCCTGACCGGAAAGCGCCACCCGTTCCATGCGCGCTGGGAGGCAGGATTTGACGACGACGGGCGCCTCCAGGCGCTGAAAGCCACCCTCACGAGCGACGGCGGCTGGAGCCTGGACCTCTCCGAACCCGTCCTGGCGAGGGCGCTGTGCCACATCGACAACGCGTATTACGTCCCCAACATCGAAGTGCACGGCAGGGTGGCCAAGACCAACAAAACGTCGCAGACGGCGTTCCGGGGTTTCGGCGGACCGCAGGGGATGCTGGTGATGGAGGACCTGCTGGGCCGCTGCGCCCCGCTGCTGGGGCTGGACCCCGGCGAGCTCCGCCGTCGCAATTTCTACGAGCCCGGGCAGAGCACGCCGTACGGGCAGCCGGTGCGCCATGCCGAACGTCTCACCGCCATCTGGCAGTCGCTGCTGGACCGGGCCGGCGTGGCCCGGCGGCGGGCGGAGATCGCGGAATTCAACGCGGCGCATGCGCACACCAAGCGCGCCATCGGGATGACGCCGGTGAAGTTCGGCATCTCCTTCAACCTGACCGCGTTCAACCAGGCCGGCGCGCTTGTCCACGTGTACAAGGACGGGTCCGTGCTGATCAACCATGGCGGAACCGAGATGGGGCAGGGGCTGCATACCAAGATGCGCCAGGTGGCTGCCACCGCCCTGGGCGTGCCGCTCGCGTTCATCCGGCTGGCACCCACCCGGACGGACAAGGTCCCGAACACCTCAGCCACCGCGGCAAGCTCCGGGGCGGACCTCAACGGCGGTGCCGTCAAGAACGCCTGCGAGCAGATCAGTTCCCGGCTGTCCGAGGTGGCTGCCCGCAGGCTCAACATCCATCCGGACGATGTGCGGTTCGACGACGGCAAGGTCACCGGGATCGGCTTCCATGACCCCGGCCTCAGTTTCGCCGAGGTGGTGCACGATGCCTACTTCCAGCGCGTTCCGCTCTGGGCTGCCGGGTACTACCGGACCGAAGGGCTGCACTGGGACAGCGCCCGGATGCAGGGCGAACCATTCAAGTACTTCAGCTACGGCGCAGCCGTTACCGAAGTGGAGGTGGACCGGTTCACCGGCACCTACCGGCAGGTGCGCGCGGATATAGTGCACGACGTCGGCGACAGCCTTTCGCCGTTGATCGACGTTGGGCAGATTGAGGGCGGTTTTGTCCAGGGCGCCGGGTGGCTCACCCTCGAGGACCTGCGGTGGGACGTGTCCGACGGCGAGGGGCGGGGGCGGCTCACGACGCAGTCGGCCAGTACCTACAAGCTGCCCAGCTTCTCCGAAATGCCGGAGCAATTCAACGTCCACCTGTTTGAACGGGCCACGGAGAGCGGAGTGGTCTACGGCTCCAAGGCCGTGGGCGAGCCACCGCTCATGCTTGCCATCAGCGTCCGCGAGGCGCTGCGCGAGGCGGTTGCAGCGTTTGGTCCCGGCGGCATGTCAGTGGAACTGGCCAGCCCGGCCACCCCCGAAGCCGTGTTCTGGGCCATCGAACGGGTCACCGCGCCCTCCCCGGCCCTCCCTGGCGACGCCCTCCAGGCGCCCGCCGCGACGTCGGTGCGGTGACATGGACTGGCTCGAAGCCCTGCAGCACCTGAGGTCCTCAGGTTTGCCCGGAGTACTGGCCACCGTGTCTGAGGTGCGCGGCCATGCACCGCGGGAGGCCGGCGCCAAGATGGTGGTGGGGGCCGACTCCACGTGGGGCAGCATCGGCGGGGGAAATCTCGAGGCCACCGTGGTGGACCAGGCCAGGGACATGATGGCGCAAGGTATCTCCGTGCCCCGCAACGCCGAGTTCCCGCTCAACGAGCACGCCACCACCGAGCATGGGCGGCAGTGCTGCGGAGGGAAGGTGCGGGTGTTGCTGGAGCCTTTCCTGTCCCTTCCCACTGTGGCCATCTTCGGCGTCGGGCATGTCGGGTACGAACTCGGCCGCATCCTGTCCCGCCTGCCCATGGCCCTGTACCTCGTGGACAGCCGGGAGGAGCAGCTGGAGGCCGGCCGGCTGGCCGATGTTTCAGCGGGTGTTGCGGACGTCCGGGTTGTGCACACGCCGGTTCCGGATTCGTTCCTTGGCGGCCTGCCTTCCGGCGCCCACGTCTTCATCATGACCCACGACCACTCCGAGGATTTCCTGCTCTGCCACGCGGCCCTGCGCCGTGGCGACCTGGGAAGCGTGGGGCTGATCGGCTCGCGCGCCAAGTGGCTGCGGTTCCGGCAAAAGCTGGCGGCGGAGGGGTTTGCCGAGGCTGAGATTGACCGGATCCAGTGCCCGATCGGCCTGCCTGAGGTCAGGGGAAAGGCCCCGGTGGTGATTGCCGTCAGTGCCGCCGCCGGCCTGCTGGGCACCCTCGCGCCTGCCCGGCAGTAACGTGCCCTGCCCGGCGCTGCGGACCGGTCACAAACGGGTTTTTCAGATTGTGATGTACACCACCGGCCGGCCGGGCTACGCTGGATGACAACTCGTGGCGCAGGTCACGTAACCTGGGAGCAGCAGGCAGGGTCGTAATGAGCTGGCATCAATTGATGTCGGCTCATTTTTTGTGGGCCGACGGTACAAGAAACGTGCGGGACACGCGCGCTTAATTTCTCTGCGGGACTCTGGTCCCACATACCGGAAGTTGGGAATCTGACCATGAGCAGCAACATCATCCTGGGCCACAACCAGTACGGAAAGGCCGAAGTCCGGGTCGTCAAAATCACCCGCGACACGGACCGCCACGAAATTGAGGACCTGAACGTCACCTCGCAGCTGCGCGGGGACTTTGCCGCGGCCCACCTGGAAGGCGACAACGGCCACGTGGTGCCCACGGATACCCAGAAAAACACCATCTACGCTTTCGCCCGGGAAGGCATCGGTTCTCCGGAGGCCTTCCTGCTGCGCCTGGGCGAGCACTTCACGTCCAGCTTCCACTGGGTAACCGGCGGACGCTGGGAAGCCGAGTCCTACAGCTGGAACCGGATCCAGGCCCACGGCGCCGCGCATGACCACTCCTTCGTCCGCAGCGGGCAGGAAGTCCGCACTGCAGTCCTGGTGCGCGACGGCGCCGCGGCCCACGTCATTGCGGGCCTCAAGGACCTCACGGTCCTCAAGTCCACCCAGTCCGGCTTCGTCGGCTACCCCAAGGACAAGTACACCACCCTGCCGGAGACAACGGACCGGATCCTCGCCACGGACGTTTCCGCACGCTGGCGCTTCAAGACCGGCACGGACTTCAGCGCGCTGGACTTCAACAAGAATTACGACGACGTCAAGGCCCTCCTGCTCGAAGGGTTCACCGAGAAGTATTCGCACGCGCTCCAGCAGACCCTGTTCGACATGGGCACCAAGGTCCTTGAGGCACACAGCGAGATCGACGAGATCAGGTTCTCCATGCCCAACAAACACCACTTCCTGGTGGACCTCTCGCCGTTCGGCCTCGACAATCCCAACGAGGTCTTTTACGCCGCCGACCGCCCGTACGGCCTGATCGAGGCAACCGTCCAGCGCGGGGACGCCAGCCCCGCGGACGTCGCCTGGTCCGGGATCGCCGGATTCTGCTGAACGGGAACTCTGCCATGAACACCAAGAACCCCCTCAAAGCCGACGCCAAAAAGCGCGGCAAGCGTCCCGCTTCCAGCCGGCCGGAGGATGAACGGCTTTCGGTCGGGAGCAGCTTCGCCTACGGATTCCAGCATGTCCTGACCATGTACGGCGGCATCATCGCCGTTCCGCTGATCGTCGGGCAGGCCGCCGGCCTCTCCCCCGCGGATATCGGCATCCTGGTTGCAGCAGCGCTCTTCATGGGCGGCCTTGCCACCCTGCTGCAGACCATCGGCGTGCCGTTCTTCGGCTCCCAACTCCCCCTGGTCCAGGGCGTCTCGTTCGCCAGCGTGGCCACGATGGTGGCGATCGTCAGCGGCGGCGGCGGGCTGCCGGCGGTCTTCGGGGCGGTGATGGTTTCCGCAGCAGTCGGCCTGCTGATCGCGCCGGTCTTTTCACAGATCGTCCGGTTCTTCCCTCCGGTGGTGACCGGCACCGTCATCACCACCATCGGCCTCACCCTCATGCCCGTCGCCGCCAACTGGGCGATGGGCGGAAACCGGAGAGCCGAGAACTACGGGAGCACGGCCAACATCGGCCTCGCCGCCGTGACGCTCGCCCTGGTGCTGCTCCTGAGCAAGGTGGGCAGCGCCACCATTTCACGCCTGTCCATACTCCTGGCCATGGTTGGCGGCACCGTTGTCGCGGTCGCCACCGGCATGGCGGACTTCTCCAGGGTCGGCGACGGCCCGATCGCCGCTTTCCCCACCCCGTTCCATCTGGGCGCGCCAACCTTTGAGATCGCCGCCATTATCTCCATGGTGATCGTGGTGCTGGTGATCCTGACCGAGACCATGGCGGACATCCTTGCCGTCGGCGAGATCGTGGGCACGCGCACAGACTCCAAGCGCATCGCGGCAGGGCTCCGCGCAGACATGGGCTCCAGCCTGCTCGCCCCGGTGTTCGGCTCGTTCACCCAGAGCGCGTTTGCACAGAACGTCGGCCTGGTGGCTGTCACCAAAATCAAAAGCCGCTACGTGGTGGCTGCCGGCGGGGTGATCCTGGTCCTGCTGGGCCTCCTGCCGGTCCTGGGCCGCGTGGTGGCTGCCGTTCCCACTGCCGTCCTGGGCGGCGCCGGCATTGTGCTCTTCGGCACCGTGGCCGCCAGCGGCATCAGGACCCTGGCCAAGGTGGAATACCGGAACAACATGAACCTGATCATTGTGGCGGCGTCAGTCGGGTTTGGCATGATCCCCATCGCCGCTCCCACTTTCTACGACCGGTTCCCGTCCTGGTTCAGCACCATCTTCCACTCCGGCATCAGCTCGGCCGCGGTCATGGCCATCCTGCTGAACCTGCTGTTCAACCACCTCAAGGCGGGTAATTCCGAGAACCAGTCGGTGTTCGTGGCCGGCACCGGCCGGGTGGTCCGGGAGGAGGACCTGAAATGCCTGGCCGACGGCGACCGCTTCGAGGGCGGCAAGCTGATCGACTGCGACGGCAAGGAAGTCCCGGTCCAGTCATCCGAAAAGCCGTCAGGGCATTAGCACGAAGGCCTCAGGTGCGGTTCATCTCCAGGGAGATGGCCTCGGCAGCCTCGCGGAGGATGGGCACGGCCTTATCGGCGAAGTGCTCATCCACGCGGGACACCGGCCCGGACACGGAAATGGCGGTGGGCGTGGGGGCATTCGGAACGGCCATGGCGAAGCAGCGCACACCAAGCTCCTGCTCCTCCTCGTCAATCGCGTAACCGCGCTCACGGATGAGCTTGAGGTCTGCCAGGAGCTCGTCAATATCCCCGATGCTCTTGGCGGTGGGGGTTGGCATCCCGGCCCGGGCCACGATGCCGCGGACGGCGTCGTCATCGAGCTGGGCCAGGATGGCCTTGCCGACGCCGGTGGCATGGGTATGGGCGCGCCGGCCCACCTCGGTGAACATGCGCATGGAGTGGAGGGACGGCACCTGTGCCACGTAGATGACCATGTCCGAATCCAGCACCGCCATGTTCGAGGTCTCCCCCAGCCGGTCCACCAGGGTCTTCAGCTGGGGGCGGGCCACGGCACCAAGCTGCTTGTTGGCTCCCTCGCCGAGCCGGATGAGCCGCGGGCCCAGCGCGTAACGCCGGTTGGGGAGCTGGCGGATATAGCCAAGGGACACCAGCGTCCGCAGGAGCCTGTGGATGGTGGGCAAGGGCAGGTCCGTGGACGAGGAAAGCTCGCTGAGCGTGACGTCGCCCCCGGCGTCCGTGACGAGCTCCAGCAGTTCGAACACACGCTCCACCGACTGCACGCCGCCCGAGGTTTTCTCTGCC
Organism: Arthrobacter sp. BB-1; assembly: GCF_006151685.1. Taxonomy (NCBI): domain Bacteria; kingdom Bacillati; phylum Actinomycetota; class Actinomycetes; order Micrococcales; family Micrococcaceae; genus Arthrobacter; species Arthrobacter sp. BB-1. Next base: position 122,409 of record NZ_VDEV01000029.1, read on the forward strand.
ATTCCGTTGTCTCCTACGGCTCTGATTCCGACAACTCTTATCCGCATCGTGAAATGAGCTGCTTAGAACACCCAAGATACAGCACGGCCGGCTGACGCTGCGAGGCGCCACGTGGCGGGCCGAGGCGCGCTTGTTATTCCATTATCCAGATAATAATATCCATAATACGAGAAACCTTGAGACTAAACCGGCCCGCACAAGGCCCAACAGGAGGAGATTCAATGGCGAACCCCAGCCCCGGAAATTCGATCACCCTGCGCGTGGAAGCGCCCTCGAGCTTCAGCGCCACCAGCGAGCTTGCCGCTGCAGTCGGAGCGGCAGGCGCCGCCATCACCGCCCTGGACGTCAGCGAATCCCACCACGAAACCCTCGTTGTGGACGTCACCTGCAACACCACGGACGACGCCCACGCCGCCCGCGTCAAGGATGCCCTCAACGCGCTTGACGGCGTCAGGGTCCAGCACGTCTCGGACCGCACCTTCCTGATGCACCTGGGCGGCAAGCTGGAAGTCGTCCCCAAAGTCGCACTGCGCAACCGCGACGATCTCTCCCGCGCCTACACTCCCGGCGTCGCCCGCGTCTGCCTGGCCATCGCCGAGGACCCCTCGGCAGCCCGCAACCTCACGGTCAAGCGGAACACCATCGCCGTCCTTACCGACGGTTCGGCCGTCCTTGGCCTCGGCAACATCGGCCCGGCCGCCGCCCTTCCGGTCATGGAAGGCAAGGCCGCACTCTTCAAGCAGTTCGCCAATGTGGACGCCTGGCCGGTCTGCCTGGACACCCAGGAGACCGAGGAAATCATCATGATCGCCAAGGCCCTGGCCCCGGTCTACGGCGGCATCAACCTGGAGGACATCGCTGCGCCGCGCTGCTTCGAGATCGAGAACCGGCTCCGCGCTGAACTGGACATCCCGGTGTTCCACGACGACCAGCACGGCACCGCCATCGTCACCCTCGCAGCCCTCGTCAACGCGCTGCGCGTGGTGGGCAAGAAGCTCAGCGAGGTCCGCATTGTGGTTTCGGGCGTCGGCGCCGCGGGCTCTGCCATCATCCAGCTCCTCAAGGCCCAGGGCGCGCGGCACATCATCGCCGCCGGCCGTTCCGGCGCCATCCATTCCGGTGAAACCTACGGGGACGAGCACCGCAGGTGGATCGCCGCCAACACCAACGCGGAAGGCTTCGCCGGCACGCTGCACGAGGCCCTCGTCGGCGCGGACGTGTTCATCGGCGTCAGCGCCCCGCACGTGATCGGCGAGGAGCAGGTCGCCTCAATGGCAGCGGACGCCATCGTGTTCGCCATGGCCAACCCCACGCCGGAAATAGACCCCGTCGTCGCGTCAAAGCACGCCGCGGTGGTGGCCACGGGCCGCAGCGACTTCCCCAACCAGATCAACAACGTGCTGGCATTCCCGGGCTTCTTCCGGGGCCTGCTCGATGCCGGCGCCTCGGACATCACCCCGGAGATGCTGGTGGCCGCCGCGGACGCCATCGCCAACCGGGTAGCTGACGATGAGCTCAATGCCAGCTACATTATCCCCAGCGTCTTCGATCCCCATGTGGCCGCCGATGTTGCCTCAGCCGTCGCCGCGGCCGCCAACGCGGCGGCCGCAGCCCCGGCTCCCGTTGCCGCCCTGGCCAGCGCCTGACTCACTGACTGACTTCAGCACAAGGAAAGGACCAGAAATGGCCATCACCGCCACAGACCCCCGGCCCATGGACCGCGCGGAGGAAATCCTCACCACCGAGGCGCTGGCCTTCGTGGAGGAGCTGCACAGCCGCTTCGCCGGCACCCGCAACGAACTCCTGGCCGCCCGCTCCGCCAAGCGGCAACGCGTCGCGGACACCGGCAGGCTGGACTTCCTGCCCGAGACACAGGACGTGCGCGACGGCGACTGGCAGGTTGCGCCGGCGCCGGCGGCTTTGCAGGACCGCCGGGTGGAAATGACCGGGCCGGCGGCCCCGGCAAAAATGGCCATCAATGCGTTGAACTCCGGTGCCAAGGTGTGGCTCGCGGACCTTGAGGATGCCAGCACCCCCACCTGGCGCAACGTCGTCGAATCCATCCTGAACCTTCGCGACGCCGCCCGCGGCACCCTCAGCTACACCTCGGACGAGGGTAAGAAGTACAGCCTCCGCACCGACGCCCCGCTCGCCGTCGTGGTTGCCCGCCCCCGCGGCTGGCACCTGCCGGAAAAGCACCTGCTCATCAACGGCGAACGTGCCGTGGGCGCGCTGGTGGACTTCGGCCTGCACTTCTTCCACGTGACCAAACAGCTGGTGGAGAACGGACAAGGCCCCTACTACTACCTGCCCAAAATGGAGGGTTACCTTGAGGCACGGCTGTGGAACGAGGTCTTCGTCTTCGCCCAGGATTACCTGGGACTCCCGCAGGGCACCATCCGCGCCACTGTGCTGATCGAAACCATTCCGGCGGCCTTTGAAATGGATGAGATCCTCTACGAGCTGCGGGACCACGCCTCCGGGCTCAATGCCGGGCGCTGGGACTACCTGTTCAGCATCATCAAGTACTTCCGGGACGCCGGCGGGGAGTTTGTCCTCCCGGACCGGGCCTCCGTGGCCATGACGGCCCCGTTCATGCGCGCCTACACCGAACTGCTGGTCAAGACCTGCCACAAGCGCGGTGCCTTCGCCATGGGCGGGATGGCCGCCGTCATCCCCAACCGCCGGCACCCGGAGGTCACGGAGGCTGCGTTTGAAAAGGTCCGGGCGGACAAGACCCGGGAGGCGAACGACGGTTTCGACGGTTCCTGGGTGGCACACCCGGACCTGGTTCCGACCTGCCGCGAGGTCTTTGACGCAGTGCTCGGCAACAGGCCGAACCAGCTGGACAAGCAGCGTCCGGAGGTTTCCGTGACGGCGGAACAGCTGCTGGACGTGGCCTCCGCCCAGGGCCAGGTCACCGAGTCCGGGCTGCGGCTTAACCTCTACGTGGCCGTTGCCTACACCGCGGTGTGGCTGTCCGGGAACGGCGCCGTGGCCATCCACAACCTGATGGAGGACGCCGCCACGGCGGAGATCTCCCGCTCGCAGGTGTGGCAGCAGATCCGCAACAAGTCCGTCCTGGCGGACACCGGCAACACCGTCACCCGCGAACTGGTCGAACGCATCCTCAGCGAAGAAACCGAGCGGCTACGCACCGAGGTCGGCGACGAAGCCTTCCGCCGCTACTACAAGCCGGCCAGCGAACTGATCGCGGAGATCTGCCTCTCCGAGGACTACACGGACTTCCTCACCATCCCGGCCTACGAACTGGTGGACTGAGGCATGGCATCACCCAAGCCCTCGCTCTCCGCAGGGGACCTCGCACACATCGACGTCCAGCTGGCCGCCACCGACCGCCTGCTGGAACGGAATTACCCGGGCGACGACGGCTCCCGCCAGCCCGTCCACACGGTGTACGTCCCCGCGGACCTTTTTACGGCGTCGTTCGCTGCCGACTGGGGCGCCGAGGCGCTGGCGACGGCGGAGGCCCACGGGGGCCTAGAAGAGCTCGGGGCGCTGCTTGGCCAGGACGCCGCACTAGCCGGGGCCGTGGCCCCGCGCGTCGCGGCCAAGCTTTCCAGTGAACCCATCGCCGCACTAGCCGGGGCCGTGGCCCCGCGCGTCGCGGCCAAGCTTTCCAGTGAACCCATCGAGGACCTGCGGCTCGATTTCGAGGACGGGTTCGGGGACAGGGGCGACGACGCCGAGGACGCCGCCGCCGTTGCCGCGGCTTCCGCGGTGGCCAAGGCAGTCGCTGCCGGGTCAGCACCCCCGTTCATCGGCATCCGGTTCAAGTGCTTCGAAGCAGCCACGCGGGTCCGCGGGCTGCGTACCCTGGACCTGTTTGTGTCCGGCCTGGCCTCGGCCGGTGAACTCCCCGAAGGGCTGGTCCTGACCCTGCCCAAGGTGACCACCGTAGCGCAGGTGCAAGCGATGGACTACGCCGTGTCCCGGCTGGAGGAAGTGCACTCGCTTCCCGCCGGACGGCTCCGGTTCGAGGTGCAGGTGGAAACCCCGCAGCTCATCCTGGGGCCGGACGGCACGTCGCCGGTGGCACAGCTGCCGCACGCTGTTCCGGGCCGGATCAGCGGCCTGCACTACGGCACGTACGACTACTCCGCGTCGCTGCAGATTTCGGCCGAGTACCAGTCCATGGAACACCCGGTGGCCGACTTCGCCAAGGAAGTCATGCAGCTGGCTGTTGCCGGCACCGGCATCCGCCTCTCCGACGGGTCCACCAACATCATCCCCGTGGGCGACAACGTGGAAAGCGCCTGGCAGCTGCACGGCAGGCTTGTCCGGCGTTCCCTGGAGCGGGGTTTCTACCAGGGCTGGGACCTGCACCCCGCCCAGCTGCCCAGCCGTTTCACGGCCACCTACGCCTTCTACCGGCAGGGGCTGCCCGCGGCCGCTGCACGGCTGCGGAACTACGTGGAACAGACCACAGGCGGCGTGATGGACGAACCCGCCACGGCCCGCGCCCTGGCCGCGTTCGTCCTGCGCGGCGTCCAGTGCGGCGCCGTCGGTGCGGATGAAGTCCAGGCGCTTGCCGCCGTCGGAATTCCGCAGCTGACTGCACTGGCCCACCCGCGGCTCGCCACCACTTCCAACTCCTAGGTAAGGATCTCTCTTCATGGGCAAGTACTACTCCCCCACCGGCGGCCTGCCGCCGCAGACGCACCTGACCACCGAGCGGGCCATCGTGACCGAGGCGTACACGGTGATCCCGAAGGGCGTGATGACGGACATCGTGACGTCCAACCTGCCGGGCTTTTCGAACACCCGCTCCTGGATCATCGCCCGCCCCATCTCAGGCTTCGCCACCACGTTCTCGCAGTTGATCGTGGAGATCGGCCCGGGCGGCGGCGCCCCCAGGGCAGAGTTCGAGGCCGGCGTCGAAGGCGTCATCTTCGTGACCCGCGGCAAGGTCAACCTCACGCTCGACGGCGAACTGCACCAGCTGGAGGAGGGCGGCTACGCCTACCTTGCGGCAGGGTCCAACTGGGGCCTGGAAAACGTCTCGGCTGACATCGTGTCCTTCCACTGGATCCGCAAGGCCTACGAGCGCCTCGAAGGGTACGAGGCCAAGTCCTTCGTCACCAGCGACGCCGAAGTGGAGCCGCGCGAGATGCCGGACACCAACGGCGCCTGGAAGACCACCCGCTTTGCGGACCCCAACGACCTGGCACACGACATGCACGTCAACATCGTTACGTTCCAGCCCGGCGGCGTGATCCCGTTCCCGGAAACCCATGTGATGGAGCACGGCCTGTACGTCCTTGAGGGCAAGGCCATGTACCTGCTGAACAACGACTGGGTGGAGGTGGAGGCCGGCGACTTTATGTGGCTGCGCGCGTTCTGCCCCCAGGCCTGCTACGCCGGCGGCCCGGGCCAGTTCCGCTACCTGCTGTACAAGGACGTGAACCGCCAGGTGCGCCTCACCTAATCCCCCGCCCGTCCCCCCCCCCCCCCCCCCCCCCCCCCCCCCCCCCCCCCCCCCCCGCGCGCCCCCCCCCCCCCCC